>DATCSZ010000001.1:0-1035 GCA_036568205.1 Pseudomonadales bacterium
AAACTGATGGCCGGCATAGAACGCTGCCTGGTGGAGCAGGCCAGCTGCTTTGAGGATGGCCGCGATCAACTGCTGGCCGAGCTGGACAAGCTGGCCGTGAATATCCAGGCCGTGCGCCAGAAAGACGCCATCATTGCCGACGTGCGCAGTGCCGGGTTCTGGCAGAATGCCGATATCGACAAGCTGGAAAAAGCCCGCCAGGCCCTGCGCGGCATCATGAAATACCGCCAGCGAAACACCGGCCCCGGCTTTGAAACCAGCACCACCGGCACCCTTGATGGCGGGGTAAAAGAGGATGAGCGTGAAGTAAAAATTGCCGGCGCCAACGAGGCCATGCTCTACCGCCGCAAGCTGAAAGGCATTCTTGACCAGATGATTGCGGCCAACCCCACCCTGCAGAAAATCCGCAACGGCCAGCCGATTGCCGAAGCAGAGCTGGCAACACTCACCTCCACCATTCTCACCAGCCACCCTGGCGTTAACCTGAAGCTGCTGAACGAGTTTTATGGCCGCAGCGCCGACCAGCTGCAGCACACCTTGCGTGAAATTATCGGGCTGGAGCCGCAAGTGGTTGAACAACACTTCCAGCAGTTTCTGCACGCCCACCCGACCCTGACAGCCCGGCAAGTGCAATTTATGAACCTGCTGAAAAACTACATTGCCGAACACGGCGCCATCGTCATCGAAAAACTTTACGATGCGCCGTTTACCTCGGTATCCCACCTGGGCATTGATGGTGTGTTTACCCCCGATGATGTGGCTGAGCTGGTTACCGTACTCAAACCCTTTGTGAAGCAGGAGGTACAATATGAGCAATAAGGACGCAATACCCGATAGCCTTTACACCGCCATCAGCTCGGTAATTCAAGAAGCGCGTCAGCACGTCCGGCAGGTGGTAAACCGGCAAATGGTGCAAGCCTATTGGCATGTAGGGCGCCTGATTGTGGAGCAGGAGCAACAAGGAAAGCTGCGGGCCGGGTATGGCAAACAACAGCTTGAGCAACTGTCCACACGCCTGCAAGCCGACTTTGGCAA
>DATCSZ010000002.1:0-19142 GCA_036568205.1 Pseudomonadales bacterium
GGCAGCCGCCATTATGCCAGCTGGCTGTTGGTGCTGGGCATCCCCGCAGTACTGCTGTGGCTGGCCGGGGCGTTGCTCACTCACTGGCTGCAACGGCGCCAATGAGCCTCTGCATTCTGCCCGGATTTAGGGCATAATCGCCCTTTTTGACTGGCATCATGCAATGAACACAGCAGATACCCCACGACTGCTTGCCCATGAAGCGCTGACCGACAGCCTGCGCCAGCTGATTGAGCAACTGGTCAGCACCGGCGCCCCAGTGGAAACGCTGGCATCACTGCAGCAACAGGTTGAAGCAATGACGGCACAACTGGCCGGCTGCACAGGGCGCCGGCCAATCGGCCATTTCAATAACCACCTTGCCACCAGCGACACCCGCCATACCCTGCCCTACAGCCCGGTCAGTGGCCCGTGTAACCCGATTGCCCCGCCGCTGCAACCCGTGTATGACGCCAGTACCATCACCCTGGCGGCCACGGTCAACTGCAACCGTGCTTATGAAGGCCCGCGCGGACTGGTGCATGGCGCCGTTATTGCCGGCATTTACGACCAGTTGCTGGCCCTGCTGACCACCTGCAGCGGCAAGCCCAGCCACACCGCCTGGCTGACCATCCAGTATCGCCAGCCGACACCGCTGCATGAAACCTTGCATTTCCGCGCCTGGATTGACCGCCAGCAAGGGCGAAAAACCTGGATCAAGGGGGAATGCCTGTTCAATGGCAGCACCCTGACTGAAGCCGAGGGGCTGTTTATCCAGCCCCGACCAATCGACGAGAAACCCGCATGAAACCATCTCTTGCCCTGCTATCCGCCCTGCTGGCATTCAGTCCTGCCGGCAGCGCGCTGGAAACCGTTACCATTACCGCCGAACGTATCGACAACGACAGCGACATCCACAGCATCAGCGTGATTGACGATATCGAACGCCAGCAACCCATGCATATTTATGAACTGCTGACCAGCAGCCCCGGCAGCTGGATCAGCAAGGGCAATGGCCAGGAACACCTGACCGCCATCCGGTCGCCGGTGCTGACCGGTGCCGGTGGCTGCGGGCCATTCCTGATGAGTGAGGACAATGTCTCGCTGCGTGCGCCCGGCTTTTGCAACGTCAACCAGCTGTTTGATGCCAATTTTGAGCAGGCCGGCCGCATTGAAGTGTTGCGCGGCCCCGGCAGCGCCTTTCATGGCTCCAACGCCATGCACGGTGTTATCAACATTATCTCGCCGGCCTTCTCCGCACAGCCACGCACCCGCATCGCCGCCGAATACGAAAACACCCATGACTACGGCCGGCTGCTGCTGGATCACCGCAGCGAGGACGTGATTGTCCAGGCCCATGTCACTGATGACAACGGTTATAAAAAATCCTCCGGTTTCGACCAGCAAAAACTGCGCTACAAGCATCGCCAGCAGGTCAATGACTGGACCATCGTGCACAACCTGAACCTCAGCAACCTGCGCCAGCAAACCGCCGGTTACGTGCAAGGCACAAACGCCTGGCGTGATGACGACCTGCGTGACGTCAACACCGATCCGGATGCCTACCGCAATGCCAGCTCCCTGCGTTACCAGGCCGATATCCGCCTGGCACCGTCAGATGACCAGCTGTTTGTTGTCACCCCCTATCTGCGCAGCAACCGCATGGAGTTCTTGATGCACTTCCAGCCCGGCACACCACTGGAAGAAAACGGCCACGACAGCCTTGGCGTGCAAACTGCCTATTACCGGCCGTTCACCGGCAACACCACACTGGTCACCGGCTTTGATTTTGATTACAGCTACGGTTTTCTTGAACAATACCAGAAAACCGCCGTTTCGCCGTTGTTTCCGGCCGGCGAACATTACAACTTCACCGTCGCGGCCAGCACCGCAGCCATGTTCCTGCAAAGCCGCACCGCCTGGCATGACAGCCTGGACATGACACTGGGCCTGCGTTACGAATACGCGCGCTACCGCTACAACAACAAGCTGGCCGCCAACAACCCCTGTGCCAACAGCCCGGCCTGCCGCTACGAGGCACCGGCGGATGATGCACTGAATTTTTATAACTGGTCACCCAAGTTTGCCATCAACTGGCGCTGGCTGGAGCACCAGCAATTGTTTGTCAACCTGGCACAGGCCTATCGTGCACCGCAAACCGGCGAACTGTTCCGGCTGGAAAATGGCCAGGACATCGCCGACATCGACTCGGAAAAAATCCGCTCAGCCGAACTTGGCTTTAGTGGCCTGTTAGGCAGTGCCGCCTCATACCAGATCAGCCTGTACACGATGAAAAAGAACAACGTCATCATCAAGGACAGCAATCGCCATACTATCGACGGCCAGAAAACCCGTCACCGTGGCATCGAGGCAAGCCTGTCAACGGACATCGGCCAGCACCTGAATATCAGCGGCGTGTTCAGTTATGCCAAACACCAGTATGCCAGTGATGCGCAGCTGCTGTTCAGCAGTGCCGCTGACATCAAGAACAATATCATCGACACCGCACCACGGCACATGCACAAGCTGCTGATCACCCTGATGCCGCAGGACAGCACCGACATTGTGCTGGAAACGGTCTACATGGGCAGCTACTACCTGGACCCGGAAAACCGCTACAGCTATCCCGGCCATACCCTGTTCAACCTGAAATACCACCAGCAGCTGCCGCAGCAGTGGGATCTTGGCATTGCCGTGCACAACCTGCAGGATAAACACTATGCCGATCGTGCCGATGTAGCGCCGTTCAGCAATACTGAACGTTATTTCATCGGCGAACCGCGCAGCATTCGCATCCGTATCGGCAAAACATTCTGACATGAAGCCTGTGGCGCAAAAAATAATCATTGGCGCCAGCCTGGTACTGCTGGCAACCGCCTATGGCGTGATTGCCGAGCGCAACCAGCACCGCATTGCCAGCCTGGTCGACGAGGCATTGCAGATCCGTTTTGTGCTGTTTGACCAGCCCTGGTATCTGCACAAGGATGGCGGCAGCACGCGCCTGCTGCACAAGCAGGCGGATGCAATGATGCCGGGGCTGACCAAGCTGGTGCATTTCTCCGGCCGGCAGGAGCTGGCCGTCAGCGTAATCAACAGCGATGGCGACATCATTCACCAGTGGCCTATCAGCTGGTTTGATATCTGGCCGGATGCCGACCACCTGGCTTATTTCCGCCGGCCAAAATCCGCACCCGGCACAATGATTCACGGCGCCGAAATACTGGCCAATGGTGACCTGCTGTTTAATTTCGAGTACCTCGGCATGGTGCGCCTGGATGCCTGCGGCAAGGTCATCTGGCGACTGGCCGAACAGACCCACCACTCCATCGATATTGATGATGAGGGTTTTATCTGGACCTCGGCACACCAGCACCCGACGGTGGGCAAAAACTCAATGCCATTGCACTGGCCGTATTACATCGAGCCGTATCTGTACCGCATCAGCCCGGCCGGCAAAGTCGTCGACAAACAATCCGTGCTGCAAATCCTGGCCGACAACCAGCTGTACGGTGCACTGTACCTGTCCAGCCTGCATAATACCGACCCGGTGGTCAAAGGTGACACACTGCATGTCAATGATGTCGAGGTCTTTCCCGCGACACTGGCCGAAGGCTTTATCAAGCACGGCGACATCATGGTATCGATGCGCAATATCAACAGCATCATGATTGTTGAGCCGGGCAGCTGGCGGGTGAAACACTGGATCAGTGGCATGATGCTGCGCCAGCACGACCCGGATTTCCTTGATGGCAACACCATCGCCGTCTATGACAACAACAACCGTTTTGCTGCCGATGACCCGCAGGCCTTCAGCCGTATCCTGCGTATCCATCTGCCGGACAACCGGGTGGAGACGATATTCCAGGGCAGCCCGCAACTGCCGTTTTACAGCAAGACGCTGGGCAAACAACAATGGCTGGCCAATGGTAATATCCTGTTCAGTGACAGCGAAAAAGGCCGGGTCATGGAAATCACTGACGATGGCCGGCTGGTATGGCTGTATGCCAACCGGATTGACCAGCACTACAGTGCCGCCGTGCAGGAAGCCGAACGCCTGCCGGCCATGATGAATGCGGATTTTTTTGCCCGCCAACGGAGACAATGCCAGCCATGAACCTGTATTTCCTGACACTGCTGCTGTGTCTGCCGCTGGTCGCTCATGCCTATGTCGGCCCGGGCATTGGTCTTGGCGCACTGATGACCCTGCTTACCCTGCTGCTGGCCTTTGCTGCAACACTGTGGCAGCTGGTCTGGCAGCCGCTTAAGCGACTGTTCAGCAAAGCGCCTCGGCAACAGGCACAGGAAGAACAAAAAGAGGAAACCGGGCAGCCGGAAAACAACGACGACCCTGACACATCAGACTGAGCGGCGCGCCTTTTTAATCGTGTCATAGGCTGCCTGGATCAGCTGTGAGCGTTCGGTTGCCTCACGCACCACTGCCTCCGGCGCACCTTGCGCTATCAGCTTGTCCGGATGATGTTCACTCATCAGCTTGCGCCAGGATTTCTTGATCTGCTGATCACTGTCTGACGCCTTCACACCCAGTGCCTGGTAGGCCGCCTGCAAGTCATCACCCTGCTGCTGCCGTCCGCCCTGTTGGCGAAACCGCTGCTGCGCCTGTAGCTGCTGCAACAACAGGCGGAACATCGCCTCCGGCACCCCCAGCGCAACCGCCACCACAAGCAGCTGTTGCTGTTCAGCCTCATCGATCACACCATCCGCCAGCGTCAGCTGGATCAGCATTTCCAGCAGCATACGGCGCAAATCCGGCCGGCGTGCCGACAGGCTGGCAAACCGCTGAAGCAGCGCCTGGTAATCACCCTCCTGCCGCGCGCCCTGGCGAAACCAGTCAATCGCCTGCCGGCGACCCTCAGCATCCAGGCCCATATGGCGGATAATCGCCTCGGTATGGGCGATCTCAACCTCACTGACCCGGCCATCCGCCTTGGCCAGCCGCCCCAGGCTGGTAAACAGCAGCTGCATGAACAAGGCCTGCAAGGCAGCCTTGTCGACCTGCGGCCCGCCGCGCAGTGTGGTCGTCATGCCGCGGTCAAAATACCAGCCGATGGCAAAGCCGAGCAGCACGCCCAGCGGATGGCGAAATGCCAGCCAGCCCAGTACGGCCCCGACAATCCGGCCAATCATGAACACTGCCCCGTTTGTTGCTGCATACTCATAGTGATGGCTCATCCAGTACAGCCCGGATAAACGGCACGGTCAGTTTCCTGCCGGCCACCAGTGAGGCATGATCCAGTTTTTCCAGCATGGCTACCAGGTCTGCAATGCCGCGACGCATATGCTGGACTATATAACGCGCACAAACCTCGTTCAGCGCCATACCCCGCAACTGCGCCAGATGTATCAGCAGTGCTGCCTTTTGCTCATCATCCAGTGCCGGCAACTGGAACGCCAGGCAGGCCGCCAGCCGCGAGGCCAGGTCCGGCAGTTCCAGCGACAATGCACGGGCTGGTACCCGGGCAGCAAAATACAGCGGTTTTTCCTGCTGGAAACGCTGGTTATACAAATGAAAAATTGCCTCCTGCCAGGGCAGCTTGCCGGCAATCGCCTCCATATCATCAAGGCAGACAATATCCACCGTATCGGCGTTTTCCAGCACCTCGGCCGGCTGGTAGGCACACAGCTGGGACAAGGGCAGGTACAAGGCCCGCAGCTGCTGTTGTGCGGCGGCATTGCAGGCAGCCTGCAACAAGTGGCTCTTGCCACTGCCCTCAGGCCCGGCCAGAAAAATACAGTCGGGTTCACGCTCACGGATGCAGCGCTGCAGGGTTGCACTGACCAGCCGCAACGCAGGCGGGGTAAAAAAACCGGCAAAATCGGCATCACTGGACAGGAAAAAACCGGGCAGCAGCTGCTGTGCTTCACGATCAGACATGGCCAGCTCCGTCACGGCACTGCGACAGGCGCAGGCTGCCAGCGCAGGTTCAGCTGATACAGGTTGTCAAAGGCAGACACAGCCGGCTGCAGGCGGCCATCGTCTGCCAGCTGTTTGCGCAGCTGCGCCACATCCGCCTGCAGGCTCACGGCAAGCCGCAAGGTCTGCTGGTCAACACCCAGCACATAAACGGTTTTGACAATATCCAGCGCCTGCAGATAGGCCAGCAGCTGATGGTAAGCGGCGTAATCGGCAACTTCATCCACCACCAGCATGATTTCACTGTCCGTCGATAACAGTTGCACTGCATAGCGGCCAGCCAGCTGTTGCACCACCTGGTCCATTGCGCTGGCCAGCCACGCATCCAGCGTGGCAGTCTCGATCGGGTACAGCCACTGCTGGCCACCATCAACCAGCACCAGGTTGCCACTGACGGCCTGCTGGTTAACGGCATCCAGACGGGCAATCGCCAGTGGTCGCTGCAGCTGTTGCTGCAAACGGTCCAGCGCGGCAGGCTCAAGCTGCCATAGCTGCTGGGGCAACAGTCCGTCCGGTGCACGAAACGTCACCGACAGGCCCCAGTTCAACATGCTGCCCTGCTGCCATTGCTGCAGCTGCTGCTCGTACCAGTGGTCATCGTATAACCAGCGCGCCGATCCGGCGGCACTCAGCATCGGCAACAGCAATACGGACGGGCGATCGGCCGACCAGAATGTCAGGCCACCTTTTTGCAGTAAATCAATAATGGTCTGCTCGGGAAAACTGGCCTTCAGGTACAACTGATTGGCACTGTCGCCATTGCCATCGTGCTGTTTTTCCGTCAGGTAGACAAACTGTGATGCCAGGTCATCACCCTGGGCCAGCGCCTGCACCAGCGCCGGCCGGCTCACGACAACCTCGCGCGACGCACCGGAAACCTTGCTCAACACCTGCACCAGCGCCTCACGCAGGGCCTTTTTGAAATTGTCCGGCTGGCGATCGGCTACCGGCACCCGGGCAGCATAAAAATCACCATCGATCGCCAGTGCCGGTGGCACCATGGCCAGCAGGGCAAGCAGAATTGCCTGGCTGATCATGCGGTGCAGGGAGGTGCCACCACCTGGCATGCCTGGTAACAGGCGACACAAACTCTGGCGTAACAAGGTAACGTTCAATGGTGCAGGTTCCCGATCCGGCGATAAAGCCGTCATTGTAACAACTTGCCGCCAACAGACAACGCCGCAGCTGGCACAGGGCCGGCAGTATTGCTAGAATGGCGCACCGATCCACAGGTTACCGATCATGTCTGAACAATCTCTGAGCTACAAAGACGCCGGCGTCGATATTGATGCCGGCAACGCCCTGGTGCAGCGCATCAAATCTGCTGTCAAACGCACCCAGCGCAGCGAAGTGCTGTCTGGCCTGGGCGGTTTTGGCGCGCTGTGTGAACTGCCGTCACGTTACCGCGAACCGGTACTGGTGGCCGGCACCGATGGCGTTGGCACCAAGCTGAAACTGGCGATAGATACCGGCATGCACGATACCGTCGGCATTGACCTGGTGGCCATGTGTGTCAACGACCTGATTGTCCAGGGTGCCGAGCCGCTGTTTTTTCTTGATTATTACGCCACCGGCAAACTGGATGTCGACATGGCCAGCGCCGTGGTCGAAGGCATTGCCGAAGGCTGCGCCCAGGCCGGCTGCGCACTGATCGGCGGCGAAACCGCTGAAATGCCCGGCATGTACCAGGCCGGCGATTACGACCTGGCCGGCTTCTGTGTTGGTGTGGCAGAAAAATCCCGCATTATTGATGGCAGCAAGGTCGCCGCCGGTGACGTGCTGCTGGGCCTGGCCTCGTCCGGCCCGCACTCCAATGGCTACTCGCTGATCCGCAAAATCATCGACCACGCCGGCGCCGACCTGCAGCAGGACTTTCACGGCCGCACACTGGCCGAAACCCTGTTGACACCAACCCGCATTTATATCCGCCCATTGCTGAAGCTGATCGACGAGCTTGAAGTGAAAGCACTGGCACATATCACCGGCGGCGGCCTGCTGGAAAATATCCCGCGCGTCATGCCAGCATACACCCGCGCCGACATCAGCCAGGCCAGCTGGCAATTACCGGCCATTTTTGGCTGGCTGCAGCAGCAGGGCAATGTCAGCACCAGCGAAATGTACCGCACCTTCAACTGCGGTATCGGCATGGTGGTCTGTGTTGCTGCCGACCAGGCAGATGCGGCCATCGCCAGCCTGACCGCAGCCGGCGAAACCGTCTACCGCATCGGCCGGATCAGCAGCCACGATGACGCCGAACCCGTGGTAGTCATCACCGAATGAACCCGCCACGCCCCCGGCTGGCGGTGCTGATTTCCGGCAGCGGCAGCAACCTGCAGGCCTTTATCGACCAGTGCACCGATGGCCGGCTGAATGCCGACATCGCCGGCGTCATCAGCAACAAGGCCGATGCCTTTGGCCTGCAGCGTGCGGCCCGGGCCGGCATTGCCCACCATGTCATTGATCACCGCCAGTACCCCAGCCGGGACGCGTTTGACCAGGCACTGGCACAGCAGCTGGATGCCTTGCAGCCAGACCTGGTCATCCTGGCCGGTTTCATGCGCATCCTGACACCGGCCTTTGTCGAACATTTTGCCGGCCGCCTGCTGAACATCCACCCGTCGCTGTTGCCCAACTATCCCGGCCTTGACACCCACCAGCGTGCCATTGCTGCCGGTGACAGCCATGCCGGTGCCACCGTGCATTTTGTCACTGCCGAGCTGGATGGCGGGCCGGCCATCATCCATGCCCGGGTTGCCATCCGGCCGGATGACACCGCCGCAACACTGGCCACACGGGTACAGGAAAAGGAACACATCATCTACCCGCTGGCGGCCAGCTGGTTTATCCAAGGGAGGTTGACACTGCATGAAGATGGCGCACGGCTTGACCAGCAACACATCCCGCCCGGCGGGCTGGATCTTGACCAGCTGGATTAACTGCCTGCTGGTCATCATTGCCAGCCTGTCCAGCGCAATGGCGATGGCGACCGACAGCATCACCCCCTACCAGCTGCACTATCGCTCCGAAGCACGTGGCATTAGCGTCACCGGCATGCGCGAGCTGGTCGCAGAAAACGGCCATTACCGGCTCAGCCAGACCGCCAACGCCATGCTGGCCTCGGTCAGCGAAACCTCCCGTTTCCGCCTGCTGGATGGACAACCGCAACCCATCGAGTTTGTTTACCAGCGCAAGGTGTTTGGCAAACGGCTTGAGCGCCTTAACCGTTTTGCCGACGATGGCAGCAGTGCCAGCTTCCGGGAAAACCGCCAGCCCGAGATTCACATCGACACACCACAGGCGGTGTATGATCCGCTCAGCTTCCAGCTGGCCATGCGGCTGCAGATACAACAATCCGGCACACTGCAGCAACAGCAGTACCTGGTTGTTGACGAGGACCGTGTGCGCAGCCAGCAGTATCGCCTGCAGGAACAGACCGAATGGCTTGAAACCCCGGTCGGCTGGCTGAAAACACAGCGACTGGAACGCATTCGTGACAACAGCGACAAGCAGACCATTATCTGGCTGGCAGTGGATTATGATTATGTGATTGTGCAGATTGAGCACCGCAAGGGGGATACCGCCGACAACATCCTGTCACTGACCGGCGGCAAGGTGGGCGGACAGGACATCCGCGGCATGAAACAAGCACCTACGGCGACTGCAGATACGCCCTGACCCGGTCAAACTCCTGCTGCACCGCCTGCAACACGGCACCGGCCTGCTCCAGCTGGCCGGTGCGCCCCATCTCTTCCAGCCGCCGGCACAGCTCGGTCAGCCGGGCTGCCGAAATATTCAGTGCACTGCCCTTGAAACCATGCGCCGTGGTGCGTAGCGCCTCGGCATCCTGGCGGGCTATTGCCGCCGCAATATCAAGCAGCCGCTGCTCGGAATCCGAGAAAAACACACCAATCAACAAATCAAACTCGTCACCCATAATGGTGCGCAGTTCCTGCAAGGCAGCCGTATCAAGCGGCGCTGTATCAGTCATTATTATTCCTACCAGTCAAAAACCACTTTAACCTGATTGCCATTGCCAAGGTATTCCACCCGGCTGCAAATGGCATAGATCAGGTGCAGACCCCTGCCACTGTAATCGACCACTTCACTGCCAGCAAGCGGCATGCCGGACACATCAAACCCCTTGCCGCTGTCGGTAACCACCAGGGTCAGGCGACTGCCGGCCTGGCCAGCCCGGTACTCAATATCAAAACGGATAAACCCATCCTGCAGGCTTTCCAGCCGCCGCGCACGTTCCTTGTAATACTGGGTAAAACCCTGCGACGAGGCCTTGATGGCCGATTCCAGCCCAAGCAGGCCATGCTCCAGCGCATTCGAGTACAGCTCTGACAACACCGTGAACAGCTCACCGCTGCGTGGCCGCAGCCCCGGCAGGTCGGACAGGATTTTCTGCAGGATCGGCAACGGATCAGCACAGCGCAGGGTAACCGGCCTCACCTCAAACGAAAATGACCAGTCGGTCGGCGGAATCGACAGTGCCTTAGGCACCAGCCGGCCATGGCCATCAAACACCGCCTGGTCGACCATGCTGATCTCGGCAATCGACAAATCATCCGAACGGTCGGTATCGGCAATAAAGCGGTTGACGGTCTGGTTGATCACATCAAACAAATGCCCGGCATCATCGGTACGGGCAAAAATGTCACGCAGCCGTTGCTCGCCAAACAGCTCACCACGGGCATTGCTGGCCTCAACAATGCCATCTGACCACAAAAACAGGCGGTCACCATTGGCCATCGCATACACATAGGTATTGGCACGAAAACGCTCATGCTCAAGAATGCCCAGCGCCAGGTGGGTGGATGGCACCGCAACAATGCTGCGGCTGTCCGGGCGATACAGGTAACTGTCGGGCATGCCGCCGGCCCAGATTTCCACCAGCTTGTTGCGAAAATCCATATCCACCATGACCGCACAGCAGAACACCCCGACCGGCAGGATTTCCTTCAGCTTGCGGTTCAGCTCGGTGACGATATCCCGCACCGCAAAGCCCTTGGCCACCATGCTGTAAAATGTCTGCGACAACGGCATCGCACCAATCGCAGCGGCCAGCCCGTGGCCGGTAAAATCGCCCAGCAACACACACAGGTTGCCGTTCGGGCGAATCGCCGCCAGCAGCACATCACCATTAAAAATAGCCATGGGTGACAGCGTATAACGGATATTCGGCGCATGCAGCGAGCCCTCATGCGCCACCTTGTCAAAGGTGCGCTTGGCCACTTCCTGCTCCTGGATCATGCGCTGGTTGTTGGCCGCAATCTGGTCACGCTGCTGCTGCAAGGTCACATGCATTTTCAGCATGCGCCGGAAGGCGTTGATCTTGGCCTGCAGGATAATATGGTTGTACGGCTTGGTCAGGAAATCATCGCCGCCGGCCTCCAGGCATTGCGCCAGCGAGTCCGCCTCGTTCAGCGAAGTGAGAAAAATAATCGGGATAAACTGTTCGCCGCTGTGCGACTTGATATAACGGGCCGTTTCAAAACCATCCAGCCGGGGCATCAGCGCATCCAGCAGGATAATGTCCGGCCGCTCACGCTCAAACACCTCAATCGCCTGCACACCATCGGCTGCCTGCAACGGCACATGGCCCTGTTTTTCAATAATCCGGTTCAGCAGCAGGCGATCGGAATTACTGTCATCGGCAATCAGAACCTTGAGCGGCGTTTCGTCCGGCATCCAGGTCAGTGAATATCGAACAACTGCTCGAAATTGGAGATGGTCAGGATCTTCTTCACATCCTCATTGCAGTTGATGATTTTGATATTGGCATGATCGCCACCGGCATAATCACGCAACAACAGCAGCATGCCCAGCGCCGAACTGTCAAGATAGGTAGTGGTGTTCATGTCGACAACATACTGCTCCGGCTTGCCATCAACATCCTCGTAAGCCTTGCGGAAATCCTGGTGTGAACTGAAATCAAAGCGGCCATCAATGCTGATACACAACTCCCGGCCGTCAGCCGAGGCCCTCGATGAAATTGTCATTACTAACCCCATGTCTGTCACTCACTTGTCAAACATTCTAGCCGCGCAGAATATTATAACAACCGGCTATATTGTGTTTTTACGGCTGCAACCGTGCAGCAGCCAAGCATAGCCGATTTTGCCGCAAAGCCAAACCGCCGGCCACAAAAAAAGGAAGGCCGCAGCCTTCCTTTTACCGGTACTGCCTGCACAACCGTGCTTACAGGAAAAAGTCCGTGTTTGGCTCGCCCAGTTCTACCGCGCCCCAGTTACGGCCAAACTTGCCTGGCTGGTTGGCCACATGGCCACGACCGGCATGGATATCCAGCCAGTACTTGGTCACCGGATGGCTGTTGAAAATACCGCCACCGCCGCAAACATTGAACATCAGGTCGATGCCTTCCACACACTTTTGCAGCACCAGCGCCGATTCATAACGCATGCGGATGCGCTGCTCCAGCGTGACCGGCTCAATCTCGCCACGGGCAGCAGCCATCTGCATATCAAAGTTGCGGCGCAGCACCAGCTTCAGCTCGTCCACATAGGTCTGGGCCTTGGCCAGTGCCATCTGGGCATCCGGGTCCTGCGAGCCTTTTTTGCCATCGTTGACACCCACCCGTTTGGCGGTGACATCAATAAAGGCATCAATCGCCCCCTGCAGCGCACCGATGGCACCGCTGGACACCGCCCGCACAAAAATCTGGCCAAATGGCAGTTTGTACAGTGGCGCTGTATTCACCGCATTGCCAGGGCTCATACAGGCAAAACCGTCACCGGCCTTGTGGGTGCGATACTCGGGCACAAATGCGCCATCAACAACAATGTCATTGGAACCGGTTGCCTTCAGGCCAATGGTGTCCCAGTTCTCGACAATGGTGTAATCGGAACGGGGAATCAGGAAGGTGCGCATATCCGGTGGACCGGCAGGCTCGCCTGGCTTGGGTGGCACAATGGCACCCAGGAAGGTCCACTGGCAATGCTCGGAACCGGAAGAAAAGCCCCAGCGGCCACTCAGCTTGAAACCGCCATCAACATGCTCCACCTTGCCCACCGGCATATACGACGATGAAATCAGCACCGAGGTATCGTCCTTCCACACTTCCTGCGACGCACGATCATCAAACAGCGCAATCTGCCAGTTGTGTACCGCAATCACGCCGTAAATCCACGCCACTGACATGTCACCTTCAGCCAGCGCCATTTGCACATCAAAAAACACCTGCGGGTCCAGCTCATAACCACCGTAACGGCTGGACTGCAGCACACGGAAAAAACCGGCTTCCTGCATTTCCTGCACCGTTTCCGTGTGCACCTGGCCTTGTGCCGCCGCCTCGTTGGCACGTGCCTTCAGGGTAGGAATCATGGCGCGGGCGCGTTCAACCAGCGTCTTTGCCAGCTCGTGTTGCTCTGGGGTCATAATGGGTAGCCTCGTGGTTTGACGTTATTCTGCAAGCCGGCAAGTGTCGCAAAAACCGCCCGACAATCCAATCCCCCGGCCGGCAAATGGCCCATTTTTGTCGGCCGGGGCGGCACAGCAGCTGTCAGGCAAACGGCACAGCCGGCACGACAACGGATTTTTTTTGCCGGCGGGAACTTTACTTTGCCCACACCGGCCATATAGTGCCCACAGATAACCACCAACGGAGAAACCACCCCATGATGCGCATTGCCCTGTTCCTGGCCACCAACCTGGCGGTACTGATCATCGCAAGCATCACGCTAAGATTGCTCGGCGTCGAGCACTACCTCAGCCAGTCCGGCAGCGGCCTCAACCTGACCAGCCTGCTGGTTTTCTGCGGCGTGTTCGGCATGAGCGGCGCACTGATCTCGCTGCTGCTGTCAAAAACCATCGCCAAATTCTCGGCGCGGGTACAGATCATCAGCCAGCCGCAGAATGCCGAGCAGGCCTGGCTGGTCAGCACCGTGCAGGAACTGGCCGGCAAGGCCGGCATCGGCATGCCGGACGTGGGCATCTTCCCGGCCCACCAGTCCAATGCCTTTGCCACCGGCTGGAACAAAAACAACGCACTGGTCGCTGTCAGTGAAGGCCTGCTGCGCAACATGGACCGGCGCCAGATCAAAGCCGTACTGGCCCACGAAATCGCCCATATCGCCAATGGCGACATGATCACGCTGTCGCTGATCCAGGGCGTTATCAACACCTTTGTCATGTTTTTTGCCCGCATCATCGGCAGTTTTATCGACCGTGCGGTACTGAAAAATGAAAACGGCCATGGCATTGCCTATTTTGTCATCGTCATGGTCACCGAGATGGTGCTGGCTGTCCTTGCCTCGATCATCGTCATGTGGTTCTCGCGTTATCGTGAATTCCGCGCCGATGCCGGCGGTGCCGCGCTGACCGACAAGCAGGCCATGATCAGCGCCCTGCAAAGCCTGAAACGCGAATACGAACTGCCCGACGAACTGCCGGAAAGCATGCTCGCCTTCGGCATCAACGGCCACTGGAAACAGGGCCTGGCCAAATTGTTCTCCAGCCACCCGCCGCTGGATATGCGCATCGCCGCACTGCAAACCATCCGCGATAACTAAGCCGGCCATCCGGCCGGCAACATCACCGTCCCGGAAGCCTGCCCACGGCTGTCCGGGATTTCCACACTACCGTCCGGAATACATCCGGGTCTGCAATGGCAAGCTTTATGCCGATAGCGCCAGGTGTGGTGCAAACCTGGACACCGGCCTTCGCTTCCCCATCCCGTCATACCGGCGAAGGCCGGTATCCACAGGCAGCCTGCACCAAGCCATCATGGACACCGGCCTTCGCCGGTGTGACGGATCGAGCCGGTACGACGGATCGTTTTGAGTCTCTGGAAAGGCTGGTTATACGCCATACCGTTCTATGCAAGGCATATAGCTACCCCGCTAAAAAATATTCCGGACCGTAACGGGGATCCCCGGCAAGCCACGCCCGCCCATACTTCCATCTTTTTTACACACTGCATCATTCCACCGCCACACAGGCTATGGCATGATGCACCACTGATTACGGCAGGGATACCCTGTGATCCAGGCCGCCACGCACTACAGGGAGACTCATCGTGTTATTCAGACAACTGCTTGCCATCACCGCCGGCCTGCTGCTGGCGCTTGCCGGCAATGCCCACGCCGAACAAAAACTCGACCCGGTCAGCCAGCGTTACATCGAAATGCTCAGCAATGGCGGCCCTACCACCATCCGCGACACTGCCCGCAGCATGGCCAGCAGCGGCGAAAGCAACCCGCAGGTGCTGGACGTGGCTGCCGAAGTACTGTTGCGCGATTACAAGGAAAGCAGCAGCGCCACCGTCATTGACGCAATGGCCTGGGTAAGCAAGGCCCTGGCCAACGCCAAAACCAACCGCTACCAGCCGGTCCTGCAGGAAGTTGCCGACAACGCCGGCCACCGCAAGCTGGCCGGCCACGCCAAAAAGAACCTGAACAAGCGCCTGCCGGATGACAAACCGTATGTTAAAGGCAGCGTCAAACTGGAGCAGGTTGCCAAGGCCAGCGCCAGCGCTGCACCGGCTGCTGCCAGCACACCGGCCGATGGCAAGTACAGCCCGATCAGCGTGGTGCGTGAAGGCATGAGCATGAACGAGGCCTATGCCCTGGTCGGCCAGCCCACCGCCATCTACCAGCACCAGACCGGCAAGGCCTTTAATCCGTTCAATGTCGCCAACCATGATATCGTGCGCCAGGTAGCCCTGTACAAGGGCCAGGGCCGCATCGTCTTCTCGCTGGTCTCCACCTACAGCAATGTCTGGAAAGTGGTGGAAGTCACACTGGACAAAAACGAATCCGGCTACCCGTAAGGCAGCCATTTATTGATACATCGGCCATTGCGCACTATTGACACCCGTCACGCAATGGCCCTAGACTCAGCAACCATTACCAATCGGAAACCTTCGGGCCACAACTCACTGGACACGGGACTGACGCCATGCAACACACCAACAAACTGCTACTCACCTCCGCAATTGCCTTGACACTGGCCGCCTGCAGCGGCGACGGTTCCAGCAACCGCGGTTATCCAACTTCTTCCGGCCTGGCCGTAGACGGCCCGCTTGAGGGTTCTACCGTCACGTGTGACCTCAACAGCAACGGCGTAGTCGACGCCGGCGAACCAAGAACACTGACAGCTGCAGACGGCCGCTTTACGTTTGTGCCTGCCTGTTACGGCCAGATCCTGGTCAGCGGCGGCAGCAACAATGTATCCGCCACCGAATCCTACCCGTTTACCGGCGCCCTGAAATCACCGGCCGGCAGCAAGATTGTCAGCCCGCTGACCACCATGCTGGCTGAATCCGGCATGAGCCAGGAACAACTGGCCGGCCTGCTGGGCCTGCCTGCCGACACCGACATCCTGAATGCCGACCCGACCAAGGATGTCAACCTGTACAAGGCCACGGTGGCTATCCAGCAAATCATCCAGCAGGTCTCCAATGCCATGGGCGCCACAGCCGGCGACATCACCGTGGTAACCAAGGTAGCCGGTTACCTGGCCACCGCACTGGAAAACACCTCAAGCACCACACCACTGTTCAATGTACAGACCGGTGCACTTGACACCACCGTACTGGGCACTGTGCTCAGCAGCGTGGTCAGCGATGTGGAAAATGATACCGACCTGAACCTGCTGGACGGCCTGAGTGGCGGTGACGAAACTGACCTGCTGAATGAATTGACCACCAACCTGAACAACGTGGTAACTGCAACCGACACATCCACACTGGAAAGTGTTGCCGTGATCACGCTGGACCCGGAAGCGACCACCACCGTACGCTCCGTTGCAGAGCGGCGCTATGTGTACCTGAAAAATGATGCATTCAAGATCAATGGCAATGAGATTACGCTCAGTGATTTCCAGACAAATAATGCCGCTGCGGTAGCCGGTCCGATTACTACTATCGGCTTTGATTTTGAGCTGACAGAAGCGGGCGTACCGAATGCGTTCAACACCGGCCAGCCTGCCATTGACCAGAATATCGAGATGATCTTCTATGCAGCGGAATCAAGTCGTGCGCTGAATATGTATTTGACTGGCGTTCACGTGACCAACAATGCCGGCCAGATTGAAGCCACTGTGCCTGCTTCTGCCCGTGCTTATGTTTATGCCAATACCGGCAGCAAGACAGTGACCCTGGTGCTGAACAACCTGGCCGCCAACACCATATCGGTGAACGCCAATAACGAGGTGTCGCTGAATTACAGCGAAATAGTCGATCGTGTGAAAAACAGCCAGACTGTTATTGATGCCGGCGTACAAAGCGAGGTGCAGTCCTTGCTCAGCCTGGAAGGTAATTTTACTGTGTTGATGGCATTCAGCAACCTGAACCTGCGTTATGAAGATGCCACGCCGCTTTACACCCACGACTTCAATAGTGGTCTCGGCACATATTATGAACCCTTTATGTTTACCAACCCGGACACCTTGCAACAAGTGGCGTTGCCAATCGCGTATTACTCGATTGGCTTCCTGACCATCAACCCAGCCCCATAAGTACAGCAGCCCATACAGGGCTTAAAAGCGGCGCACCCAGGTGCGCCGTTTTTTTTGCCTGCAAAAACCCGTCAATGCTATGATCTGCCGCTGTCCGCCCCGGAGTTGCCTTGCCATGTCCCGTTCTGTTGCCCTGCTGCTGTTATTTGCCCTGCCACTGCCGGCCATCACCACGGCCGCCCCGCTGGATGCGCTGTTGCAGGCCGAGGCCCGCAGCCGGCTGGCCGCCGGCTATGACTTTATGAACGAAACCTTTGACGTGCTGGATTTTTCCGATGATTACGGTGTGGACAGCAGCGATTACGATGGCTGGCACCTGGACGGCAGCCTGGCCATTGGCCGCCGCATTGCCGTGGATGCCAGCTGGCGCCAGCGCGAGGTGAGTGTCGGCAACTTTGCCGCCGAACTGGACAGCTGGCAACTGGCCGCCCACGTTGTATTGCTGGATGGTGAAGGCGCAGGCCCCGGCCTGGCCCTGCGCGCCAGCGCCTGGCAAAATCAGGCCGGCACCGTCGAGCGGCAATACAACCTGGGCCTGGCCGCCACCCAGACCTCACAAATCCGTATTGAAGACCCGAGCGACAGCCAGCTGCAGCTGGACCTGGTATTCAGCCTGCCGCTGGCCGAACAGCTGCTGTTCAGCAGCCTGGTCAGCATCGGCAACAGCACGGTGGATTTTGACAGCATCAGCGGCACCGGCCTGTACCAGGGCTGCCTGTACGACCTGGCCTTTACCGCCAGTGAATACATCGGCACGCTGGCCGCCCCTTGCTTTGAAGACACCGTCGTCACCAGCTTCAGCAAAAGCTACGATGCCAACGACGTCAACGTCTACCGCGAGCTGCGTTACGATGCGCAGTTTGTCCAGGCCGGCCTGAACCTGGCCTGGCAAACACAAAACTGGCTGCTGCATGGTGGCTACCTGTTTTATTACACCCGCCGCGACAAGGTCGACGATGCCATCGAGGCACGCGGCGACACCGCTTACTACAGCAACCACACCCTGGTCGGCAGAATTGCCTACCGTGTTGTCGGCACGCTGTGGCTGGACCTGACCGGCCAGTACATGCACAACCAGTTCATCAGCGAAATCCCGCTCGCCTACAACAGCCTCACCGCCAAACACTTCAACAAACACTACGGCCTGCTCAGTATCGGTGCACAACTGGCGTTTTGAGTGCAAGGGGGTGAGGTGTCAGGTGTCAGGTGTCAGGTGTCAGGTGTCAGGGGAGAAATACAACCTGACACCCCCGCTACGTCAGCCCGGCGCCCTTACCCCGTCACACCGGCGAAGAGCCTGTCCTGGACCTGATCGAGGACCGGTGTCCATAATGGCTTGGTGCAGGCTACCTCTGGATGTATTCGCATCGGCGATGCTCACCCCTGCCAGGGCTGCCAGCAATGCTGGCGTTCTGCGCTGCGCTTGTCGGCCTGCGCCGGCATAACGCATAGGGGGAATGCCGGCCTGTGCCGTTACCCGACCACGACGGCCTGCGCCTTTGCCCCGTAATACTGCCGACGTCCCTGGCCCGTCACACCGGCGAAAGCCGGTGCCCAGCGTCTTTTGTACCTTGCTGTCTGTAAGCCACTGGATTCCGGATAAATGCTGCGCATTTTCCGGAAAGACGGAATAAAGAACCGTCACACCAGCGAAGAGCCTGCCCTCACCCTGATCGGGGGCCGGCGTCCCCCTTCTGCCGTCACTCTCACTTATGTCCCGTCACACCGGCGAAGGCCGGTGTCCATGATG
>DATCSZ010000003.1:0-21809 GCA_036568205.1 Pseudomonadales bacterium
ATATGGCCAATTGCACGGGTCGGGTTCAGGCCTTTCGGGCAAACCGCCACACAATTCTGGATACCGTGACAACGGAACACACTGAACGGATCATCCAGCTCGGCCAGACGCTCATCGGTAGCCGTATCGCGGCTGTCGATCAAAAAGCGATAGGCCTGCAGCAAGCCACTCGGGCCGATAAACCGATCCGGGTTCCACCAGAACGACGGACAGGCTGTGGAACAACAGGCACACAGGATACACTCGTACAAACCATCCAGGTGGGCGCGCTCTTCCGGCGACTGCAGACGTTCAATCGCTGGCGCCGGGGTGTCATTGATCAGGTACGGCTTGACCTTTTCGTACTGTTTGTAGAACAGGCTCATGTCAATCACCAGATCACGGATCACCGGCAGGCCCGGCAATGGCCGGATCACCAGCGTGCCCTTGCCACCGGTCGCTTCCGAGATCGGCGTGATACAGGCCAGGCCGTTCTTGCCATTGATGTTCATGCCATCCGAACCGCACACACCTTCGCGGCATGAGCGGCGATAAACCAGGCCCGGATCCTGCTCTTTCAGCAACTCCAGCACATCCAGCACCATCAGGTCCTTGCCGCCGGTATCCAGCTGGTAATCCTTCATGTACGGCTCGGCGTCCGTATCCGGGTTGTAACGATAAACACTGACTTTCAACATACTATCGCCTCTGCCTCAGTAGGTACGTGCCTTGGGTTTAAAGGTATCCACCGTCTTCGGGGTGAAGTTGACGGCCCGTTTGCCGACTTTCTTCTCACTCGGGAAGTACAGGGAATGGCACAACCAGTTTTCGTCATCACGGCTCTGGAAGTCGTCACGGGCATGCGCACCGCGGCTTTCCTTGCGCTCTTCAGCGGCAACCGCTGTTGCCTCAGCCACCTCAAACAGGTTCTGCAGCTCCAGCGCCTCGATACGGGCGGTGTTGAATGCATCACTCTTGTCATCCAGGTGGACATTCTCGATACGCTCGCGCAGTGCAGCCAGCTTGCGGATACCTTCCTGCATGTAGTCACCACGACGGAACACACCAAAGTGGTTCTGCATAATGCCTTGCAGTTCCTTGCGCAGCGTTGCAGCACTTTCGCCGCCCTGTGAGCTGTTGACCTTGCGCAACCTTTGCATGGCCGCATCGATGTCGGTTTCCGATGCCTCGCGATGCTCGATACCCTCACGCAGCGCCTTTTCAATAAACAGGCCGGACGCACGACCAAACACCACCAGATCCAGCAGTGAGTTGCCGCCCAGGCGATTGGCGCCATGCACGGATACACACGCCACCTCACCGCAGGCATACAGGCCTTCGATAACGTGATCATTGCCATCGGCATCCTGGGTCAGCGCCTGGCCATGAATATTGGTCGGAATACCACCCATCATGTAATGGCAGGTCGGCACCACCGGGATCGGCTGCTTGACCGGATCGGCATGGGCAAAGGTTTTGGACAATTCACAGATACCCGGCAGACGGCTGTGCAGCACATCCTCACCCAGGTGATCAAGCTTCAGGTAAACATGGTCACCGTTCGGGCCACAACCACGGCCTTCCAGGATCTCCAGCACCATCGAACGTGCCACCACATCACGTGAGGCAAGGTCCTTGGCATTCGGGGCATAACGCTCCATAAAACGCTCGCCATCCTTGTTAACCAGGTAGCCACCTTCACCGCGACAGCCTTCGGTAACCAGAACGCCGGCACCGGCAATACCGGTCGGGTGGAACTGCCACATTTCGATATCCTGCACCGGGAAACCGGCACGCAAGGCCATGCCAACGCCATCACCGGTATTGATATGGGCATTGGTGGTCGAGGCATAGATACGACCGGCACCACCGGTAGCCAGTACCGTGGCACGGGATTTCACAAATACCGTTTCACCCGTTTCAATATCAATGGCAATCACGCCCACCACTACATTGTCCTGGTTTTTCACCAGGTCCACGGCATACCATTCATTGAGGAATACCGCCTTGTTTTTCAGGTTGCTCTGGTACAGGGTATGCAGCAGGGCATGGCCGGTACGGTCAGCTGCCGCACAGGTACGGGCAGCCTGGCCACCCTCACCAAAGTTTTTCGACTGGCCACCGAACGGACGCTGGTAAATACGACCCTGCTCGGTACGTGAAAACGGCAGGCCCATATGATCCAGCTCAAACACCGCTTGCGGACCAACCGAACACATATACTCAATCGCGTCCTGGTCACCAATGTAATCAGAACCCTTGACGGTGTCATACATATGCCAGCGCCAGTCATCATTCGGGTCATCACTGGCAATCGCACAGGTAATACCGCCCTGAGCAGAAACCGTATGCGAGCGGGTCGGAAAAACCTTGGAGATAACCGCGGTCTTGTAACCGGACTGAGCCAGCTGCAGGGCAGCACGCATGCCAGCGCCACCACCACCGACAATCACACCATCAAAGGACATCGTACGAATTGCCATTGCTTAACCCCACAAAATCTGCAAACCCCAAACGAGGTAGTAAAAAAGAACCAGCACACAGACTGCCTGAAACAGCAGGCGCACCACCGTAGCCTTGCGGCCCATCATGCGGGTGGTCATGTAATCGGTTGACACCGCCCACAGGCCGATCCAGGCATGACCCACTACCGACAGCACCGCCAGGCTTGAGAACGCCCTCATCCAGGTCTGGCCAAACAGGGCCGACCATTGCGCATAATCGAGCTGCGGGTTGCACAGCAGGTAAACTGCCACAAACACCACATAAGCCAGCAGCACAACCGCGCTGACACGCTGGAACAACCAGTCATACAGGCCGCTGCGGCCCAGATTTGTTACCTGCGTTACCATACCCAGACTCCTGCCAACACCATCAAGATCACCGACACCACCAGCACAATCACTGCGCCGCGCTTGCCACCTTCCAGCGATTCACCGATACCGACATCCATTATCAGGTGTTTTACGCCGGCACAGCTGTGATAGATGAAACCGCACAACACCAGCCACACCACAGCTTTCAGCATCAGGTTGTCCGCCAGCGCCTGGCGGGTTTCGGCAAACGATTCCGGTGACTGCAGGCTGCTGTCGAGCAGACAAAGCAACACCGCCACACCAACAAAAATGGCGACACCGGAGATGCGGTGCAATATAGAGACATACGCGGTTATCGGCAGCCGTATACTGCCAATATCGAGGTTTACAGGTCTGGTATCTTTCACTGCTGTGCTCTTCTCATGGTTGATAATCCGCCCGCAGGCGCGTTGACAGGAAGCCGGGTAAACCACCCCGACCCATCCAGAATAGCGCGGCATTATAGGCGCAACGCCGGTTAAATACAAACGGATCGCAGGCCTTGCCAGCCATGCCTTGCGCTGCCGTTTGCCGGCGCCTGGTTAACGTTTTTTTATAGACGGCTTTTAATTGACAAGCGGTTATTTGTCTCTATAGTGTTGGCCTCGGAATAACGTGTTTTCAGCCCGCCGGCAGCAAGCTGCCAGCGACCCCGGCAACCACCGCCGGCAGCCCTTGATAGCACCATATTTCACCGGCGCTGCCTGGCCAGCACAACCGGACAAATTACACAGCCCCTTGGTAAATTGGCATTCAGCCGACAGGCCGGCCCCGTACAGCGCCAGCCAACCAGACAAAGCAAAAAAGAGCAGGAGTTTGCAATGACAGACAAAAAAGCCACCCTCAATGTGCCCGGCATGGAGACGATCGAACTGCCTGTCTACCAGGGCACCATCGGGCCAGATGTTGTTGACGTAAGGCATCTGACCGGCAAGGGCATTTTTACCTATGATCCCGGTTTTGTATCCACCGCATCCTGCGAATCCAAAATCACCTATATCGACGGCAATGCCGGCGTGCTGCTGCACCGTGGCTACCCTATCGACCAGCTGGCCGAACAGTCCGACTACCTGGAAACCGCCTACCTGCTGATTTACGGTGAATTGCCTGACAAGGCCCAGAAACACAAGTTTGTTGAAACCATCCGTTACCACACCATGGTGCACGACCAGATCAACAACCTGTTCAAGGGTTTCCGCCGTGATGCCCACCCGATGGCCATTATGTGTGGTGTGGTCGGCGCGCTGTCCGCCTTCTACCATGACTCGCTGGATATCACCAACGAGAAACACCGTGAAGTTGCCGCCTTCCGCCTGATCGCCAAAATGCCAACCATCGCTGCGATGAGCTACAAGTACTCGATTGGCCAGCCGTTCATCTACCCGGACAACGCCCTTGATTACTCCGCCAACTTCCTGCACATGATGTTCGGCACCCCGTGCGAACCGTCAAAAGTCAATCCGGTACTGGCCCGTGCAATGGACAAGATTTTTATCCTGCACGCCGACCATGAACAGAATGCCTCCACCTCCACGGTACGCCTGACCGGCTCTACCGGTGCCAACCCGTTTGCCTGTATCGCGTCCGGCATTGCCGCACTGTGGGGCCCTTCCCACGGCGGTGCCAACGAGGCGGTGCTAACCATGCTGGAGGAAATTGGCGATGAATCACGTATTGATGAGTTTGTCGCCCGTGCCAAGGACAAGGATGACCCGTTCCGCCTGATGGGCTTTGGCCACCGCGTGTACAAAAACTTTGACCCGCGCGCCAAGGTAATGAAGGAAACGGCTGACGAAGTGCTGGCAGAGCTTGGCATTACCGATGACCCACTGCTGAATATCGCCAAGCGCCTGGAACAGATTGCACTGGAAGACCCGTACTTCATTGAGAAAAAACTGTACCCGAATGTCGATTTCTACTCCGGTATCATCCTCAAGGCACTGGGTATCCCGACCTCGATGTTCACAGTGATTTTTGCTGTTGGCCGCACCGTCGGCTGGGTAGCCCACTGGAACGAGATGATCAGCGGTGATTTCCGCATCGGCCGTCCGCGCCAGCTGTACACGGGCCATACCGAGCGTGATTTCCTGCCAATGGACAAACGCTGATCCTGACCGGCGCGGTCGCCATGCCGCGCCATTTACCAGCCATAAAAAAACCGCCATCAGGCGGTTTTTTTATGGCTGGCTGCGGCAGATTACTCTTCCATCAGCTCAAAGTCATACTTGCTGATATCACAATCCGGGCAGCTCCAGTCTTCCGGAACATCCTCCCACTTGGTGCCCGGCGCAATACCGTCATCCGGCCAACCCAGCTCTTCATCGTAGATGAAGCCACAGATAACACACTCATACTTTCTGAATTCACTCATTGCCCGCTCCTAACAAATCTCGCAATACCGGGCGCGATTATACGCAGAAAAAACCCGGGATTCTAATGATTCAAATCAATATTCTGTCAGTTTCACCATCGCCCGGTCCAGGTAGTCCTTGGCCAGCGAACAATTGGCAATCGCCGATGTCCTGCACGTCGCACAGTTACCCAGTGCACTGTGTGCCTTGAGCAAATCAGGATGGCCACGTGCCACCTGGCCAACCTGCGGCCGCAGGGCATCCAGCTTCTGCTGGAACGACTGCATGCTGGCCTGGCACTGCTTTATCGACTCAACATCGGCACCCAGATTATTGAGAATCTTCTCTCCTTCAGCCGCGAGGCCGCGCATCTGGCGCCACAGCTGCTGCGGCAAGGCATTGCCGGTAATCTGGTCCTCGGCACACGGCACCTGCTGGAATATCATGCGACCGGACGCATCCTTGCAACGATAAATGGTATTGGCGCTGGCAGATGCCGACAGCAATACCTGGACAAGAATCAAAACCGTTAATACACGCATGGACCAGCCTCACAGGGAATGTGCTTCATAACCATAGTCGCATCAAACATCCGGCGCCAGACTTTTGCCCAGCACTTCCAGCACATCCTTGCTCTGTGCCGATGCCTGCAGCCCCTGCAATGCCTGCTGCATCAACGCGGCACGCGCCGGCTCGTAACGGCGCCAGTGTGTCAAAGGCGCCAGCAACCGGGCAGCAATCTGCGGGTTGCGCCGGTCGTACAAGGCCACCTGTTCAGCCAGAAAACGATATCCGCCACCGTCCGCCGCATGAAACGCAGCAAAATTCTGCTGGCAGAAGCCACCGACCAGCGCACGGATGCAATTCGGGTTACCGGCATCAAAGGCCGGATGCGACAACAGGCGCTGCACCTGCTGCAGCGCATCGGCGTGCGGACGGCTGGCCTGCACCTGCAACCACATATTCACCACCAGCGTTTCGTGCGACCACTGCCGGTAGAAGGCCTGCAACACCTGTTCGGCCTCGGCAGCCGCATACGGCGAATGCACCAGTGCGGTCATTGCCGCCAGCTGATCGGTCATATTGTCGGCACTGCTGAACTGTTGCATCGCCAGCGCCCGGTCATCGGCATGATCCAGCCGCAACAGGCAGGCCAGCGCCCGGTTGCGCAGGCTGCGAGCCGCCATTGCCGATGCACAAAGACCGGTCGCCTGCCCCTGCAAACGCTGGTACAGCGCCCGCAACGGCAGCTGCAGTGCCATGGCAATGCTGTCTGCCAGCGCCTGCACCGCCGCATCAATGGCAGCAGGATCGGCCACCGCATAGCTATCCGCCAGGTAACGCGCTGTTGGCAGGCCCAGCATCAAGGCCAGCAAGGCCGGGTCTTCATGGTCAGCCTGCTGCAGCAGCTGGCCAAGGATTTCCAGCAGGCGCTGCTGCAGCCCCTCATGCGGATCACCATCCACCATCGCCCGCAATACCAGCAGCTGCAGCGACTGCATCGCATCCCAGCGGCAAAAACCGTCATCATCCAGCACAATCAGCCGCGCCAGCTGCTCACTGTGATACGGATAATCGATTTTCACCGGTGCCGAAAAATCGCGCAGCAGTGAAGGTACCGGCCGTTCGGCCAGCTGTTCAAACACAAATTCCTGTTCCGCCAGGGTAATATCCAGCATCATCTCCTTGCCTGCGGTCTCGCCATTGCAGTGCAGCTCCAGCGCTCCCTGCTCACCGTACAGGGCGACCTTCAGCGGGATATGCATGGCAGCGGCCTGGTCCCCGGCAACGGCCGGCAACTGCTGGCGCACCGTCAGGCTATAACGTTTTTGCTGTGCATCATAACTGTCACGCACCACCAGCGTCGGTGTGCCGGCCTGGCGATACCACAGCCGGAACTGGCCAAGATCACGGCCACTGACTTCTTCCATACAGCGCACAAAATGTTCACAGGTCACTGCCTGGCCATCATGGCGGGAAAAATACAGGTCACAGGCTTGGCGAAACTGCACCGGCCCAAGCAACTGTGCCAGCATGCGCACCACTTCGGCGCCTTTTTCATAAATCGTCAGGGTATAAAAATTGGCAATCTCGATATAACTCTGCGGCTGCACCGGATGCGCCATCGGCCCGGCATCCTCGACAAACTGCAGACTGCGCAACAGGCTGACATCCTCGATACGCTTGACCGGCGCACTGTTCATATCGGCAGAAAACTGCGCATCACGCAGCACGGTAAAGCCTTCTTTCAGGCTCAGCTGGAACCAGTCTCGACAGGTCACCCGGTTGCCGGACCAGTTATGGAAATACTCGTGCGCCACCACTGCCTCGACACGCTGGAAACCGGCATCGGTAGTGGTAGAAGGGTGCGCCAGCACACAGGAGGTGTTGAAAATATTCAGGCCCTTGTTTTCCATGGCGCCCATATTGAAATGATCCACCGCCACAATCATGAAACGGTCCAGGTCGTATTCACGGCCATAAACCTGCTCATCCCAGCGCATCGCCTTTTTCAGTGACTGCATGGCAAAACCACATTTGTCGATATCCTTGCTGTCGGCATAGATTTCCAGCGACACCCGGCGGCCGGACGCGGTAACAAACACATCACGCAGGCAATCCAGGTTGCCGGCCACCAGGGCAAACAGGTAACAGGGTTTCGGAAACGGGTCCTGCCAGTGCACCACTCGTTTGCCATCGACAATCTCGTCCGACAGGCAATTGCCATTGGACAACATCACCGAAAAACGCCCGGCATCGGCCACCAGCGTGGTATCAAACACACTCATGACATCGGGGCGATCCGGGTAATAGGTGATCTTGCGAAAGCCCTCGGCCTCACACTGGGTGCAGTACATGCCATTGGAAAGATACAGCCCTTCCAGCTCGGTATTGGCGGCAGGGTCCATCTCGCTGACACAAACCAGCTCAAACCGCTCCGGCACACTGGCAATGCGCAGGCCGTCATCGGTCAGCCGGTATTCATCGTCACCCAGCAAGCGGCCATTGATGCTGAGCGACAGCAGACGCTGTTTTTCCCCGTGCAAGAACAGCGCTGCCGTGGCGTCACCGTCCGGGTTGCGGCGCATGGCCAGACGGCTGCTGACACGCGTGCACGCCTCGCCCAGTTCAAAACGCAGCGAGGTGGTATCCACCAGGAAATCCGGCACCCGGTAATCGGCAAGATGAACAGCAGCAATGGCAGACATGGCATAACCCTGGTAACAACATGAACCCGGCAATCATGATTGCCGGCCTTATAACAAAACAATAATGGTGACAACCCTCAGCAACCCAAGGGCTGCGACATCAATCCTGTGACACCGCCAGCAGATAACCGGTGTATTTGCGCAGGTTGATCACACCGGTATCAAAAATCAGGTACTGACCCTTGATACCCATCAACAGGCCACCGACTTCCGGCGTCTTGTCCAGGTTCAGCGAACTGACCTTGCTCGGGTATTCCAGCACCGGGTAGTCAAAGCGGTATTCATCGGCATCATCGATCACCTGCACCGCCTGCAGGCCATGCTCGGCATTCAACTGTTGCAGCTCGTCAGCAACATCAGCCAGCAGGCGCTGTTTTTGCTGCTGCATGTCGATCTCGTCAACATGGTTTTTCAGCATCGCCTGCCACTGGGTTTTGTCGGCAATATGCTGCTTGAAAACCACCTCGGCAAGACCGGACAGGTAACGGCTTTTCACCCGCAACACCGGCAGCGCCTGCACCGCACCCTGGTCCATCCAGCGGGTTGGCACCTGGCTGTGGCGGGTAATGCCAACCTTGATGCCGGACGAGTTGGCCAGGTAGACAATATGGTCAATCATGCAATTGGCCTCCCCCCATTCCGGCTCGCGGCAGGTGCCAAGGTGAAAATGGCATTTCTCCGGGCTGACAATGCAGCTGTCGCACTGGGCCAGTTTTTTAAAGCAGGGATAACAATAGCCCTGGTTAAAGCTTTTTTTGGTCAGCCGCTGGCAAGCCACACAATTAATCTGCTGGCGGAAGGCCAGGCTCACCCGGCTGCCGATCAGTGCATTCATTGGCAGCAATGCATCGCCAACCGGCAAGGAATATTGCACCGGTGACGCATGCTGGCAGTGCATTTTGGCAATATTGCCTTCGGCAAGAATCGGCACGGGAACTCCTCAGTGCTGCCACTTCAGCGGCGTTTCATCATCAGCATGGCAGGACGAGCGCGACGTATCGACATAGCCGGTACGCTGCTGCTCCGGAAAGTCATGCTCAATTTCATAGGCAATCACGGCCTGTAACGACAGCGCACGCTGCTCCTCGCTCAGGCGCCGGCCATCAGGCCATTTGCCGGTTTCTACCGCGGTTTTCAGGCGCTGGTAAATGGCAGGATCAAGTCGGTCAATCAGGTTCTGGAAATCCATCGCGGGGCCTCTTGTTCGGGCCGCCAATTATACACCACGGCGGCCCGGAAAATGCCATCATGCGGCCGGCTGGAGCTGCCGGCGCGACAGTGTCATGAAGACCACCGGCACAATAATCATGGTCAGCAGTGTGCCCAGCGACAGGCCACCGACAATCACCCAGCCGATTTCCTGGCGGGTTTCCGAGCCGGAGCCGCTGGCAAAGGCCAGTGGCAATGCGCCCAGCACCGTCGCGGCTGCAGTCATCAGGATTGGCCGGTAGCGGGTGCCGGCTGCCGTCTTGATCGCAGCAAGCCGGTCCATGCCGTCGGCCATCGCCTGGTTGGCAAACTCGACCATCAGGATGCCGTGTTTGGTAATCAGGCCAATCAGTGTGATCAGGCCAATCTTGCTGTAAATATTCAGGCTGCCACCACTGAGCTTCAGCGCCAGCAGCGCACCGATAAAGGCCGGCAGCACGGCAGTCAGGATAATAAACGGATCCACAAAACTCTCGAACTGCGCCGACAGCACCAGATAGATAAAAAACAGCGCCAGCACCATCGCAAACAGCAGCGTATTGCCGGACTGGATAAACTCGCGGGTGGTATCGCGGTAGTCGATACGCATCTCCGGGCTGATATCGGCCAGCTCGGCCTCGATAAACTTCACCGCCTCACCAATGCTGTAGCCGGGATTGATACCGGCGGTGATCTGCGCTGCCCGATACTTGTTAAAATGCGGCAATTCGTTGGCAGTGGTCGCCGGTGTCAGCGTCACCACATTGCCCAAGGCCACCATCTCGCCGCTGGCCGCCCGCAGGTAGATATCGTTGACATGCTGGGGGGCATTGCGCTGGGTATCCTGCATCTGCAGCACCACCTCATACTGTTCGTTATCCATCTTGAAACGGGTGACATTGCGTCCGCCCAGCAGGGTTTCCAGCGTGCGGGAAATTTCTTCCACCGCAATGCCAAGATCGGCCGCTTTTTGCCGGTCGATATCAATCTGCAGCTCCGGCTTGTTCAGGCGCAGGTCCAGGCGCACCTGGTTCAAGCCGGGATTGCTGCTCATGCGCTCAACCAGCAGGTCGCCCACCCGTTTCAGCTCATGAAAATCCTTGCCAGTCTGCAACATCAGCGAAATCGGCGTTGATGAACCGGAACCGAGTGATTGCGGTGGCATGGCAAAGGCAATCACATCCGGCAACATAAAAAAGCCGCCCATTGCCTCCATCGCCAGCTCGCTGGAACTTTTCTCCCGCTCGTCGTGCTTTTTCAGTGGTACAAACGAAATGCCCTGGGTGGCATCCGGATAGCCGGCCACCACAAAATAACCGCGCACCTCGTCCATGCCCTGGTAGACTGCTTCCTTGCCACGATTGGCGCGGCTGACAAACTCCGGTGTGGCACCTTCTGCGGCAATGGCAATGGTGAAAAAATAGCCGCGGTCCTCAACCGGTGACAGCTCATCAGCCAGCGGTGTTACCAGCGAACGTGGCGCCAGGCCAACCGGCACCAGGCTCAGTGACACCAGCAGGCACAGCGCCAGCGTCAGCCAGCCAAACCAGCGGTTGGCCAGCAGCCAGTCCAGCGAACGCAGATAGGCATCGCGGCTGCCATCCAGCAGTTTTTCAAACAGCATAAACAGGAAAAACCGGCGCCGGCCGGGATCATGATCGTGCTGGCGCAGAAATTTTGCACACAGCATCGGTGACAGCGTCAGCGCCACAAAACCGGACACCAGCACGGCGCCGGTCAGGGCCAGGGCAAACTCGACAAACAGGCGGCCGGTCTGGCCCTCGGTAAACGCAACCGGGGCAAACACCGCTGCCAGCGTCAACGTCATCGCCACCACCGCAAAGCCGATTTCCCGGGCACCGTCGATCGCTGCCTGTTTCGGGCTTTTGCCCATTTCCAGGTGGCGGTAAATGTTTTCCAGCATCACGATCGCATCATCCACCACAATACCAATCGCCAGCACCAGGGCCAGCAGGGTCAGCAGGTTGATGGAAAACCCCAGCAGCCACATCACCATAAACGCGCCGATCAGTGATACCGGAATCGCCGACATCGGGATAAACGTGGCACGGCCTGACTGCAGGAACAAAAAAATCACCAGCAGCACCAGCACAAACGCTTCAGCCAGGGTGCTCCATACCGCATCGATCGAGGCCTCGATAAACACACTGGTATCATGCGGTATTGCCAGATCCATATCCTCGGGCAAGTCCTTCAGCAAACGGCCAACCCGCCGGTGCACCTCTTTTGCCACATCCATCGGGTTGGCAGTGGCCTGCTTGACCACGCCGATACCGATGGCTGTCTCGCCGTTATAACGCACAAACACCCGCTCGGACTCCACCCCCATACGCACATCAGCGACATCGGCCAGGCGCAGCTGGTAGCCATTTTCGACACGGATAATGATGTTGCGGAAATCTTCCTCGGTGACCAGGTCGGTTTTGGGATAGACGGTAAACTCCCGCTCGCTGCTTTCAATCAGGCCGGCCGGCAACTCCAGGTTCTGCGCGCGGATAGCCGCAATCACATCACCGGGAGTCACCTTGTAGGCAGCCATGCGATCCTTTTGCATCCACACCCGCATGGCATGCTTGCGGGCACCCAGCACACGGATTTCGGCAATTCCGGGAATGGTCTGCAATGCATCCTTGACATACTCCTCGGCAAAATCGTTGACCTCGGTGCCGGGGCGGATGGTTGATGTCAGCGCCAGGTACATAAACGGCGTGGCATCCGCCTCAACCTTGGCAATTACCGGCTCCTTGATCTCATCCGGCAACATGCTGCGCACCCGTGACACCCGGTCACGCACATCGGAGGCAGCAGCATCCGGGTCACGATCGAGTACAAAGTGCACGGAAATCTGGCTGCTGCCCTGACGGCTTTTGGAGGCAATAAAATCAACCCCGTTGATGCCGGACAGGGATTCTTCCAGCACATCGGTAACCTGCGACTCCATGATATATGCCGACGCACCGGTATATTCGGTAGTGACACTGATCACCGGCACATCAATATTCGGGTATTCCCGCACGGTGAGCTTGTTCAGTGCCACCAGCCCCACCAGGATAACCAGCAGGTTCAGCACGGTGGCAAACACCGGCCGCTCAATAAAAATACGCAGCCCGTTCATCAGTCAGCCTGCCCTGCCGCCGGCTTTGCGACATCGCCGGGTGCCACATCCACCGGCATCAACGGCATGCCATCAAACGGCAACTTGTGATGACCGGAAATCACCACCACATCGCCGGCATCCAGCCCGGCACGGATGGCCACCCGGCCATCACGGAAACCGGCCACGTCGACCTTCTTGCGCAGCGCCTTGCCGTCATCGCTGACCATCACCAGCTTGTCATCCCCCTGGTAGAAGAGGGCCGATTCCGGCAGCCACAGCACATCGCTGACCACCTTGACCGGCAGCGACACCCTGGCAAACAGGCCCGGCCGCAACACGCCGTCGGTATTGGCCACCCGGGCACGGATGCGCACACTGCGGGTGGTTTCACTGACGACCGGTTCAATCGCGCTGATCACCGCCTGCACAGTGCGCTGCAAGGCCGGAATCTGCACCTCCATCACGGTATCCACACCGATCATTGCCAGCACTGTCTCGGGAGCAGAAAAATCCAGCAGCAGCGGGTCGAGTTCCACCAACGGAATCAGTGCATCACCGGGCTGGACATAACTGCCCTCACTGACCCGGCGAATGCCAAGCGTGCCGGCAAACGGTGCCCTGAGACTGGCCTTGGCCAGCTCGGCACGGGCAAAATCACGATCCGCCTCGGCGGTCAGCAACTCGGCATTGGCCTTGTCGACATCGTACTGGCTGGCCACATTGCGCTTGAACAGCGACTGCACCCGTTTTTGCTCTTCACGGCGCAGCTGCACATTGGCATCGGCGCGCTGCAGCTCGGCCTGCAACGATGCAGAATGAATGGTAAACAGCAGGTCGCCCTGCGCCACGGCCTGGCCGTCAGCGACATTGACGGTATCAACAATGCCGGCAATCTCGGCACTGATCAGCGCCGAGCGGTTGGCCTGCAATGAGCCGGCAATAGTCAGTATTTCTTCCATCGTGCCTGGCTCGGGCTCACCCGTGCGAACCGTGGCCGGCGGCATCTGTCCGCCACCGGCAGCAGGCGCCTCGTCCTGCGAACAGGCGACAAGAAACAGGGACAGCATAATAATCAGGCAAGATTTCATAACGGATTCCACTCCCGGCATTGACGGCCGTCAACGGCCCACGGACAGATAACCAGCCACTCTACTATCGGCAATCAGGCCATGCAACCGCCGGCAAATGAACAAACTGCAAGGCTTAGCGGCGTGGCAGCACGGCAGCAGCCAGCAGGCCGGCAACAAAACCGCCCAGGTGCGCCCAGTTGGCGATACGATAACCGAACAGGGCAAAGGCATCGGCAAAGCCCAGCCCCATCATCAGCAGCGACAGCCACAACAGGCCAGGCGGGAAGGCATAGCGCGGGCCAGGGCGGCGGTTGGCCAGCGCACAAAAGGCCAGCAGGCCATAGTTGACACCGGACATGCCACCAAACAGCACATCCGGTGAGGCCATATACTGGGCCAGGTTAGCCGCCAGTGACAAACCCGTCACCAGCAGCAGCAAGCGCAGTGCGCCATGCCGGCGCTCCAGCTGATGGGCAAACAGGCCAAGGAACACCAGGTTAAAGACCAGATGGAGCAGGTCAAAATGCAGCAGCATCGGCGTCAGCAGGCGCCACCACTGGCCGGCCGCCAGCAATGCCTGCCACTCTACGCTGCTGTTCATCTGCAGGCCGGCGTCGGTCACCACAAAACCCTGGAAACTCAGCCACGACAGCGGCGTCAGCAGCTGGAAAAACACCAGCAAAAAACCGCCAGTCGACAGCAGCATCAACAGCATCGTCAAAGGATAACGGAAAATCCATGGCGCAAGCCGGGGATGGCCTGCTGCCGGTGGCGTCATCGCCGGCAGCAGGCCCTGGCAGTACAACTGCCAATGCTCCCGCAACCAGGCCACATGCTCAGGCCGGTATACCCACAACACCAGCTGGCCATTGTATTCGTTGACACGATGCGGAAACTGCACGGCATTCAGCCAGGCAACAAAACCGGCCAGTTCCGGCGGCGGCGAATCAAAGCGCAGCGCGGCCTGCATGTCAGCAGGCCTGCCCGCAATCAACCCAGACAAAGCGCTGCGGCAACAGCGAGCGGTCGCCGGCCTCGATACGATAAGCCACCAGCTTGCCGCTGTTGACCGCAGAATAATCCAGGCAGGCGATATTCGGCCGCATCAGCGCCGGCGCACCGCGCAGCCAGTAATGGCCAACCAGCAACGGCTTTTGCCGGGCATCGTAAAACACCAGGTGATTGCGCTCAGCCTCGCTGAGCGGCCGGGCACGCAACTCGGCCGGCAGCGGATCCGGCTGGAACACAATGTCATCGTAGGTATCGGCCGCCTCATCCCAGAAATGCACACGAAAACTGCGACGCATAAAACCATCCCGCCCCACCAGCTGCTGGCCGGCCGGCAGCGGCAGGTTCAGCCCGGTGGTCAGTCGCTCGACAAACTGCTGGGCAAAACTGCCTTTCTCCGCCACCTCCGGCAACAGCTCATCCACCAGCCGGTTATCCTGGTAGCGGCGCCAGTAATCATCAATCAGCGCCTGGTCCCACAATGCATGGACCACCCGGAAATTATCGAACTCAAGAAAAAACGGCAGGCTGCGAAACCATTGCAGATGCCGCTGCAATTTTTGCGGGTCATCAACAAACTGGTCCAGCGTGGCCTTGATCTGGCGATCGGTGCGTTCATTGTGCGGGCGCAAAAACCCCTGGCCCAGCGGCGTGTGGTAGGCAATTGCATTGAACTCGTGGTTGCCCATCACCACCTGCGCCTGGCCCTGCTCCCACATGCTGCGCACAATCGACAGGGTTTCGGCAATCTGGCTGCCGCGGTCGATCAGGTCACCAACAAAAATGGCCTGACGCGGCCGGCTGCGACCGGCCCAGGCAAAGCCCTGCGCCGTCTCGCGGTAACCGAGCTTGTGCAACAGCCGGCGCAGCGCCGTGGCACAGCCGTGCACATCACCGATAATGTCATAGCCGGCAAACTGCGTCATTACTCCACCAGCTTGCTGCTCCAGCCCAGCTTGTCACGGCAGGCTGCATAAAAATTGTGGTTGAGCGGGTGGATCATGCGCAGCTTGTGCGGCTTTTTGAAGATGTAAACGGTATCGCCCGGCTCGGCCTTGATGCTGAGATGGCCATCGCAGGTCACCACCGGGTGAATACGGTTATCCTCGGCGATGACAATCTTGATCTCGCTGTTGCCGTCCACCACAATCGGCCGGCTGCTCAGTGAATGCGGGAACATCGGCACCATCACCAGCGCATCCAGCTTGGGGTGCATGATCGGCCCGCCCGCCGACAGGGCATACGCGGTAGAGCCGGTTGGCGTCGCCACAATCAAGCCGTCAGAACGCTGGGAATAAACAAACTCGCCCTCCACATAGGTGGCAAACTCAATCATGCGGGCGGTTTCACCGGAGCTGACCACCACATCGTTAAAGGCGCTGCCCTTGCCAATCGGTTCACCATTGCGGCGCACCACGGTATCCAGCAAAAACCGTTTTTCGGTGGTGTACTTGCCGGCCAGCACCTCGGCCAGCACCGGTTCAAAATCCACCGGCGGCACATCCGTCAGAAAGCCAAGGCCGCCGCGGTTGATACCCAGCACCGGCACATCATGACGGGCCAGGTCACGGGCCACACTCAGCATCGAGCCATCACCACCGACCACAATCACCAGGTCACAGGCCTCACCGATCAGCTTGCGGTTGCACACCTGCAGGCCATGCTCCGGCAATACCTGGGCAATCGCCTCATCAAGAATCACCTTCAGGCCGCGCCCCAGCAAAAAAGCTGCCAGCGCACGTACCGATTCCTGCACCAGCTCGCTGCCTACCCGGCCAATCAGGCCAATATTGCGAAATTGTGTCTCTATCATGAAAAAACATCCGCTTGTTGCGATAACCGCCGTTACCGGGTGATATGCCGCGCTACCAGGTGGCTGGCAGGGCAGCCGGCATTATACCGCAGTAAACTGGTCAGCGATGTCTCTTGGCAGGGCATGCAGGCCGGATTGCAGGGCATAGGCTTCAAAGCCTTGCTCATTCAGCAGGAAGGCGGCGGCCTTGGCACGTTCCTCGGACACCGAATAGGTGATATAGCGTTTTTCCCGGTCCAGCACACGGGATTTCAGGTACGCCAGGTTCAGCGGCAGGTTGATTGCCTGCGGATGATGGCCAAGGCTGTATTCCGCCTCGGTGCGTACATCCAGCAGCTGGGCGCCGGTCTGCAAAAAACCCTGCAGATTGCCGGCGGTGATCATTGTCACCGCCGGTTGCATCAGCAACTGGTAAAAATCCTGCTTCTCCAGCTTCAGCAGCACACCATCGTCCTGCATCACGATGGTGGCGTTGCGCGGCTTGTTGGTGACCAGTGCATCTTCGCCAAACACCGTACCGGCAACCAGCGTGGCCACCGGCTGGTCATTGACCCGCACCTCGGCGCGGCCGCTTTTCAGCAGGAAACAGCAGCTGCCCTCCTCACCCTGGCGGATAATCACATCGCCGCTGCCGGCACGCTGCTCGCTGAACTTGCGCAGGATCTTGCGGATATTCATTGGCGGCACTTTGTAGAACAGCTTCGATTCCAGCAACTTGCGAATCCAGAAATAGTCCTCGTCATAGTGTGCATTCATGGCAATCTCGGCCAGCAGGCAGCGCGACACCTGTCCCCAGCACAGCAGTTTTTCCAGAAACTCGGAATCCACCTTCAGCACACTGCAATCGGAATCCGCCAGCACCGTGACCCGGCGCGGAAAATGATGCGCCAGGGGCTGCCAGGACGCTGCGTCACCGGCTTCAATGCGTTGCTCGTTGTTATTGTCATCCACCAGACGCAGGCTGCCATGCACCAGGTACAGGTGAAGCGGCTGGCTGTCACCGGCTTTCACCAGCGTCTGGCCCTTGAACAGGTGCAAGCCCTCCGACTGGGCCAGCAACAAATCCAGCTGCTCAGCCGTCAGGCCGGCCAGCGGCACAAACGATTGCAGCAAGGTTTTGCTGACAAATTGCTCAGGCACACTCATACATCACCTCGTGTTGATACGCAGCCGCCAGACGGCGGATCTTGTCCTGCAATGCACGCCGGCCCTGCAGGCCGCCCGTGTGCAGGCTCAGCACATGGCTGCCGGGGGCAATCTCGCCACGGCCTATCCGGCCGTCGACAGCCTGGCACATGCGCGCCGTGTACACCGGATCAAGCAGCACCCCCTGCTGCTGTTCAAATTCGTACATAAAGCCGGCCAGTGCCGGGCTGATACGGCCAAAACGGCCACCATCATCAAACACCTGCCAGCGATCGTTGCCGGCCACGGAGCCGACCACGGAGCCGGCCAGTGCCTGCAGCTCGCGCACATTGCCCGCCATCGCAAAGGCCCACACTGCCTGCCGGGGCATGGCTTGCAACAGGCCGGCAAAGGTGGTGCCGGTGCCGGCTGCCACGGTAATGATATCCGGCCGCACGGCCATGCTGTTGTCGATCACATCGGCAATCCATGCCGCGCCATCACGGCCCGGCTGGCCGGCACCGCCCTCACCAATCACCCAGGCACCGTATTGCTGCGCCAGCTGCCGGCAGTAATCCGCCTGATAACGACAGGCATATTCTTCACGATCGGCAAAATGAATATGCATGCCCATCGCCCGCAAATCGGCCAGCGTTGGCGTGACCGCTTGCGCCGCATAACCACGCACCACACCGATGGTGGCAAAGCCAAACCGACGGCCGGCAGCGGCCAGCGCATGCAGGTGGTTGGAGTGCATGCCACCAAAGCTCAGTACTGAGGCAGCACCATGACGACGGGCAGCCAGCAAATGTGGCAGCAGCTTGAACAGCTTGTTGCCGGACAGTTCGCCATCCAGCTGGTCCAGCCGCAACATCTGCCAGCACACCTGATGGCGCCGGCTGTTGGTGGTATGCAGGGAAGTAACGGCCACCTTGCTGCGCGGCAGCATGGCGGCAAAATCAGCCAGGCTGCTGCTCATCAGCCCGCCTGGCGTGCCGGTTTGTGGTTAAGGCAACGATCCGATTCACCCGGTACAAATTGCGCCACCATATCCACCTTTTTTACACGCTGCTCACAGGCCTGGCCACTGCCATCCACATGCTGGCATACCGGCCGGCTATAGTGGCTCTGCCAAGCCCTGAAATGCTCCACTGACACACCGCAACGGCCCGCCAGGTACTCCACCCGATCATCCAGAAACTGGCCAACATCATCATAGGCCAGGGTAATATGGCCGACACCGGGCTGGAACACCACCAGGGTGACGCTGTTATCCTCCAGCGCCTGCAATACATCGCTGCCCTGCTCCTGCAGCAAGGCCTGTTTCGCCGCACGTGCTTCGGCAATTTCCTCACGCAACAGGGTCATCTGCTCTTCCCGGTAGAACAGCTCCACCTCGCGCATCGCCAGTTTTTCGTTGACCTTAGCGGTTTCAGCATCCACCTTGGCCTCCAGTTCCTTGGCAAAGGCGGCCTGCAGCGCCTCCATCTTGTCAGCACTGACCAGCTGCCCCTGCTGCAGGCGATCCATCATTTCCTCACGATCAATCTGGTACTGGCTGGCCTGCTCCACCTGCTGCTCCTTCAGCTCGGCATACCGTCTTTGCTCATTCTCCAGCTGCGCCTTCAGCGCCCGGATCTGGGTTTCCTTTTTATCGACATCATGGCGAAAATCCACCGTCAGCGCTTCAACCTGCTCACGCGCCTGCTGTTTCAGGCTGTCAGCAATGGTCTTGTTTTTCTCCTTCAGCGCATCGCGCTCTTTCTGCAGCTTGTCGATGCGCACCGAGTAGGCGGCCTGCATCGCCTCAAATTCCTTTTTCAGCATCCGGTATTCTTCACTGCTGTCCGCAGCCGGCGCAGCCTTGCCGGCCGGCGCCGAAGCGGCTGCCGGTGCCGGCTTTACCGGCTCCAGCGTGGGAATACTGTCCGGCATCAGGGTGGGAATCTCGGCTGTCGCCGACAGTACCGGTGGCTCGGGTTCGGCCATCAGCACCGGCACATCATCCCAGCCACTGTCCCAGGACTCATCGCTTTCAACAATGCCCAGCCGGTTATCCCGCACCGACTGCACCAGCGCCTGGAATACCGCCGGCTTCGGCTCCCACAACTGGTCGGCCAGCCACGGCACCTGACACTGGCTTCTGCACACCAGACGAATCTTGCCGGCACCAAGATCAGGGCCACGACCGGCACTTTGCATCAGCTGGTTGATCGGCACATTCCAGTCAGCCGCCACCCGCCCCTGCTTGTCAAAAGCAATGATAAAAAACACCAGGCTCTTGATTTTCAGCTGGTCGGTAATCTGGGCATAGGCCGCGCCGATACGGCGGCCGGCAAAGTCAGGCGCATCAAAAATGCCGTCCAGCAAGGCATCAAACTCGCTTTTCATCATTTCCTGGACTACCTGGCCGTCCCTGAAAAAAAAGATCGCATCGGTAAGTGTTGACATGAAAAAGACTACCCGCAGTCCGTCGATACAAAAAAAGCCGCCAACGGCGCACTTGCAACCGGGTAAATATACTGCAAAGCTGCCACCCCCACCAACGGCAGACCTGAAATTGTCTAATTAATCACAGGCATGTCAGAAAATGGCAATAAACGGCAGGCAGGCGCCGGGACACCGGCAGAAGTGCTGCTTGCAGCCGGTATAAGAAGAAGGCCGGGGGTGCGGGCTGTCATGGCACAGCTTGTACGGCCGGGCCATCCTTGGATAATCGGGGTCAGAGTAAAATTTTAACAGCCTTTACTGCTCAACTTGATGTTTCTTTTTTGGGTCGCCCTACCCGGCCCGGTTTCAGCCTCCTTTTATAGTTGGCAGCAATTTCTTGTTTAAACCTCTCATTGCCCACAGCCAACCCCCTGTTTGTCGCCTCACGAATGTCCTTTATCATGCCTTCACCTAACTCTGCCTGAAATAATGATCGGTAAGCCATCTGCCGTTCTTCATCTGTAGGGCCAAGTTCAAGATAAGCATCATGAGGTGACAATAGCTCACTGCGCCTGCCCAGTGCATTGCACTGATAACTTGACCAGACATAATCAGCAGGATCAGAAACCATGCCTGCTCGCACCGGGTTCAGCTCAATATAGCGATAACACCCCATCAAATACGCATCATCCGCAACCAGACAACTTTTGAAACGTCCCTCCCAAAGCGTACCCGACCTGCACCAGGTCTTATTGAAATAACGAACGTACATACGCCCCAAAGACTGCATCAAAAGACTGATACCATCGGGATTTTTCGGAGACGCCAACAGGTGTACATGGTTGGTCATGAATACCCAGGCATGAATATCAACTTCATGCTTCACAGCATATTCTTTCAACCAGTTCGCATACGCGGCAAAATCCTCATCGCAATTGAATATTGCCTGTCGGTTATTGCCTCGTTGAATAATATGGTAGGCATAACCAACAGGCATGAAGCGTGGCAAACGTGGCATAAGCGGCTTCGACTCCTTTCGTATCAAACTCCTGAAACTGCACTCTAGCAGGTTGACGGGAAGACAGAAATTTTACTCTGACCCCAATTATTATGCTGAAACCGCACTCTATCAGATAGAGAGGATGGCAAAACAAAAATTTTACTCTGACCCCAATTATTTTATGTCCCATTGAATTGCCATTGAAATTCGAGGATTAACCACTCCTTTGAAGGTTGAAATTTCTTTGTTGTGGCGGTGTCGCTATATTAATTTCAAATATAAAACCAGCAACAATATCGCTACTAAAAAAACTAACCAAATTCCAATGGAGCCTAACCTATTAGAGTAGTGCTCATTATCTGGATCAATTGACAACCGAAAAAAAATATAGGCCCAATTGCATAACACCCATGTAAAACAAATTAAAGACAAATAAAAAATTGCATCTACCATATGCTTAATAAACCTTTTCTGCAGCACACCTTCCTGGATAATCGGGGTAGGATAATCGGGGTCAGAGTAAAATTTTAACAGCCTTTACTGCTCAATTTGATGCTTCTTTTTTGGGTCGCCCTACCCGGCCCGGCTTCAGCCTCCTTTTATAGTTGGCAGCAATTTCTTGTTTAAACCTCTCATTGCCCACAGCCAACCCCCTGTTTGTCG
>DATCSZ010000004.1:0-6194 GCA_036568205.1 Pseudomonadales bacterium
GCCACGAATACTGCCGCTGCTGGACAGGAACAGGTCAGAGGCCTGCACATTGCCCAGCTGCAAATCAAAACCACTGTTGAGGATTTTTACCGGACCTGTGGCCGTGATATTCACCGGGCCGGCAAACTCGGCATGATCAAAATCAATCACGTTGCCGACCAGCGTGACTTCCCCATCGACGCTGAAACGACGCAGGCTGTCCTGCAGTGGCTCGGCTTTTACCAGCGCACCGGTGCCGATGTTGGCCGCTTCCACATGCAGGCTGCCCACATGGTTGGTCAGCGGTGCAGACAGGCCGACCCAGTCACCGTCTATCGCTGTTTTAGCGGCAAACTCGACAAACTCGGCTTTCAGGGTCAGCTTGCCGTCAATGGCAAACGGGCTGACGACCAGCGCATCACTGGAGACCAGCGTTATATCCTGCTGTGCCACCCCACCAATCACACCCAGCTGGTTGGCGCTGTTATCCAGCACCACACTGCCGTACTGGGTAAAAAAGCGATTCAGTCCGCTACTGGCCACCACATCGTGGCCAATAATATTGCCGCTGGAAAACAGCTCGAATCCGTTAGCCGACACAGCACCCAGGTTCAGCGTGCTGTAGTCACTCAGTTGCAGTACACCGCCGGCATCCACACTGACCAGCCCGTCAAAGCGGTTATGGTAACTGAACAGGCCGCCTGTGCCGTTGTCACGCATACCCAGCAACACCGCACCACTGGCCTGCAATGTGCTATCGCCGCCAACACGCAGGTTGCCTGCCTGCTCCAGGTCACCACCGGCCACCGTCACGGCAAGATTGCCGCCCGCAGTCAGGCTGCCCAGGGTCAGGCCATTGACGGCGTGCAGCACAATCGCACCGCCGGCAGTCAGCCGGGGTGCATCTGCAGGTGTCAGGTAATCAAAATCGTTACCGGCCTGGTCAAGCACGATGTCGCCATCGGCATTCACCAGGGTACGGCCATACAAGGCCAGGGAGGAACCTGCCTGCTGGGTGATATCCCCGGCGGCTGTCAGGCGCAGATAACTGTTTGCCGGGTCTTGCTGGAAATTAAAACCATGGCGGATATCTCCAAGCAGCAGGTCATTGCTGTCAATGACCTGCACATTGCCCCAGTTGTTGCCATCCGGCCCGTCAATGCCGCGAATCGACAATGCCGCGCCAAAGTCACCGGTGGCCACAATGTCACCATCGGTGACCAGCTGTGTCGCACCGGCCACATTGGCGGCAATCAGGTTTATGCCGGCACCGCTGGTGTCGATAATCTCCGCATCACCGCTGGCCGTCAGGCCAAACAGGTTCAGGCCATCACTGATGCCGCCATCTCCACGATAACGCACATTGTGGCCATGCAGCTGTACTCGCTCCATGATCAGGGCTGTTGCCTCGCCAAGATCAATATCACCACCGGCAGTGATCTCCAGCAAACCGCCCTGGATCAATGCATCGCTGGCTGCCGTGACGGCGCCTGCTGCATCAATCGCCAGCAAGGTTGGCACGCCGAATACCGTGGAAAATTCGCTGCGCAAACGCTTGATATGCAGGTCACCCAGCGCCTCCAGGCTGACATTACCGGTCAGGTCGGCACTCAGGCCGCCGCTACCGATATCCACCCGCAGCGGGTTGGCCAGCCAACCCACATTGGCTGAGCTGCCACCCAGTTGCAGTGTCAGGCTGTCTGCACGCAGCACCGCGCCATCATCACCATGAAAGGTCTGCACCAGCCAGCCGTTGGCCATATCAATGGCAATATCACTGGCTGCCACTTCACCGTAAATCACCAGCTGGCCGGTGTAGGGGTCAACCAGGTCAATGCGGTTACTGCCGCTGCCGGTCACCCGCTCAACCTGGATACCGTCAATCTCATTGCTGCTGATACTGTCATTGCCATTGATCGACACACCGACGGCACTGCCACCCAGGTTGATATTGATCAACGACAGGGTATCGAGATCCTGCCACTGGTTGTTGATGCTGACATCCAGCGCCGACCCGTTACCAAACACGCTGCCGCTGCCGGACAGGTTATCAGCGTTTATCACCACACCACTGCCACCGTCATTGCTGATATCGCCCAGCGTCACACTGTGGTAAAGCTCGCCGTAATCGTCCTGGCTTTCTGTCACACTGGTATACAGCCCGTCCCAGTTGCTGTCGATCTCACCCCCGTCAAGAATATTCACATACACGGCGCCCGCACCGGCCGCCGGGCCACTGGCGACACGGCCATCGAGCACCAGCTCGGCACTGTCGGCAGCATCAATCACTACGCTACCGCGCGACTCAATGTTTCCGTTAATACGATACAGCGCGGTAGCGCTACTGCCATCCAGCCGCTGGCCTTGCAGCAGGTTCAGTACAATCGCCCCGGCTGACAGCACATCACCGATCACCGCCTGCTCAATACGACTGCTGTTATCAGCGCCATGCAGGGCCAGGTCAACATATACACCCGCGCTGCCACTGGCAGAAAACGCGGCGTCGGTGGCAAGGCCATCACGCAGGTTTATGGCCAGTGCGGCGTCTTCACCACCAATGCGACCCAATCCCATGTCCAGTGACACATCACGCGCCCACAGGCTGCCACCGTCTGCGATCAGTGCCGGGGCATTGGCCATGCTGCCGCCGTTAGGCTCATTACGAACGTGAATGCTGCCGGTTCCGGCATCCACCACGCCGGTCAGCACCAGCGAGCCCTGGCTGAGCAAGGTAATATCACCGCCTGTCGGCGCATCGGTGATGATGACACTGTCATCAAAGCTGCCACTGCCGCGCACCAGCGTAACGCCCAGATCCTGCGGCGTGCCGGTCAGGCGCACATCGCCAATCCGTGAGCTGCCTTCAATCGTGACATCGGTAAAAAAATGTGCCTGGTTCAGCAAACGGCCACTGCCATCCACCCGGCCGTCGCCGGCATCAATGCGCACGCTAGCCGAGCCTTCCGGGGCAATATCGGCCAGCACCGTGCGGCCCTCTCCATCCTCTTCACGCAACCAGGGTGCATAGGCCCCGTTCAGCAGCGTGTATTGGCCAAAACTTTCGATATACACCGAACGGCCAAATGCGGAGGTGCCCACCAGGTTGCCATCCAGCTGAATGCGGGCGTTATGATGCTGGTTGTCCACCAGGTTTTCACCACCGAGGAAGAACGAGGCTGAGGTATTCTCGATTTTGGCCTGAATGTTCGTGCTGTTTTCATCCGCGTTGTCATCAGCAGTCAGCGTGATGTTACTGCCGGCAATCTCCGCTGTTGCAGCCAGGGTGATTTCGGCATCACTATTGATGTTATTGGTAATTGAGGCAACCGTTGAGCCGGTTGCCGCGCCGACCTTGGCCAGGCCGGTAACCGAATATTGCGGCTGGTGGGTTTCTGCCACCAGCTTGACCCGTTGTGCTTCCAGCAGCGCGCCGGCTGCAATATCCACAGCCGAGCGGCTGTCCAGCGCCGTATTCACGGTGACATCGGCAACCCCGTTACCGCCATAGGCCTCGGCCGTAAAATCGGTATACAGGCTTTGCGTGGCATGGCTGTGGAAGTCCAGGCCGGCGGCCTTGATATCGGCATCGCCGATACTGACCTCGGCAGCCAGGTCATTCACATCCACTGTGGCATTGACGGTATTGACCGCGCTGAGCCCTCCTGATGTGCCCAACGCATTGGCATAAGCAACATAAACGCCAAACTGGTCGATATTGAAATCATTACTCAGGCCAATCGTCGCGCCATCACCAATCCGGTAGCGGGCCGAGACTTCGTCATTCAGGTTGCGGGTGTTTTGTACAACATTGGCACTGGCAATGGCACCGGCCAGGCCACGGGTCGTTGTCACGCTGTAGCCCAGCGCCCGCTGGTAGGCCATCATGGCCTGCGCAGTAATGCTGGCGTTATCACCCACATCTATCACGGAACGGGTGTCATCACGGTTTTCTGCGCTAATCACACCCACTGAGGCAATACCGGCAACAGCACCGCCGGTAGCAGTGACCCTGCCATAACCAACCACATCGCTGTGCTGGTACAACCCAACCGATGCATTGACAACACTGCCACTGCCAATACCGATACTGGACGACTGATCCTGCTCGGAAATCGCCACCGTGCTGGACACGCCGGCCAGCAAGGCACCGGAAACCCCCTCGGCGCGCACGTTATTGAGCGAACGGAAGGTGTTGTCCGGCAGCTGCTCGGCACTCATCAGCACCGAGCGCTGGTCAATGCTGCCACGCACATTCACATCGGCATTACTGCCAATGCCACTGTCGGTATGGGCCCTGGTGGCCAGCCGCGCCTCGGTGGCACCCACTGCCGCACCGGCAGCAATGCTGGTGGCCTGAGCATAGACATCGTTGCGCTGGGTGCCGCCTGCATCAATCACCAGGTCCGCACCGTTGCTGTCATCACCGGCAAATTGCGGGTAGCGCCCTGTCAGGTGCAGCGTAGCGTTATCGGCCACCAGTGCCCGGCTGTTCACCGAGTCGCCGCGCACCACGGCAATGGCGCCGTTGCCGGTCACCACCCCGGCCGAGGCCGCCACCGCCTTGGTCACATTGCGGTTATCGGCATTGGCACGCACGGTCAAAAGATCAATGCCGTCCTGGTCGCCTTGTTCACCGATGTTACCGCCGGCCACGGCTTTCACATCACCGTTCTCGGTGACATCCGCCAGGCTGATGCCAACTGTCACTGCGCCCACCTGCGCGCCCAGTGACAGGGTACGCGTGTGGCGATCACGGTAGGCGTCGACCAGAATATCGCCGCTGCTGTCGGTACTGCCGCCGCGGATTGCCGCCAGGGTATGGTTGTTGCGGTTGACCACGGCAATCGATGCGCCAAGGCCGACCAGGCTGCCGCTGCCGGCCACGCTGTTGATGGCAAACCAGTCACCATCAACAAAACTCAGGTTGCTGCCAGGATCAACACCGTCATCAACCAGTTGCCACACGGCCCGGTGGCTGCTGCGATCCTCATCCTTTGCTGTCACATTGATGGCATTGCCGCCAGACAGGCTGGCGTTGTCAGTCAGCGCGGTGGTGTGCGATTCATACGACACCGAACTGATGCCGGCGCCGGCACCAACCACGCCACCGGCCAGTGCGCCGCTGCTGACATCGACATCGTGACTGGCATGGGCGCTAACCGCCAGCGTATCACTGGCATGCACGGTAGCAGCACCAATCAGCGCCAGCGTATCGCCCTGCGCCGGCGCAGACGATGTTGTCACCACCTGGGCATTGGAATAGTCACGGTTGATCATGCTGTTGGCATAATCAGCAATGTTTTCATCCTGTCGGGTATTGCCTTCGGCGTCTTCATAGCTCTGCTGGCCCAGCGCCTGTTTGCCACGGCTGTCCATCTCGCCACCACCGACATGCACCACCGATACTGCACCACCAACACCGACAAAACCGCCACCGGCTGCAACGGTGAAACTGGCAATGTCTTTTTCAGCCTCGGCATTCACCGTCACGTTGGCACCGGACACATTCGCCCCGTTGCCAATCATGGCCGTGGTCTGGCCGTTCAGCACGGTCAGGTCAAGCCCGGCACCGACACCGGCAGCACCGACGCCAACACCCACCGCACCGGCTGCGCCAGTCGTTGCCAGGTGACTTGTGGCATCAATCTCGACATTACCGTTAGAGGATTGATTGATCAGGCTATTGTCATCAATCAGCGCAGTCGTATCACTGTTAACCACCTTGATGCCGACAGAGCCGGCCACACCGACCGTACCGGATGCTGCTGCTGTCATCACCGTGGTGTTATGCAGCTCCTTGCTGTCCGCACGCACCGCGACCGACTCGCTGCCATCCACCTGTGCCACGCCGGCGGCCGAGCTGCCAATACGCGCCGTGGTGCTGTTCTCCGACACCAGCGTCGCCACACTGGCGCCGACAGCTGCGGTACCACCACCGGCCACACCGCCGGCGGCGGTGGTGCTTTGCACATCTTCCTGGGCAATCACTTCCACACTGGCGCCGTGCAAGCTGCCGCCGGACACATCGGCACGGATGACATCGGCAAACGTACTGACCGCAACCGAGCCCTGCACACCGACACTGCTGGCCACCGCCGCACCGGCTGCCAGTGTTTCAATCACACCGCTGCGATCGGCACCGACCGTAACATTGTCAGCAGTGTCCACCTCACTGTCCGTGATACCGGCATGGGTGGTACCGCGCAGGGTGTTAT
>DATCSZ010000005.1:0-9581 GCA_036568205.1 Pseudomonadales bacterium
CATCGCAGGCATCACCAAGGCCATCGCCATCGGCATCAGCCTGGTCGGTATTGGCTGTCAGTGGACAGTTGTCATCGGCATCGGCAACGGTATCGTTGTCATCGTCATCATCACAGGCATCGCCGCTGCCGTCGCCATCACTGTCCAGCTGGTCGGCATTGCTGACGGCCGGGCAGTTGTCTTCGGTATCGGCAACGCCATCACCATCGGCATCGTCATCACAGGCATCACCAAGGCCATCCCCATCAGCATCGGTCTGGTCGGTATTGGCTGTCAGCGGACAGTTGTCATCGGCATCGGCAACGTCATCATTGTCATCGTCATTGTCACAGGCATCACCGGCGCCATCATCATCGCTGTCCAGCTGGTCGGCATTGGCTGTCATCGGGCAGTTGTCATCGGCATCATCGCTACCATCACCATCGGTATCCGGGGTGGTATCACCCTGGGTAATGGTGATTGTGACGGTTGCTGTTACCGTGCCATCGTCGCCCAGCACAGCGCCATTGCTGGTGCCGGTTGCCGTGGCATCCGCTTCCAGCAGCTGGATGACCGCCGTATCATCAATCACCGGCACGGCATTGACTGCCGACGGGAGCTGCGTGCCATTCAGGTCGGTGATGGGGGTGCCATCCGCCTGCCCGTCTATGATGCCATCCGCCAGATCCTGGCCCAGCGCTTCCAGCACCGTGGTCGCATCCACGGCGTCGCCGCTGTTGTCGCTGGCCGTCTCCAGCACATCCACCAGCGCCTCGATTGCGGCGCGGTAGGCAGCCACATTGCTGATATCAGCCGGGCTGGTGCTTGCGGTAATCACTGGCGGCTGGGTAAAAATATCCACCGTATCCGGCAAGCCAAAACCCAGTGCTGCCACAGTCTGTTTGGCCGCATCCGCCAGCAGGGCCTGCAGCTCTTCCGCCGTGGTGCTGCTGCCGGCCTTGCTGAGGGCAATATCGGTAGCCACCGAGGTCAGTGGGGTGGCATAGACCGGCGTGTTGGCCATGTCAGCCAGCTGGGCTGCGGTCAAAATGGTGCGGACTTTTTTCACCACTGGCACAGCACCGGTGCTGATATCAATGGTGTCAATATCTGCCTCAGCCTCCAGGATAAATGGCGCATCGGCAGCGTTCAGTGACAGGCCGGTGATGGCGCCATTGGCATCGGTACTGCCTTCATCCAGCAATTCCCCTTTGCCGCCATTGTCAATTGTGTAGGCTTTGACAGTGGCATTGGCCATTGGCCCGTCGATCACACTGCCGCTGACTGTAGTAGCGGTACTGAAACCGGCAGCCCCACCGCCACCGCCGCCACCGCCACAGCCAGCCAGCCCCCAGGCCGCTGCCAACAGCAGACATAGCTTGATTCGTTTCATGCAGATTTCCCCTCAGAAAACAGATAATTATTGGTTTTTCGTCCATGCAGTCATTGCCTGACCTGATCCCGGATACCGCAAGGCGCGGCGCAATCAGAAGGCTAGCAATGCTGACAGAAATTTAATATACCCTAAACAGGGTATATTGCAATTTTTGCGGCCCGGCCAAACCGTGTTTGCAGACATAAAAAAACCCCGGCCAGCAAGCTGGCCGGGGCCTGGGGGATTTTCCGGGTGCTTACAGCGACAGCACTTTTTCGCCGCGTGACAGGCCACAAACGCCGGTGCGCACCACTTCCAGAATGCTGGCATCACCGACCGCCTGCAAAAAGGCATCCAGCTTGTCACTGGTGCCGGACAGCTGCACGGTATACACCGTCGGGCTGACATCCACAATCTGGCCACGAAAAATATCAGTACAGCGCTTGATTTCAGCGCGCTGTGCGCCGGATGCCTTCAGTTTGACCAGCATCAGTTCACGCTCGATATGTGCACCTTCGGTCAGGTCGACCAGCTTGACAACCTCGACCAGGCGGTTGAGATGCTTGGTGATCTGCTCGATCTTCTGGTCGTCACCGATGGTAGTCAATGTCAGCCGTGACAGCGTGCTGTCTTCGGTGGGTGCGACGGTCAACGATTCAATATTGTAACCACGCTGGGAAAACAGGCCGACTACCCGCGACAGCGCTCCGGGCTCGTTTTCCATTAAAACGGAAATGATATGGCGCATCAGGTTCTCTCCGTTTTGCTCAGCCACATGTCACGCATGGAGCCGTTCGGTGCAATATGCATCGGGTAAACATGCTCGTGGCGATCCACATAAATATCCAGGAATACCAGCCGGTCTTTCATTGCCAGGGCTTTTTCAATGGCCGGTTCCAGCTCGTCCAGTTTTTCCACCTTGATGCCGACATGGCCATAGGCTTCAGCCAGCTTGATGAAATCCGGCAGTGAGTTTTCGTAGACGCTTTTCGCATAACGACTTTCGTATTGCATGTCCTGCCATTGCTTGACCATGCCGAGATAACCGTTATTCAGGTTGAAAATCTTGACCGGCAGCTGGTACTGGGTACAGGTAGACAGCTCCTGGATATTCATCTGGATACTGCCCTCACCGGTAATCACACAGACATCAGCATCCGGATGGGCCAGCTTGACCCCCATCGCCGATGGCAGGCCAAAACCCATGGTGCCCAGGCCACCGGAGTTGATCCAGCGACGCGGCTTGTTAAAACGATAATACTGGGCGGCAAACATCTGGTGCTGGCCTACATCGGACGTGACAAAAGCCTCTCCACCGGTCAACCGGCACAGGGTGTCAATAACCTGCTGCGGCTTGATCAGGCCGGACTTGAGATCATAACGAGGCCGCGTCCACAGACCATGCGCTTCCCGCCACTGGTCAATCTGCTGCCACCAGGCATCCAGTGCCTGGGTATCCTGGCTAACGGATTTTTTCGCCTGCATGTCATCCAGCTGCTGGATCATGTCTTCCAGCACGGCTTTTACCGGCCCGACAATCGGCACATCGGCAACAATGGTTTTGGAGATGGACGCCGGATCGATATCCACATGAATGATTTTGGCGCTTGGACAGAACTTCGAGGGCGTATTGGTGACACGGTCATCAAAACGGGCACCCAGCGCCAGGATTACATCAGCATGATGCATGGCGGTATTGGCCTCATAGGTGCCGTGCATACCCAGCATGCCGAGGTACTGGCGGTCATCGGCCGGGAATCCTCCCAACCCCATCAGGGTATGGGTAAGCGGCGCATTCAGCTTGCGGGCAAAGGCGGTCAGCTCGGCCGATGCATTGCCCTGGATCACACCACCACCGGCATACAGCACCGGCCGTTTGGCCTCCAGCAACAGCTGCACGGCTTTTTTGATTTGTCCCGAATGGCCACGTACCGCCGGTGAATAGGAGCGTATCTTCACCTCCTGCGGGTATTCGTAGGCAAATTTTTTATCCGGATGGGTAACATCCTTTGGCAGGTCCACCACCACCGGGCCGGGCCGGCCACTGGCGGCAAGATAAAAGGCTTTTTTGATGATCGACGGAATATCCTCGGCACGCCGCACCATAAAGCTGTGTTTGACGATCGGCCGCGAGATACCAACCATGTCGGTTTCCTGGAAGGCATCCTCACCAATCAGGTGGCTCTGCACCTGGCCGGACAATACCACCATCGGGATCGAATCCATATATGCGGTTGCAATACCGGTTATGGCATTGGTGGCACCGGGGCCGGATGTCACCAGCACAACACCGGTCTTGCCGGTCGCCCGGGTGTAGCCATCAGCCGCATGGGCTGCGGCCTGCTCATGGCGCACCAGGATATGCGGGATGTCACTGGTGCGTTCCAGCGCATCGTAAATATGCAGCACGGCGCCGCCCGGATAACCGAAGATGAATTCGACACCTTCGTCTTTCAGCGCGCGAGCGATCATCTCGCCACCTGATAACAACTCCACGTTGCACCTCTGAATATTGTTGAAAGCGGATTATTGTATTCGCCCTGTATGTCGTGCAGAATCATGCTGTCACGACGCGTCCAGACCCTTGGAGGAAGGCGCAATTGTTGACTTTTATACCAATATTGTCAACCAGTTACCTGCTTTTGTGGATTTTTTCGCTGACATGGCCGACAATGGCTTCACCGCTGTTGCGACAACAGCAGAACCGGGCAGTAACAACACATCACTGCCAACAGACCGAAACCAATAATATCAATACGCAGCAACAGGTTGCACCATGGCAAACAGCAAAATCACCCTGCAGCGGATTTTTACCGTCCTGTGCCTGATCCTCGCCGCCGGCCTTGCCCAGGCAGACAGCGTTTACCGCTGGGTGGATGAAAACGGCAATATCCATTTCAGCCAACGGCCACCGGAAGGGCGCGACAGCGAGATCATCAATCCTCGCCAGCCACGTTCATTCGGCCAAAGCATTGAGGACGAGCCGGCTGATAACCCGCCCGCCACTGACGATGCCGGCACTGCCACAGAAAATGAACAAGCCGCCACAGCAGAAGAGACACCGGAGCCGGTATTCAAGAAAGATCCGGAGCTGTGTAAAAAAGCCCAGGACTACAAGGCCCTGCTGTTACGCAACCCGATTGTACGCAAAAATGACAAGGCGCTGACCATCGACGAGAAAAACGAGGAAATGCGCAAGGCTGAAGAGATTATCAGCATCCATTGCAACTAAGCCTGGCGGCGATCGGCTCAGGTCGCCGCTCCCTCCAGCAGCTGGTCAATAGCATGCAGGCAGGCCAGCAGATCAGACGCGTCCTGTGTCCGTAGCTTCACCCACTCTTCGGCAATCACCGTTATCTGGCAGCGGCCTGGCAGCGGCAGCTGCTGGTCCAGCAATTGATGCATACGTGGCAGAAAAATCCACTGCAGCCACTGGTAGAACTCCAGTGTATCAATGGCAAACGGCTGCTCGCTGGCCAACGCCTCGACGGCCGGCGGCTCATCATCCCAGCAGCCCAACATACGCAGCTGGCATTCCAGATCCATCAGCAATGATCGTAATTCGGTGTGCATATCAGCCCTGTTGCTCCAGCACCTGGCGAAATGGCGGCAAGGTATCCAGCAGCTGGCGGCCATAACGCTTGGTCAGGATACGTTTATCCAGCAGCGTGATCTGGCCGCTGTCCGTTTCGGTGCGAATCAGCCGGCCGCAGGCCTGGATCAGTTTTTGTGACGCCTCCGGCAGGCTGATTTCGACAAAGGCATTTTTGCCCTGCGCCCGCAGCCACTCATCCAGCGCCTGGCTGACCGGATCCCCCGGCGCGGCAAACGGCAGCTTGACGATAATGACATGGGTACAATAATCGCCGGGCAAATCCACCCCCTCGGCCAGGCTGGCCAGGCCAAACAGGATGCTCTGCCCGCCACCATCAATGCGCTGGCGGTGCTCCTGCAGCAGCGCCTGCTTGCTCATCTGGTTCTGGCACAGCACCCGCTCACGCAAATCCGCCGGCAGGCGATCATACACATCCTCCAGCTGGCGGCGTGAGGCGAACAGGACCAGCACCCCGGCATGTCCCTCCACCAGTCCGGCCAGACGCTCCAGCACTTCCTCGCTGTGCTGCTGGTCATTGGGCTCGGCTTTCAGCGCCGGCACTACAAACTGTACCTTGCTGGCATAATCAAACGGGCTGGGCACCACTGCCGTACGGGCATAATCCGGCAGGCCGGATTGCATACGCAGGCGCTGGAACTGGCCCAGCGCGGTCAAGGTAGCCGAGGTCAACACGGCGGCAAAGCACTGGCTCCACAGCGACTGGCGCAGGGTGCCGGCAGCCAGCAACGGACTGGCAGCCAGCTCGTAATCAATCAGGCCGTTGCTGTCGACCAGCTGGATCCAGCGCGAATCCGGAATGTCATCAAACGCCTTGCTGTAGGCCTGCCACAGGCCGTATTGTTTTTCCGCACTGCCCAGCATCATGCCCACGCTGGCAAACAGCTGCTCAATGACGGATAACGACAGGCCGGTCTGGTTGTTGTCCAGCGCCTTGCCGAGCAGCTCGTGGGCTTCGCCCAGCGCATCCAGCAAGGGCTGGTAACGCTTGACCAGCGTGCTGGCCAGCGTCACCAGATGATCCGGCAACTGGCCATGGGGAAAACGGTAATGCGGCAACCGGTGTGGATCGCTGTGATCGACCGGCAAGTCCTGCACCAGTGTCTCCACCAGCGGCTTCAGCTCGGCATAAAAACGGCGGATTTCCAGCAGCAGGCCGGGCACTGGCGCCAGCCGGTCCAGCAATTCAATATAGGCCGGATACTGTTTGTCCATTTCCTGCACTGCCCGCAGCGACTGGTCCAGCCAGTGCAGGCTGCCATTCAGCCGCAGCTGGCCGGTAAAATGCCGCAGGGCAATATCCGGCAGGTGATGCGCCTCATCAAAAATGTAGATGGTGTCTTGCGGTGGCGGCAGGATGGCACCGCCACCCAGCGCCAGATCCGCCATCACCAGATCGTGATTGGCGACAATACAGTCAACCGAACCGAGATAATCGCGCGACTTGATAAAACCGCACTGGCTGACATGCTGGCAGCGGCGACCGGCGCACTGGTTGCGCTCGGCGGTCAGCGGCTGCCACAGCGGATCGTCCAGTGCCTCCGGCCAGCTGTCACGGTCACCATCCCAGGCCGAAGTCAGCAGCGCCTTGGCCATCGACTCATACAGCTTGACTGCCTGCTCTTCCGGTCGCGGGCTGCCTTCGGCGGCATCCATGGCAAACAGCGCCTGCTGCATGGAATTGTCATGCAGCTGCTGATCCAGCTTGCTGAGACACAGGTAACGGCCACGCCCCTTGGCCAGCGCAAAACGAAAACCGAGGCCGCTGTGGCGCAGGATATCCGGCAGGTCGCGCTGCAATATCTGCTCCTGCAGGGCGATCGTGGCTGTTGATACCACCACGGTTTTGTCCAGCGCCCGGGCGATCGGCAACACCGCCAGCATATAGGCCACGGTCTTGCCGGTTCCGGTGCCGGCCTCAATCGCACACAGGCCACTGCGGTTGCTGCGATGGCCTTCGGCATCCAGCTCAATGGCGCCCAGCGTATTGGCAATCTCGGCAATCATCAGTTTTTGCCCATAACGCGCACGCAGCTGCTTGCTGTCAAGAAAACGGCGGTAGGCGTTCTGGATTTCCTGCTTGAGCGCTTGCGTTAGCATGGGGCTTGTGGCTTGATACACGGATTCTGGCGCACGATCATACCACCGTTTCCACAGGCACGCTGTTAAGAATCTTCCACCATGCTGAACAAACTCTTTCGCCCCAAATGGCAGCATCCCGATGCCCAGGTACGGCTGGCAGCCGTCAAGCAGCTTGACGGCCGCGAACAGGCCACCCTGCAACAGATTGCCATCAACGACGAGGACAGCCAGGTGCGCCAGGCGGCAATCAGCCGACTGGATTCACTGGCGCTGCTGCGCCAGGCGCACCAGTCCTGCCGCCACCGCCAGGATTTGCCATTAATTGAAAAATGCTGGTGTGCGGTACTGGCTGACCCGACCCTGACCCGGCCCGACCGTGCCGAACACATTCTGCTGGAATGCAGGGACCCACACTGGCTGGCCGCCATTGCCTGCCACAGCCTGGAACCATCCCATCAGGCCCTGGCCCTGGCCGGCCTGACTGACGAGAAAACCCTGCTGCAACTGCTGGAGCAAAACGCCTATAGCGCGTTATGGCCCTTGCTGGTTGGCCAGCTGCGCAGTGACGACGCATTGCGCCGCGCCCAGCAACTGGTGCAGGGGCGAGACAAACGCACGGCACGGCTGATTCGCGAAAAACGAGAACAATTAAAAATCAGTGAGCAGCAAAGCCAGCTGCAACAGGCACAGTTGCAGCAACTGGCCGAACGGCTGCAACAGCTGAAAAAAAGTGACTACAACGCATTGTATGAAGGCCAGTTACTGAACCTGCAACAGCAATGGCAGACCATCCGGCACACAGCCACTGCCGATACGGCAGCCAGCATTGAACAACTGCTGGCCGACTGCAGCGCCATCTTGCAACAGCAGCAGTCTGCCGAACAACAGCTGCAGACCCGGCAACGACAACAACAGCAGTTGCTGGAACGCAGCCAGTCGCTGCTCCAGCGGCTGCAACAACAAACCACCACCGACGAGGCAACACAGCACCAGTACCGCCAGCTAAGCGACGAATTTGCCAGCCTGGCGACCGCTGACGATGCCATCAACGGCCAGATCCGCCGACTGCTGCAGCAAAGTGCCGGGCTGCTGGATACACTGAACCGCCTTGCACCGCTGCGCACTGCAATTGCCGCACTGCCGGTAGCGGCCGACATGAATGACCGGCAACGGGAAGAGGCTTGCCGACTGCTGAACCAGGCACTTGTGCTATGCAACACCGACAGCCTGCAGCAGGAACGCCAGCAACTGCAGCAACAGCTGGACACCTTGCAGCAGCGACAGCGTGACAGCCGGCAACAGCAGCAACAGCTGGCCAGCACAATCGGCACACTGCTTGACCAGGCCGATGCCGCCCTGTCCGATGACCGCCTGCAAGCGGCTGAAAAACTGCTGGCCGCCATCCACAGCCAGCTGCCACAGCTCGATGGCAGCCAGCGCAAAGCCCTGCAGCCAACAATCCAGCGCCTCAACAAGGCCTGCCATGACCTGAAAGAATGGCAGGCCTTCGCCACTGACCCGAAACGTCAGGAACTATGCCAGGCGATGGCCCAGCTGATTGACAGTCCGCTGCCCGCAGCGGACAAGGCCAGGCGCATTCGCGACCTGCAACAGCAATGGAAGGCGCTGGGGCACTGTCGCGACCAGGCACTCTGGCAACAGTTCAAACAGCTGGCCGACCAGGCTTATGCCCCATGCCGGGATTATTTTGGCGAACAGAAAAAACGCAAGGCCTTCAATGCCGAACAACGCAGCGTGATTTGCCAGCAGCTGGAAACACTGCTGGAGGCGCTGGACTGGACACATTGTGACTACCCGTCACTTGCCGCACTGGAGCGGCGCATCCAGCAGGAATGGCAGACATATTCTCCTGTCGAGCCGGCACAGCACAAGCCTTTACAACAGCGTTATTACACCGCGATGGGAAAACTGCGCGACAAGCTGGACACCGAACGCGAGAAAAACACCCGCCTGCTGGCAGACATCGTCAACCAGGCCGAAGCCCTGGCTGACAGCGACGACATTGCTGCCGCCATTGCCAGTTACCAGCAACTGCAGGAACAGTGGAAAAACACCGGCATCAGCTTCCACAAAAAACAACAGGCACTGTGGCAACAATTACGTGAAGCAGGCAAGCGCCTGTACCAGCAGCGTAACCAGCGGCGGCAGGAAAGCGAGGAGCAGCAACAGCTCAACCTGCAGCAGGCGCAGCAGATTATCCGCGACATCCAAAATGCCAATGGCGAAGGTGACATCACGGCAATGAAGCAAGCGTTCAATGCCATTGAATCGCTGCCACGCCAGGCACTGGGCGATATACGCAAGGCCTTCAGCCAGGCGTGCCGCCAGTTTGAAGAGGCAGCCAGCCAGCAACGACAGAACCAGTATTACCGGCAGCTGCAACAGGCCGGCGCCGCGCTGGCCAGCGGCGATGCCGCTGCAATAAAAATTTTGCCATCCCCCTGGCCGGAAACCATTGCCAGCCTGCAACAGCAGGCTGGCCAGGATGACCCGCGGGCTTTGTGTATCATG
>DATCSZ010000006.1:0-3291 GCA_036568205.1 Pseudomonadales bacterium
GCACCTGCTCTGCTCGGATCAGAAGCTGAAGCTTTTGCTGACATCCAGCACGATGTACTCGGAGCCGGCACTCAGCCCGTCAACATCACCGGACGTGATATTGAACTTGCGGCCAATCGCAACGCCCATGTCCAGGCCGACCACTTCACCACCGGCGCTCAGCTCCAGGTAGCTGTACTTGTCACCTTTGTAGACACCGGCAGCTTCCGAATCGGCCTCATCAGCCAGATCCACGACCTGGTAATGACCCAGCAGTACGCCAAACACATCACCGCTCCAGCTCAGGGTGGTGAATGAGAAGTCGTAGTCTTCATCGACACCGGATGGCACACCTTCCTGGAAGTCACGACCGTAGTAGGTGGCAAAACCAAAACCGGCATAACCCAGCGCGACACCCAGTTCGTACTCCTTGTCGCTGGTATAGGTGTACTCATAGCCGTTCAACATCACGTCAAACGTAAAGCCACCCTCGGTTTCCAGGCCATAACCCATGTAAAAATCCGTTTCCAGGCCGTCATTGGCACCCACACCGTCATTGATCATCCAGGTGCCCAGATAAAAACCGGCCACACTGTAGGACAGGTCAAAGTAGGCACCGGCATCACCCAGCGAGGTACCACGGAAAATGTATTCACTGGTCAGGCCGACGGTAGCATCGACACCGGCACTTGCCGGCATTGCCATGCCGCTTGCCAGAACTGCTGCTGCCAGGGTAGTTGTCATTTGCTTTTTCATAGGACTTCTCCAAGAGGTTTAATGAAGTGAATGTCGCCATTCCCTGATCCCCCTACAGCACACGCCATGCCACATTTTATTTTTTGCTTTAATTTCAATTTGTTATAGAGGCCGCAACGGATATTGCCAGCCAGCATAAAATGCCCGCCTGCCACACCGCACCGTTTTGATGCGCAGCAGGCCGGCGCGGGTCATTGCCGGTCACCGGAAAGGTGAAAAACCGTGCAGTATTTGTTATGTTGGCCGCCATTTTTGCTTGCAGGGACACGCCATGAATACCATCATCCCCGACGCTCGTGAACAGCATCTTCCCCAGGCGGAAAATGCCGTCAAAAGCCTGTTGTTTATCAGCCTGCTGACCGGTTCTTTTTACCTGGCCAGCCGGCTTGGACAATGGCAGGCCGGCACCGCCATGGAGACTATGCTCCAATTTGGTGCAATCGGCCTGCTGGCCATCGCCAGCGCCATGCTGGTGCTGGCGATGGCGATTCTTGCCCATGAAGCCCAGCACCGCGTATTGTTTCGTCATCTGCCCGTTAATGATGCCGTGGGCGGCCTGCTGTCGGCAGTCGGGCTGATTCCCTATTACGCCAACCGCCAGTTTCACCTGACCCACCATCGTTATTCACACCAGCCGGAGCTGGATCCCGAGCACTACATGCACAGCCGTTCATTCTGGTTTGCTTTCCTGGCGGGCCCGCATGTCGGTATTTTCCTGCAGCACAAGCTGTTCCTGGCCAATGCACTGCGCAGCCTGCACGACAAAAAATTGCGTTCACGCACCCTGAAGGACAGCCTGTTTCTTTTATCAGCTGGTGCTTACTACGCCTGGCTGCTTCCGGAAATGGGCATTTCACTGCTGTATTCTGCCTTGCCGACGCTGCTGGTATTTCCGCTGGTGTTTTCCGTGCGGGCAATGTCCGATCATTACGGCATCCCGGTGGTGCCACGCAAAAGCCGGCTGCGCCAGCAGGTGCATGATGACAATCCGGCCGACTGGCGGGCCTTGTGTGACCAGCGACGCATCCAGGCCTCCGGCTGGGTGGTGCAAACACCGCGCTGGCTGGAATGGCTGTGGAGCCACGTCAATTATCACGAGGTACACCACAAATACCCCTACCTGTCCCACTGTCACCTGAAACGGGTATACCAGCAAACCTGTGAACACCAGCCCTATATTGTCGCCAACGGTTACTGGCGCAACCTGCTGGCGCTGCGCAGGCAACCCTATTACGGTAATCCCGACAATTGAACAACAGGCGTTTCTCCAGCCGCCTTTTACGGCTATAATGCGCGCCAGTTTTTTATCAACAGCAGAGGTATCGGCGTGAAAACAGCTGCATGGGTCAAAACAGGCATGGCTCTGGTATTGTCAGGGCTGCTCGCGGCACAGGCGATGGCCATTTCCGAAAGCAAAAAAGCGGCCATCGCCGAACGTATCAAACCGGCTGGTGAGGTGTGTGTGGAAGGCGACAGCAGCTGCGCATCGGGCGTGGCAGCCGCCGGTGGCACAGCTGCTGCCCGCTCCGGCAAGGAAGTCTATGACGCCTCGTGCATGGCCTGCCACGCCACCGGCGCTGCCGGCGCACCCAAAACCGGTGATGCCGCCGTCTGGGCAGATCGCCTGGCCAAAGGCAAGGACACCCTGTACAGCCATGCCATCAACGGTTTTAATGGCATGCCGGCCAAGGGCCTGTGCATGACCTGCTCGGATGACGAGCTGCACGCCGCCGTTGATTACATGCTGGAAAACAGCAAGTAAAGACAGCAGCAAACAAGCCGCCGCAAGGCGGTTTTTTTATGCCCCGTTGAGCAGGTTTTTCAGGTCGCTGATGGTCTGTTCGGCCGTTTGCTGGCGCTTTTCCTCACTGTCCTGCCGCGCCGGCCAGTAAAGATTGTCGCCTGGCAATTCATCAAGGAAACGGCTGGGGGTGGTGTCGACCATTTCACCAAACTGGCGGCGCCTGGCGGCATACGTCAGCGTCAGCGTGCGCTGGGCGCGGGTAATACCAACATAGGCCAACCGGCGTTCTTCATCGATATTGTCTTGCTCGATACTGCTGCGATGCGGCAGCAGCTCCTCCTCCATGCCAATCATATAGACATGCGGATATTCCAGTCCCTTGCTGGCATGCAGGGTCAGCAGCTGGATACGGTTGTCATCATCATCCTCTTCCGCCTGGCGATCCAGCATGTCACGCAGGATCAGCCGGCTAATCGCGTCCTTGATGCCCGCCTCGTCATTGTCTTCCTGCGCGCGTTGCAGGCTGGACTCCAGGTTGTCGAGCAAAAAGCGCACGTTCTGCATGCGTTTTTCTGCCACCGCACTGCTGCTGCTATTCTGGTGCAGCCAGGCCTCATAGCCGATATCGTCAACCATCTCGTGGACAGCCTTGATCGCATGTGTGTCTTCACACTGCTGCCGTACCGCCTGCAGCCACTGGTAAAACCCCTGCAGCGGTTTGACAGCACTGGCCGGCAGCGCCTCATGTAATGCATCAGCGGCAAGGCTGTCATGCAGGCTGCAACCCTGCTGGCCGGCCAGCTGGCCCAGTG
>DATCSZ010000007.1:0-3620 GCA_036568205.1 Pseudomonadales bacterium
AAGCACCTTGCTGTCGATGCTGCTGCCGCTTCTGCATCAGGGCATGCTGATTACCGGCCTGCCCTACTCCGAGAAGGCGCTATACACCACGACAGGCGGCGGTACACCTTATGGTCCGACCCATATGGCCGGGCTTGATAACAACAAGCACCTGAGCAACGACGAAGCCACACTGGCCCGGGCACTGGGTCGACAACTGGCGACGCTGGCCAGCAAGCTCGGGAGCTGATGATGATTGTTAACCTTGCCCGACTATTCCATGTGGCTCTGATTCTCGCCGGCATTGGCGGCCTCTGGTGGCTGGCCCCGACGCAGGGCACCGTGTCGGCCGACGCCATGTTCCGCGCTGGCATCCTGATGAGCGTGGTGCTGTACGGGCCACTGATCCTGATGCTGCCGGCAACCATTCGTGGCGATGGCCGGATGCTGACCTGGTTATGCATATTACTGTTGTTCTATTTCGCCGGTTTTGCTGTGCAACTACTTGATCCGCCGCCGGTGCGGACTATTGCCATCGTCAGGGTCAGCCTCACCACATTGCTGTTTGTCTGTGCCCTGCTGCTGATCCGACAGCGGGGCACGGGTCGTGATTGATGATCGTCAGCGACTTCGTACGCCGGAAGGTGCCGCGCTGTCGCTGATACCGGTAGGTATCCTGCCGCGGGCCGCCGCTTTCTTTATCGACTTTCTTATTCGCACTCCGTTTTATCTGGTTGCCTGGGTTGTCGTTCTGACTAAAGCCGGTGCCGGCGCTGGCTTGATGCTCATTCTGGTTTTCTTTCTCGAGTGGTTTTACCCGGTGCTGTTTGAAGTCTTGCGCCATGGCCAGACTCCGGGCAAGCGAGCACTGGGAATAGCCGTGACACACACCGACGGCACACCGGTCACCCTCAACGGCAGTCTGATTCGCAACCTGATTCGTCAGGCTGATTTTTTTCCGATGCTGTATCTGACCGGCTTTGTTGCAATGCTGAGCAATCAGCGTTTCCAGCGCCTCGGTGATCTCGCTGGCAATACCATGGTGGTGTACGTCAGCGGCGAGCGACCGGTGGCACAGATAATGAAAGACAGCAGCACCGCACCGGACTGGTCGGCCACGCTGGACGATCAGCAAACCCTGCTCGCCCTGCTTGAGCGCAAAGACACACTTTCCTCCGCCAGGCTGCAGGAATTAACCCGGTTTGCATGGCCTGAGCTGAGTGGCGCAGAGTCCGAACAACGCGCCATGAATGTTGCCCGCTACCTGCGGGGCCACACATGAAGCAGGCCCAGTTCGAACAACAGTTCAGTGCTGACTGGCAGCTACTTGAACAACAGTTGACGGTACTGGAAAAACTTCGTCCCGGCGAAGCTGCTCAGGACCCGAAACTGGCTCGCCTGCCGGCGAGCTACCGGCGGCTGTGCCATCATCAGGCACTGGCTCGGGAACGGGGCTACAGCATCAGCCTGATTCAACGTCTGGATGATCTGGTGCTGCGCGGCTATCGATTGCTATATCGCCCGCGGCTGCCGTTGGCGGCACCATTAAAGCGTTTCTTCCTGGCCGATTTTCCGCGCGCAGTCCGAGCTCAGTGGCCATGGCAGCTGGCAAGCATGATGGTGTTCTGCCTGTCGATGCTGCTGCTGTGGGCGCTGGTCCGTCAACAACCGGAGATGGTCTACGCTCTGCTCGATGCTGACACGACCCGGCAACTTGAGGACATGTACCACCCACAAGCCAGTCATCGCATCAACCGTGACAGCAACGATGACGTCATCATGTTCGGCTACTACATCTACAACAACATCGGCATTGCATTTCGCACCTTTGCCGGTGGTATTTTTTTTGGCATCGGCGCTCTGTTCGTGATGCTCTTCAACGGCAGTTTTTTTGGTGCTGTCGCTGCACACCTGGCCAATAACGGTATGAGCGAGCCGTTTTTTACCTTTGTCATCGCCCACGGCGCACCGGAATTGACAGCCATTGTGCTGGCTGGCGGCGCTGGCCTGCGACTCGGCTGGGCACTGCTGGCGCCGGGTCCGTGGACACGGCTGGATGCCTTGAGAAAATCCGCCGGCGAAGCCATGCCGGTGATGTATGGTGTTTTCGCACTGCTGTTACTGGCCGCCTTTATTGAAGCATTCTGGTCACCACGTCTTTTTGATCCGTGGATCAAATACAGTGTCGGCAGCGCCCTGTGGATTCTGCTGTTCGGCTACCTGTTCGCCGGGGGACGGCGCTGATGCAGCTCGATCAGGCCAGCGCCCGCATCGCACCACGAACACCGTGGCAGGCCATGGACATGGGCACCCACCTGTATCGCGCCTGGTGGAAGCCGCTGACACTGGTCTGGCTCAGCTTCAGCATGCCGGTATTGCTACTTGCCCTGTGGCTCACCGTCAGCGGCCATTCCGGCTACGGCGCCCTGCTGTTGTGGTGGCTAAAGCCGGTGCTGGAACGACCACTCCTGGAATACTGCGCTCGCACCCTGTTCAACCAGCCGGTGACAGTGCCAACGTTATGGCGCGAATTTCATCGCTATGCACTACCCGGACTGCTGCCATGGCTGCTGTGGCGACGCATCTACCTGACCCGCAGTTTTTCCGTGCCTGTTTCCCAGCTGGAGAATCAGCACGGACATCACTATCGCGAGCGGATCAGGGTTTTGCATATGGGCCAGCCAAACCGGGCATCCATGCTGACCCTGCTGATGGCGCATATCGAGTTCATCATCAGTTACGCCTTTACCGTGCTGGTGATGATGATGATGCCGGGCCAGTACTACCTGAGTGACATCGACTGGATGCTGACCGGCACGCACTACGCCACGCTTGGCCTGATTACCTGGTACCTCACTCTGACAGTTTTGCAGCCGCTTTATGTTGCCTCGGGCTTTGCCCTGTATCTGAACAAGCGCACCTGGCTGGAGGGATGGGACCTTGAGCTGGGTATGAGACGTATCGGTGAACGGCGTCGTGCACTAACCAGCACCACACTGGCAGTACTTTTCCTGCTGCCAGTTCTGTCACTGGCCCCCGCACAACAGGCCCGGGCCAGCAATCCACAACAGGATGCTATCGAAGTGGTTGCAGGGCCTGATTTCATGCCCATTGAAGTACAGGAACAATGGCGCCTGCGCAGCGATAACGACACCATGGAAGCCCTGCCAGAAGACCAGCAGCCGGAGTGGCTGGTAGATTTCTTCAAATGGCTGTTTGATGCAGATGGCACCCGGGATTACAGCAGCCTGCCGTCTCTGGCCGATATCCTGCGCATCCTGTTGTGGTCTGCGGTCATCGCACTGGCCCTGTGGACTCTGTGGTATTACCGGCACTGGCTGGCAGCGCTTCCCGTCGGGCATCAGCGCCTGAGAAAACCTGTCACCCATATCGCCGGCCTGGATATTCGACAGGCATCTCTGCCCGCCAATCTTTCCGAAAGCGTTTTTGCTGCACTTGACCGCGGCGATGCACGCGAAGCGTTAAGTCTTCTGTATCGTGCCACCCTTTCCCGGCTGGCGAGTAACGGCGACATTCCGGTTCTCGCGGGCGCCACCGAAACCGAGGTTCTTCAGCATTGTCGCAATACCCTTGATGACAAGGTTGGCGTCGCCATTCTGGCTGCACTGACGCCGCTTTGG
>DATCSZ010000008.1:0-1406 GCA_036568205.1 Pseudomonadales bacterium
GGTCGACCACAGTCCCATCTTCAGCTGTGCCTGCTGATAAGACGATGACAGCACATCGCCGAGCAACACCAGTGCAATCGATGGCGGAATAATCTGGCCCAGCGTGCCGGTGGCGCAGATCAGGCCGCTGGCCAGTTCCGGTTTGTAGCCCAGTTTGAGCATGCTCGGCAGCGCCAGCAGGCCCATGGTCACCACGGTGGCGCCGACGATCCCGGTGCTGGCGGCAAGCAGCGCACCAACGATGATAATGGCAATGCCGAGGCCGCCGGGCAGCGGCCCCATCAGCCGCGCCATGCTGGTGAGCAGATGCTCGGCGACTTTCGATTTTTCCAGCATCACGCCCATAAACACGAACAACGGCACGGCGATCAGGGTGGTGTTACCAACAATGCCGAACAGCCGGTTCGGGATAAAGGTCAGGTCATTGCCATCGAAGGTGCCGGTGGCCATGCCGATCAGGGCAAAGATCAGCGCCACACCACCGAGGGTAAAGGCCACCGGATAACCTGCCATCAGTGCGGCGCAGACCACCGCGAACATCAGCAGCGGGATCAGTTCCATGCCGAACCCTCCCCGGCCGGCTTGTCGGCATCCGGCTCTTGCGGATAACGCAGTTTGAGCAACGCGCGCAATGCTTCCGCCAGTGCCTGTACCGAGAGCAATGCCGGCATCACCAGCAGCAGGGTTTTCAGCACATACACAAATGGCAGGCCACCGGCATCGGCAGAACCTTCCTGACGCTGCCAGCTGACCACCACGTAATCAAAGCAGGTCACCAGAATCAGGATGCACAGCGGCAACAGAAACAGCAGGGTGCCGAGCAGATCGACCCAGGCGCGGCCGTTATGGCTGAAGCGGCGATAAAAGATGTCGACCCGGACATGCTCGTCGCAACGCAGGGTGTAAGCGATACCGAGCATGAACAGGCTGGCATGGACATAAAGCTGGCCTTCCTGCAGGGCAATGCTGCCGATACCGAAGGCGTAACGGAGCAGCACGATCAGGCTGGTCAGCAGCACCAGTGCCAGCGCCAGCCAGGCCACGCCATGGCCGAAGGCAAGGCTGAAGCGATCCAGCCGGTGCAGTATCCGGTGTGCAATATCCACCTGGGTGTCCCTCGAAGGCGCGGCCGTGGCCGCCAAAACAAGGGCGCAGTATAGAAGGGCGTTGCCGGCAGGTCAGCCGCCGGTGCGGCGTTTTTGAACAATTATCAGGCGCTTTTCCGGCCCTGCTGCTGTTCCAGCTGGCGGGTGCGCTCCATCAGCAGCCGGGTTTGCGCTTCCAGCTCTTCATTGGTGACGCGCAGCTCCTCCTGCTGGGCCTGCAGTTCTTCCTGCTGCACCCGGAGCTCCTCTTCCGAGGCCTGCAGCTGGGCGGCCTGTTCTTCAAGAATCTGCCGGGCGGCT
>DATCSZ010000009.1:0-14179 GCA_036568205.1 Pseudomonadales bacterium
GTGGTTGATGTGCCGGAATCCGTCCAACTGTCTCGCACCATGCAGCGCGACGACAACGACGAACAGCAGGTTCGCCGTATCATGCAATCGCAGGCCGACCGCCAGGCCCGACTCACCCGTGCCGATGATGTCATCAACAACATCCATGGCATGGATTACCTGGACGACTGTGTTGAACAGCTGCATCAACAATACCTGAGCCATGCCCATGACAAACTCAATCCCCCGATATAACTGCCCGGGTTGCGGCACGGCGCTGACTTGGGACAAAAACAACCCGCACCGGCCATTCTGCTCGGAGCAATGCAAAAACCGCGACTTTATCGCCTGGGCCAACGAAGAAAACCGGCTGCCGGGCAGCAGTGTTTACGATGACATACTCAGCAATGATCTTGACTCACACTGATCCAGACAAATAGCGAGAATATTTTTTGTTTGCAATTGATAACGCTTATCATTGAATGTAAGATTCGCCCCAAAATTATCAGCCAGTCATCTTATTGGGGGGTTATCCATGATCAAGCGCACATCCCTGCTGCCATTGGCTATTGCCATCGCCAGCATCTCGGCCCAGGCCGCCGACAACCCGCAACTGGAATCGGTGGTCATTCTCGGCAGCAAAAGCCAGGCTCACCAGCTGCCCGGATCGGCCGACCTGATTGACGAGCAGCAAATCGAGATCGAGATTGCCACCGACATCAACCAGCTGCTGAAAACCGTACCCGGCATTTATATCCGTGAGGAAGATGGCGCTGGCCTGCGACCCAATATCGGCATCCGCAGTGCCACCGCCGAGCGCAGCAGCAAAATCACCCTGATGGAGGATGGTGTGCTGGCTGCACCAGCCCCGTATTCAAACCCGGCAGCCTACTATTTCCCGACCATGATGCGCATGTCGGCCATTGAGATCCTCAAGGGTGCTCCACTGCTGCGCTACGGCCCGCAAACCACCGGTGGCGTCGTCAACCTGGTAACCACCGCCATTCCGAAGGAAAACAGCGGCAAACTGACATTTATCACCGATGAGCGTGGCTCTCAGGACACCCACGCCCACTACGGCGTTCGCCACGGCCAGTGGGGCCTGCTGGTGGAAACCGTGCAGCGTGATGGTGCCGGCTTCAAGGAGATTGACTACAGCAACCGCGACAGCGGCTTTCATATCAGTGACTACCTGGTCAAGCTGGGCTGGGAATCGGCCAGCGGCCCGGAACAAAGCCTGGTGCTGAAACTGCAGTATTCGGAAGAAACCTCCAACGAAACCTATCTTGGCCTGACGGATGCCGATTTTGCCGCCGACCCTTACCGTCGCTATGCACTGTCCAGCATTGACCAGATGGAAAACGACCATACCGGCTACCAGCTGACCCACCGTATTGCGCTGGCCAGCAACGCCCGCCTGACCACCACGCTGTATCGCAACGAATTCACGCGCAACTGGTTCAAGCTCAGTGGCGGCAGTGCACTGATCAATGATGCCAATAATGGCGACAGCGACGCCATCAACATCCTGCATGGCCTGCTGAATGTCACTGACCTGCAGTACAAACACAACGACCGCGACTACCTGTCACAGGGCGTGCAGTTCAATGTCGACCTCAGCGCCGGCAGCCACCAGCTGGCGATCGGCCTGCGTGTGCATGAAGACGAGATGGATCGTTACCAGCCGGTTGATATCTATGACCAGCTGAATGGCTCGCTGGTTTACCGCGGCACCAACCTGCCTACCGGTGGCGACAACCTGATTGATGGCGCCGATGCCATCAGCCTGTGGCTGACCGATGAATGGCAGGCCACCGAGGCACTGACCGTCATGCTGGCCCTGCGTTACGAGGATGTGGAGTCCTGGCAGACCCGTTATGCCGATCCGGCCCGTGCCAGCGTCGCCAGCAAACGCAGCAATGACACAGCCGAATGGCTGCCTGGCGTCTCAATGAGCTACCGCATCAATGAGCAGTGGCAAATCCTGGCCGGCGCGCATCGCGGCTTTTCACCACTGGGCGGCAGCGCCACCGAAAACCAGCAACCGGAAACCAGCATTAACTGGGAAGCCGGCGCCCGTTTCACCGGCCAGCGGTGGTTTGCCGAAGCGATCGGTTTTTACAGCGACTTTGCTGACCAGGCAGAGAACTGCTCGGTGGGTTCCCCCTGCAGCGATGGTTCCACCAGCGGCACCTTTGTCACTGGCGAGGCGGTAATCGCTGGCCTGGAAATGCAACTGGGCACGGCATTCTCCGGTGGCGCCTTCACGTTTCCGCTGGATGCCAGCTACACCTGGACCCAGGCAGAAATCAGCAAGGACAATGCCACCTCCGGCGTCAGCGAGGGTGACATCCTGAAAGACGTTCCGGAGCATACTTTCAGCCTGCGTGCCGGTATCGAGCATGCCAGTCGCTGGAACAATTACCTGGTTGCCAAATACATCGACAAGATGTGCATAAGCATCGGTTGTGATATGGGCAATAAACTTGAAACCACTGAATCCGTTTTTGTTGTCGACCTGATCAGCCGTTATGGCGTCACCGACAATGCCGAACTGTTTGTCAAGGTGGAGAACCTGCTCGACAGCGAACGCATTGTCTCGCGCACACCGGACGGTGCCCGCCCCAACAAGCCGCAGACGGTGTCTGCCGGCATCAGCCTGACGTTCTGAGCGGCAGGCAAAACCCGGGCCGGCATTGGCGACAATGCCGGCTTTTTTGTGGCCGATTAACAGTGCAGCGATTTATGGCAAGGGACAAGCGTGATACAGCAGCGCATCGACAATCGGCTGGTTGGCCTCCGGGAAATGCAAACCGGCAAGTTCGGCCGGCAATACCCAGCGCCACTCCTGACCTTCATTGGCGTTGACATCACCTGAGACAGAATAAATCTGGTAGAAGTGCAGGCTGACGGTTTTTTCCGGATAACAATAATCAATGCGCCGGTAAAACGCACTGCGGCCAAAACCGATGTCCAGCTCCTCCGCCAGCTCCCTGGCAAGTGCCGCCTCTGCCGTTTCGCCGGCCTCTATCTTGCCGCCGGGAAATTCCCAGCAGCCACCCTTGTGCAGGTGATCCGGCCGGCGACTGATCAGCAGCCGCTGCCCGGCATCATCCCAGATGATGGCAGCAGCCACCTGCACAGCATCAGGTGCGGTACTCGGCATTGATGGTGACATAGTCATGGGACAGGTCGGTAGTCCATACCGTGGCAGCAGCATCACCACGACACAGGTTGACCTCGATATGAATATCTTCCGGCGCCAGCGCAGCCACGCCGGCCTGCTCGGTATAACTGGCGGCCCGGCCACCGTTTTCAGCGATCAGCACCTGGTTAATGGCAAGGCTGACCTTGTCGACATCGAGATCGACAATGCCGGAACGACCGACCGCCGCCAGAATACGACCCCAGTTTGGGTCACTGGCAAACAGCGCTGTTTTTACCAGTGGAGACTCGGCAATGGTGAAGGCCACCTGCTCACATTCCTGCTCGCTGCAACCACCGCTGACATGCACATGGACAAACTTGGTGGCGCCCTCACCATCACGCACGATCAGCTGCGCCAGCTCGACAAACACCAGGTTGATGGCCTGTTGCAGCAGCCGCAAATCCTGCTGGCCCAGCGCATCGGCATCCAGGCTGCCTTTGCCGGTAGCCACCAGAATGGCTGAATCGTTAGTGGAGGTATCGCCATCAATGGTGATGCGGTTGAATGACAGGCGGCAGGCCTCGGCCACCATCTGCTGCAGCAAGGCCGGCGACACAACGGCATCCAGGGCAACAAACGCCAGCATGGTGGCCATATTCGGCTTGATCATGCCGGCCCCCTTACTGATGCCATTGATCGTGACCGTGTGGCCGGCAATATCTATACTGCGCGACACGCCTTTCGGCCGTGTATCCGTGGTCATGATGGCGCTTGCCGCAGCCGCCCAGTTGTCTGCCGACAGGCAGGCCAGGGCAGCCGGCAAGGCCTGGCTGATTTTTTCCACCGGCAGGTGCTCACCGATCACACCGGTAGAGAACGGCAGGATTTGCTGTACACCGGCACCGGCCAGTTCCGCCAGCGCCGCCAGGCTTGCCAGGGCATTATCCATACCCAGGCTGCCGGTGCCGGCATTGGCATTGCCGGTATTCACCAGCAGATAACGGATTGCCCCGCCAGCTGACAAGTGCTGCCGGCACAGCTGCACCGGCGCAGCACAAAACGCATTTTTGGTGAACACCCCGGCCACACTGGCGGTATCGGCCAGTTCAAACACCGTGATATCCGGCCGCGCCGTCTGCTTGATGCCGGCATTGGCAACACCGATACGCAGGCCTTCAATGGCCACAAAATCCGGCAACGGGGCATGTCCGGTAGCCATGTCAGCCCTCCCGCTCCAGTGCACCGTGGCACTGCTTGTATTTCTTGCCCGAACCACATGGACACGGCTCGTTGCGGCCCACCTTGCGACCATCACGGACAAACGGCGTAGCGCGCGCAGTCTCTTCTGCCGCCGCTTCGCCGGCCGGCTCGCCTGCCATGGCTGGCGCCTGCTGATGGGTCAGTTGCACCTTTTCGCGTGCCTGCTGTGCACGCCGTTCGGCTTCCAGCGCGGCAATTTCCTCTTCGGTCTGGATGCGTACACGGGCAAGAATCTTGACCACATCGTATTTGGTGTTCTCCAGCATCGCCTGGAACATCTCAAACGATTCACGCTTGTATTCCTGCTTGGGATTCTTGCCGGCATAACCGCGCAAATGAATGCCCATACGCAGATGATCCATGGCTGCCAGGTGTTCTTTCCACTGGCCATCCAGCACCTGCAACATCATGTGTTTTTCAAAGCGGCGCATTTCGTCACCGATCATGTCCGCCTTGCGCTGGTAATCCGCAGCCAGCATCTCCACCACCCGCCGGCGGATGCCCTCTTCATTCAGGCGTTCATCGGCATCCAGCCACTGCTGAACCGGGCAATCGAGGCCAAAGTCACTTTCCAGCGCCACTTCCAGTCCGGCAACATCCCACATTTCGTCGAGGCTTTGCGGCGGTATATAGGCGCTGATCACCTGGTTGACGACATCTTCACGAATCGCCGCTATCACCCCGGAAATATCCTCGCTGCGCAAAATGTCTTCACGCTGGCGATAAATCACCTGGCGCTGGTCATTGGCGACATCATCAAACTCCAGCAAGGATTTGCGGATATCGAAATTGCGGCCTTCGACTTTGCGCTGGGCCTTTTCGATCGCGTTGCTGACCATACGATGCTCAATCGCCTCGCCCTGCTTCATACCCAGTGCCTGCATCATTGCCCGCACCCGGTCGGAAGCAAAAATACGCATCAAGTCGTCTTCCAGCGACAAATAAAAACGCGTCACACCCGGATCACCCTGGCGACCGGCGCGGCCGCGCAGCTGGTTATCAATACGCCGGCTCTCATGGCGTTCGGAGCCCAGGATATGCAGGCCGCCGGCCTCCAGCACCTGCTGATGGCGTTTCTCCCAGTCGGCTTTCAGGGCCGCAAGCCCGGCTTCTGTCGGGTTCTCCAGGGCGGCAATTTCAACATCCAGATTGCCACCCAGTACAATATCTGTTCCGCGGCCGGCCATATTGGTGGCAATGGTAACCGCACCCGGGCGCCCCGCCTCGGCGATAATTTCAGCCTCGCGGGCATGGAACTTGGCATTCAGCACCTGGTGGCTGATTTTTTTCTGCTTGAGCAGCGCTGACAGACGCTCGGAGTTTTCAATGGATGCAGTACCCACCAGCACCGGCGCACCTTTTTCCCGGATACTGACGATATCATCGGCGATGGCGGCAAACTTTTCGTCCACCGTCATGTAGATCAGGTCGTTCAGGTCGATACGTGCCACCGGCCGATTGGGCGGGATCACGGTGACTTCCAGGCCATAAATCTGATGGAATTCGGCCGCTTCGGTATCGGCGGTGCCGGTCATGCCGGCCAGTTTTTCAAACAGCCTGAAGTAGTTCTGGAACGTGGTCGAAGCCAGCGTCTGGGTTTCATTCTGGATGCGCACCCCTTCCTTCGCCTCGATCGCCTGGTGCAGGCCTTCGGAGAGACGGCGACCGGTCATGGTCCGGCCAGTATGTTCATCAATCAGAACCACCTGGCCATCCTGCACAATGTATTCAACATTCTTGTGGAACAATACATGCGCACGCAGCGCGGTTTGTACATGGTGCAGCAGTTTCAGGTTGCCGGCATCATACAGACTCTCGCCCTCTTCCAGCAGCTTGTCATCGAGCAGGAAACGCTCAACATACTCATGACCCTGCTCAGTCAGTTCAACATGACGGTTCTTTTCATCAATCGTGAAGTGGCCTTCACCAACCACCTGCTGCCCCTGCTCTTCGTGCACATCCGCCTGCTTGAGATAAGGAATAAACCGGTTGATGCGTTTGTACAGGGCCGAGCTGTCTTCTGCCGCGCCGGAAATAACCAGTGGCGTACGTGCCTCGTCAATCAGGATCGAGTCCACTTCATCGACAATGGCAAAATAACGGTCACGCTGTACCCTGTCCTCCAGGGTAAAGGCCATATTGTCACGCAGGTAATCAAAACCGAATTCGTTATTGGTGCCGTAGGTAATATCCGCAGCATAGGCCGCACGTTTTTCATCCTGCGCCTGGTTTGGCACCACCACGCCGACACGCATGCCAAGAAATTCATACAGCGGCCGCATCCACTCGGCATCGCGACTGGCCAGGTAATCATTGACCGTGACCACGTAAACGCCACGGCCCGGCAGGGCATTCAGGTAAACCGGCAATGTCGCCACCAGAGTTTTACCTTCACCCGTTCGCATCTCGGCAATCCGGCCCCGGTGCAGCACGATGCCACCGAGCATCTGCACATCAAAATGGCGCATGCCCAGCGTGCGCTTGCCGGCTTCGCGTACTACCGCAAACGCTTCCGGCAACAGCTGATCGAGGGTTTCGCCGCTTTCCAGACGCTGGCGGAATTCCGCCGTTTTGCCAGCCAGGGCCTGGTCGGGCAATGCCGACAGTGATTCCTCATAGCCATTGATCTGCGCAACAATATTCATCATGCGCTTGATTTCCCGGTCGTTGCGGGTGCCAAACAGTTTTTTGGCGACATTCTTCAACATGGGGGGCTGTTCCGTCCGTCGTTGTCATTAACAGGAAAGCGGCGAGTTTAGCAAAACGGCACGCATAAAACACTGCGCGATTATACAGTTTGTCAGTAACCGGAGGGGGATATAAAGCCGGCAGAAATGCCGGTCGATCAGATTTGCTTGCGGTAAATGTACTTGCGGGGATCTACCGTTCGGCCATTGTGTAGCACTTCAAAATGCACATGTGGGCCGGTGGAGCGGCCACTGCTGCCCATCAGGGCAATCACCTGGCCCTTGCTGACCACATCGCCGATTTTCACCTTGTTTTCCAGATTATGGGCATAGCGGGTGACAAAACCATTGCCGTGATTCACTTCCACCATCTGGCCATAACCATAACGATCACCGGACCATACCACCACCCCGGATGCCACAGCCAGAATATCAGCCCCCAGTTTGCCGGCAAAATCCACGCCGCCATGCCAGGCGGCATGCCCGTCAAACGGATCAATACGCTTGCCATAATGGGATGACAACCAGCCGGCATTGACCGGCCGACCCGCCACATAGCTTTCCTGCTGCAGGTGGCGATTGGCCAGCAGGCCATCAATGGCTTTCAGCTCGTGCTCACGCCGGTCGATATGCAGCGCCAGCTTGTCCAGTGTCTGCAGCACATCATCACGAACCACCGGCTGCGGAACGCCCGGCTCCTGCTCGGATGGGCCACCAATCGCCGGCACACTGTAAAAATCGAATTCATCGTCCAGGCTGGCCACGTCCGCCAACCGTGCGCCCAGCGCCTCCAGCCGGGCAAGCCGTGCCTGTAACTGGCCGGCACGCTTGGCATGCTCAACAAACACGCCATCGGCGTAGGCATAAAACGACTGCAGTTTTTGCTGGTCGAACAACAATTCCTGCTGCAGCTGGCTTACTTGCAGGCGGGTATCCTCAATACGCTGGCCACGATCAATCGCCACCAGTGTCATGGTAATCAGCGCAAGCAGCAGGACAAACAGCAACGCGGCGCCGGCTATCAGCCAGCGCCGGTCAATGTCCAGCGTCCAGGAGCGGGAAAGTTCCTCGCCCAGTACAATAATGCGCATAGGTTCACAGGGTTATTATTGCCAGAGGCGAAGTATAACGGATATTGACTAAACCGCCAGTACCGTCGACGCATAGGAGATAGGTGCGTCATCCTCATCAAAGGTGACCACTTCCCAGGCATCGGTACGGGCAATCAATGCGCGCAATACGGCATTGTTCAGTGCATGGCCTGATTTGTAGGCCCGGAACTCACCAATCAGGCTGTTACCCAGCAGGTACAGGTCGCCGATGGCATCCAGCACCTTGTGTTTGACAAATTCATCCTCGTAACGCAGACCATCCTCATTGAGAATACGATACTCATCCACCACCACGGCATTATCAACACTGCCACCGCGAGCCAGGCCCTGCGAGCGCAGGTACTCGATTTCATGCATAAACCCGAAGGTACGGGCACGGCTGATTTCCTTGACAAACGAAGTGGTAGAGAAATCCATCATGGCATCGACTTTACGGCCGCGAAATACCGGATGGTCAAAATCAATGGCAAACGACACCTTGAAACCGTTGAACGGCAGGAAGCTGGCCACCTTGTCACCATGCTGCACGGTGACTTCTTTTTTGATACGGATGAATTTCTTGGCTGCATCCTGCTCTTCAATACCTGCTGACTGCAGAAGAAAGACAAACGGACCGGCACTGCCATCCATGATCGGCACTTCCTGGGTGCTCAATTCGACATACGCATTATCAATGCCAAGCCCTGCCATTGCAGACAACAGATGCTCCACCGTCGATACACGCACATCATCTTTCACCAGGGTGGTGGACAATGTGGTTTCACCGACATTTTCGGCAATCGCCGGAATCTCGACCACCGGGTCAAGATCGGTACGCCGGAACACAATGCCGGTATCCACAGGCGCCGGTTTCAGGGTCAGGTAAACCTTCTCACCCGAATGTAGGCCGACGCCGGTAGCCCGAATCGGATTGCGCAGTGTTCGTTGCCTGATCAGTGCCATGTTAACGATATTCCAGAAACCAAACGAAAAAATAACAGGGCGTGATTCTAGCAGACCACGCCAGGCTTAAAAAGCCTGACCCGCCATTGTCGCCACAAAATGGTGCATTCTGCGATGTTTATTGCAAAATGCCTTCACATCGCCGACACTTTCTGCATCTTCTGCCCGGCCCGGGCATCAGGCTTAATCCGCCTGACGCCGCAAAAAGGCCGGAATATCCAGATACTCCATATTGTCAGCCTGTGGCTGGGCACTGCCACCTGCCACCTGCGCCCGCGGGCGAACCCGGCCAAGTGCCGGCGTATCATAACGGCCATAGTCCTCAGGCTTTTCAGCCGGGTTACTGAGTACTGGCGGCTCGGCTTTCTTCACCGGTGCCGCAGCCGATGGCTTGGCGGTCTCCTGACGGGCAGCTATCAGCTCACCAATACCCAGGCCAGTGGCAACCACCGTGACCTTGATTTCATCACCCATATTCGGATCAATCGCCGTGCCCATAACAATGGTGGCGTTCTCGGAGGCGAACTCCTCGATTATCTCGCCCACATCGCTGAATTCGCCCAGCTCCAGCGACTCATTGGCAGTGATATTGACCAGAATGCCACGTGCGCCCTGCAGGTTAATATCCTCCAGCAGCGGGCTGGATATCGCAGCCCGGGCAGCTTCAATGGCACGATCCTCACCGCTGGCCACACCACTGCCCATCATCGCCATGCCCATTTCCGACATCACCGTGCGCACATCCGCGAAGTCAACGCCGATCATGCCCGGCTTGGTAATCAGCTCGGCAATGCCTTGCACGGCATTGTGCAACACATTGTTGGCCTCCCTGAACGCTTCTGTCAGCTGGATCTTGCGACCCAGCACCGCCTCCAGCTTCTGGTTGGGGATGGTGATCAGTGAATCCACATACTGGGCCAGCTCGCGGATACCTTCCTCGGCCAGACGCATGCGCTTGCTGCCCTCAAAACGGAAGGGCTTGGTTACCACCGCCACGGTCAGGATACCCAGCTCCTTGGCAACTTCCGCCACCACCGGCGCACCACCGGTGCCGGTACCACCGCCCATGCCGGCAGTGATAAACACAATGTCGGTACCTTTCAGCACTTCGGCTATGCGATCCTTGTCTTCCATGGCGGCCTGGCGACCGATATCCGGATTGGCACCAGCGCCAAGCCCCTTGGTCACCGCGCTGCCAAGCTGCAACACCGTTCGCGCATCAATATCATTGAGCGCCTTGGCGTCTGTGTTAGCGCAAATAAAATCCACGCCCTCAATATGACTGCTAATCATGTGCTTGACCGCGTTTCCGCCGCCACCACCAACACCGATTACCTTGATCACTGCATTTTGTGGTTGGTTATCGACCAATTCAAACATCGCTTCTCTCCCCTTCTTTTTAAAAAGAACTGTTGTTAAAAATTGTTTTTCATCCAGCGCCGGAAGGATTCCCAGGCACCGGTCTTCTGGCTGCGCAGCAAGGTTCCCGGCGCAGGTGAAATCTGTTGTTTCATCGCATAGTGCAGCAAGCCAACACCTGTGGCATGAATCGGGTTATGTACAATGTCCTTGAGGCCGCCGGCATGCATCGGCGAACCGACACGAACCGGCATATGGAATATCTCTTCGGCCAGCTCAACCACACCTTCCATCTTGGCGGTACCACCTGTCAGCACAATGCCGCCGGCCAGCATCTGCTCATAGCCACTGCGACGTATCTCATCCAGCACCAGGGTAAACAGCTCGTCATAACGTGGCTCAACCACTTCCGCCAGCGCCTGGCGAGACAGCTCACGCTGCGGCCTGTCGCCAACACCCCGCACCTTGATGGTTTCGTCAGCACGGGCAAGCTGGGCCAGCGCACAGGCATATTTCATCTTGATCTCTTCGGCATACTGGGTTGGCGTGCGCAACGCCATGGCAATATCGTTTGTCACCTGGTCACCGGCGATCGGGATAACCGCCGTGTGGCGAATCGCACCTTCTGTAAAAATGGCAATATCCGAGGTGCCACCACCAATATCCACAATACAGACACCCAGCTCGCGCTCATCATCAGTCAGCACGGCATAACTGGACGCCAGCTGCTCCAGGATGACTTCTTCAACCTTCAGTCCACAGCGCTGGATGCATTTCTCGATATTCTGGGCCGCATTGACCGCGCCAGTGACCAGGTGCACCTTGGCTTCCAGACGCACGCCGGACATGCCAATCGGCTCCTTAACACCTTCCTGCGAGTCGATGATGTACTCCTGCGGCAGGATATGCAGGATTTTCTGGTCTGCAGGAATCGCCACCGCTTTGGCGGCGTCAATCACCCGGTCCATATCCGCCATCGTCACTTCCTTGTCTTTAATGGCGACTATTCCGTGTGAATTGAGACTGCGGATGTGGCTGCCGGCTATCCCGGCATAGACCGAATGGATACGGCAACCTGCCATCAGCTCGGCATCTTCCACAGCACGCTGGATCGACTGCACGGTTGACTCAATATCCACCACCACGCCTTTTTTCAGGCCACGTGACGGATGTGAACCCAGGCCGACGATCTCCAGCTTGCCATCGCGGGTAATTTCACCAACGATCGCAACCACCTTTGATGTGCCGATATCCAGACCGACGATCATGCTTTCAACATTATCATTTGCCATGTTTAATGGCCTCCCGCTGTATCTTTTTCTGCCAGTGCAATGCCTTCTTTCCATTGCACCGCAGCACCATTGTTGTAACGCAGATCAACCCTGCTGACCGCATACATTTTTTCACCAAGACCGGCTGCCGATATCTGCCACCAGCGTGCCATCTGCTGATCCAGCTGGTCGAATGCCATTACCAGCACCGCGCCGGATGCAAGCGTCACACGAACTGTCTCACGATCATCAATATGCAGCTCCCGCACTGGCTTTTGCTGCTCCGGCAACACACTGTTCAGGCGCGCATAACTGTCAATCACCTTGCGATGATCATTGCCGCTGAACACTGGCAAACCGTCAATATGCTGTCGCTGTGGCGGGTATAGCAAATCCCCGTACTGGTTGATAAAGGCATTGTCATTCCAGTGTGCAACAGGTTGCTGCTCGGTAACATGAATAACCAGGCCACCTGGCAGCTTGCGCCCCACCGATACATGTTGTATCCACGGCAGGCCAAGCAACTCATCACGCAACCGGTTCAGGTCCACCTGTACAAAACCGTTAACCGCATAACGGTTAATCAGGCGACTGATGTCATCCTTGCTCTGGTAATGCAGCTGTCCTTTTACCTCTACCTGGCTGATCGGAATCTCCATCAGGCTGTCAATCGACCGGTAACCACCATAAACCAGTATTGCCAGCATCAAGACAGTGATGCTGGCGGCCAGCATTGATGGTGGCAGCCGCACCGCAGCCAGCTTGTCACGCAGCTGCCGCAGCAGCGGCTGGCTGGTTTTTTTGCGGCTGACCATAGTGGCCTTTTTCCGTTGCAACAAACTCATAACAGGCTCTGGTTAAAAATATCAGCGACCAGCTGGTCAAAACCGATGCCGGCGGCAGCTGCAGCCATAGGCACCAGGCTGTGATCGGTCATGCCAGGCACAGTGTTGGCTTCCAGCAGATAAAATTTGCCATCCCTGTCTTGCATCACATCAATACGCCCCCAACCACTGCAACCCAGCACGGCAAAAGCACGCAATGCCAGTTGCTGCACCTGCTGCTCCAGCTCTTCTGACAGGCCACAGGGACACAGGTAACGTGTGCTGTCCGACAGGTACTTGGCCTGATAATCATAAAACTGATGGTCAGTTTCCAGACGGATCACCGGCAATGCCCGCTCACCCAGTATTGCCACGGTGTATTCAGGGCCATCAATCCATTTCTCGGCCAGCACCTCGTCGTCATATTTCAAGGCAGCATCAAGCGATTGCGCAAATTGTTGCTCACTTTCAACGACCGACATGCCAATACTGGATCCTTCACAGGATGGCTTGATCATCACCTTATCACCCAGGGTATCCACCACATCAGTCCACCGGGTCTGCTCGTTAACCAGCAAAAAATCAGCAGTCGGCAGGCCTGCTCCGCGCCACAACAGTTTGCTGCGCTGCTTGTCCATCGCCAGGGCACAGCCCAGCACACCACTGCCGGTACAGCTGATGCCCATACTGTGCAACAACGCCTGCACCTCACCGTTTTCACCCGGGCCGCCATGCAGGATATTGAAACAATGCTTGATGGCATGCTGCTGCAGTGCACGACCGAGATACTGGAACTCCGTATCAATCGCAACAACATCCAGCCCCATGCCGGACATCGCATCAATCACCGCCTGGCCGCTTTTCAGCGACACATCACGCTCGGAGCTTGCCCCGCCAAACAGGACTGCAACAGTGCCACGAATGCGGTGCTGGTCAATCTTCATAGAAAACCCTTGCTGGACAGTTTTTCTGCCAGGGCACCGACATTGCCGGCACCCTGGGTAATCAATACATCATTATCAAGCAACATGTTTGCCAGCGTGACTGGCACCTGGTCGATGCTTTTCAGGTGCACCGGATCCACCACGCCACGCTGGCGAATGCTATGTGCCAGGGTATTGCTGTCTATACCGACAACAGGCTCCTCGCCAGCCGGGTAAATATCCAGCAGCAGCAGCAGGTCAACCTGGCATAACACATCAACAAACTGGTCATAGAGATCACGGGTACGGCTATATCGGTGCGGCTGGAAAACCATCACTAAGCGCCGGCCTGGGTAACTCTGGCGTGCAGCTTCAATCGTCGCACGCAGCTCGGTCGGGTGATGACCATAGTCATCTACCAGCGTCACCTTTCCGCCTTTTGGAACGGCATAGTCGCCGTATACCTGGAAACGACGGCCTACACCACTGAATTGCGCCAGGCCCTGCAGGATCGCATTCTCGTCAAGACCCTCATCAAGTCCCACGGCAATGGCAGCTGTGGCATTTAATGCGTTGTGTCTGCCAGGCATGTTCAGGCGTATTGGCAACACCTTGCCATCTGCCAGTGTCACAACAAACTGTGACTGCATATGTTCACATGACCAGTCACTAAT
>DATCSZ010000010.1:0-1527 GCA_036568205.1 Pseudomonadales bacterium
CCCGCCGCTATTACGCATAACGATTCCGTTACTGCTGCTGGGCGTGGCGATCTGGCTATGGAGCTGTCCCGATGAATAAGCTCATATTGTTTGCCTATCCATTCCGGATTTTTTTCCTGTCGCTGGCGATCTGGGCCATTGCCGTGGTCGCACTGTGGATCTGCAGCGTCACCCGATTGCTGCCGCTGGAATTCGCCCTGCCGGCACTTCGCTGGCACCAGCATGAAATGCTGTTCGCGATTCTCAACCCGGCCATCGCCGGCTTTCTGCTCACCGCCGTGTGTGTCTGGACCAACACGGAAAGATTGCATGGGCTGCCATTGATACTGCTGTGGCTGGTGTGGGCAATCGGTCGTCTGCTGACCGCGCTGCCGCTAGTGCCGGAAGTCATGATGATCGCCATTAATCTGCTGTTCTTGCCGCTGGTGATGATCGATGCCGGGCGCCGCATCATCAGCGCGAAGCAACCGCGTCACGCACCGATCCTGCTGGTGCTGTTTCTGCTCTGGACGGCGCAGGCGGCCTTTCTGTTGCAGTGGAGCGAGCACGCCATTGCCATGGCACTGATCGCTGCAAGTGCATTAATGCTGATTGTCGGCGGCCGCATCACACCGGCCTTTTCCGGCAACTGGCTGCGCGCCAACGGCGGTGATCCCGAACGCATCAGCAACCCGCTCTGGCTTGAGCGCCTGACTCTCGCAGCCATGCTGGCGCTGTGCGTCACCTTGCCGCTGGGTATTCAGATGCTCACCGCCACTCTGGCGCTGCTTGCCGCGGCGATCAGCTTCAGCCGTATTGCCCTGTGGCGCGGCTGGCTGACATGGCGCGAACCGATGCTATGGATTCTGCATCTGTCGCTGTTGTGGATTCCGGTCGGCCTGTTGCTGCTGGCCGGCAGCCGTTTCGACCTGTGGCCGGAAAATGTCTGGATTCATGCCATCGGCATCGGCGCTATGAGCGCCCTGATTTTCGGCGTGATTACCCGGGTCTCCCTCGGCCACACCGGTCGGCCACTGAAACTGCCGGACGGCATGGTCAGCGCCTTTGTGCTGATTCATGCCAGCGCCCTGATCCGCATCCTCACCGCCCTGCAGATTTTCCCGTGGCAACGCGGCATCGAAATCACTGCCGCACTGTGGGTCGGCGCCTGGCTGCTGTTTCTGATGCGCTACAGCATGATCCTGCTGCGCCCGAGGGTGGACGGGAGGCCGGGCTGATGCGACTGACTCAGCACACCGATTACGGCCTGCGCCTGTTGATGTACGTGGCGTTAAAAAATGGCGAGCGCTGCACCATTCGTGAAGCGGCGGAAAATTTTGATATTTCCCGAAATCATCTGATGAAAATTGCCAGCCTGCTGCAACACCACGGCGTGCTGAACGCCACACGCGGCAAGGGCGGCGGCCTGCAACTGGCGAAACCGGCAAATACATTACGTCTGGGTGATCTGGTGCAGACACTGGAACCGGATATGGCACTGGCCGAATGCCTTGGCGAAAACAACCGCTGTGTGGTGACCTCGCAGTG
>DATCSZ010000011.1:0-4191 GCA_036568205.1 Pseudomonadales bacterium
CCTGCGGACTCAGCGACAAGCTGCCGGTTGGCCTGCAGCTGATAGGCCCGGCCTTTGCCGACCAGCATGTCCTGGCCGCAGCCCACCAATACCAGCAATTGACCGACTGGCACCTGCAAACCGCCAGCTTTGCCGCTAAGGAGGCATGATCATGCAATGGGAAACCGTGATTGGCCTGGAAGTGCATGTACAACTGGCCACGCGCTCAAAAATCTTTTCCGGGTCGTCAACTGCCTTTGGCGCCGAACCCAACACCCAGGCCAATGCCGTGGATCTGGCCCTGCCTGGCACCTTGCCGGTACTGAACGAGCAGGCGGTGGTTTATGCCATCCGTTTTGGCCTGGCGGTAGGGGCCGACATTCACCCGCGGCCGTTTTTTGAACGCAAGAATTACTTTTACCCCGACCTGCCCAAAGGCTACCAGACCTCGCAGATGGCGGCCCCGATTGTGGTCGGCGGCGCACTGGACATCAGCCTGGCCGACGGCAGCAGCAAGACTGTGCGCATTCATCATGCCCACCTGGAAGAAGATGCCGGCAAATCACTGCACGAGGATTTTCACGGCTATACCGGCATCGACCTGAACCGTGCCGGCACACCGCTGATAGAAATTGTTACCGAACCGGACATGCGCAGCGCCGAGGAAGCGGTGGCCTTTGCCCGCAAACTGCATGGTATTGTCACCAGCATCGGTATTTCCGATGGCGAGATGTCACAAGGCTCGATGCGCTTTGACGTCAACGTATCCGTGCGCATGCAAGGTGATGACAAGCTCGGCACCCGTACCGAAACCAAAAACCTGAACTCATTCAAGTTCATGGAAGAAGCGATCCGGCTGGAAGTGGAACGACAGATCGAGATTCTTGAAGACGGCGGCAGCATTTTGCAGGAAACCCGCCTGTACAATGGTGATACCGGCGTCGCACGTTCGATGCGCAGCAAGGAAGAAGCCAATGACTACCGTTATTTCCCCTGCCCCGACCTGTTGCCGATCGACATCAGTCACGACATGGTTGAACGCATCCGCGCCAGCCTGCCGGAGCTGCCTGAGCAGCGCAAGGCACGCTTTGCCAGTGACTACTCCCTGTCTGACTACGATGCCGGCCTGCTGGCCAGCGACCCGGCTACCGCCAGCTATTTTGAGCAGGTGGCGGCTGACTGCGGTGATGCCAAGCTGGCTGCCAACTGGATCAACGGCGAACTTGCCGCATTGCTGAATCGTCAGGAGCTGGCTATCAGCGCATCACCGGTCAGCAGCGCTGATCTGGCACAACTGATCCGGCGTATCACCGATAACACCATCTCCGGCAAACAGGCCAAGCAGGTGTTTGAGGCACTGGCCGGTGGTGAACACGATGTTGATGCCATCATCCAGCGTCACGGACTGAGCCAGGTCAGTGATGAAACAGCCCTGCTGGCGATGATCAACGAGGTCATCGCCGGCAACCCGGCCCAGCTGGAACAATACCGTGCTGCCGATGAAGCCAAACGCAAAAAGCTGATCGGATTTTTTGTCGGCCAGACCATGAAGCTGTCAAAAGGCCAGGCCAACCCGGCGCTGCTGAACCGGCTGCTGCAACAACAACTGGAACAATAAGGACGATACCGTCATGCAAAAAAAAGACAAACAGAAAGTCATTGATGAAGTGTGGACTGAAGAACATATCCGCAGTTTCCTCACCATCGAACCACCGGCTGGCGAGGATGCCGACTTCCACGCCCTGTACACCGCCTACAAAAGCATGCGGCTGGACGATTTTGAAACGTTCCTGCAGCTGTTTGCCGATGCCGGGCGCAATTTCCAGGCCGTTGGCCAGCAAGGCCACAGCGTCATCGACATCATGCGCCAGCACCGCCAGAGCAACGGCTATGCCAGTGCGCTGGCGCGCTTCGCACTCGCATCCTGATCCGTGGCAAGGAAGCCACCACGTCAACAGGGACTCCACATGCTCATCGACCGGCTGATCAATGACACACTGCAACGCGACCCGGATGCCTTTTACAAGGCGCGTATCCTGGCATCCATTATTGTTGTCTACCTGGCCATCATCACCCTGCTGCAGCTATGGATGGCAGCATTTGCCGAACTGACCGGCAATGGCCGGATCTTTGGTATCGGCCTGATCACCATGATGCAGGCCGGCTTTATCGCTGCCCTGCTGATCCTGAAAAAACGCCGGGGCTACCGCAGTGCCGCCCACCTCACCATCGCCGCCACCCTGCTCGGCATCAGTGCCGGCATTGCCGTTTCCGGCGGTCCGCTGCACGCCCCGGCTATTGCCATGAACATGCTGCCTATCCTGATGGCATTTGTACTGGTCGGCAAACGTGGCGGCCTGCTATGGACCCAGCTGGTATTGCTGGTGCATGCCATTTTTCTTGCGGCCGAATCGCATGGCCTGGTGTTCATGCAAATGCTGACACCGGCCATGATGCCGATCCAGCACCTGGCCCACTGGCTGGTGACCTACAGCGCCATGGTCGGCCTGCTGCTGGTTTATGACATGCTCAATAACCGCCTGAAAAGCGAACGCGACAGTGAAAAACGCAAGTTTGAGCACCTGGCCACTCATGATCCGCTGACCAACCTGGCCAACCGCCTGTATTTTGACCAGAGCCTGGGCAAGGCCATCAGTCGCAGCCGCCGCAGCGGCAAGCCGTTTGCACTGCTGATCATTGATCTTGATGGCTTCAAGCCGGTTAACGATACACTCGGGCATGATGCCGGCGATATTGTCCTGCAGGAGATCAGCCATCGTCTGCGTGCCAATGTGCGGGACCTGGATACCATAGCCCGCCTGGGTGGTGACGAATTTGGTGTGCTGCTGGAAGATCTGCCGGACGGCAGCAAGGCTACCATGATTGCCGAAAAACTGCGCAAGGCACTGGCCAGGCCGGTGCGCCAGCTGGCCAGCCGGCCAGCCGTCAGTGGCAGTATCGGTATCGCGCTTTACCCTGCCCATGCGACTGACAAGGAAAGCCTGCTGAAATGCGCCGATCTGGCCATGTATGCTGCCAAGCAGCAGAAAAACAGCTGGCGCCTGTTTGATGACGGCATGAGCATGCCGGAATAAACACATAAAAAAAGCCGGAGTTGCCCCCGGCTTTTTATCAGCTCCCTGCTTCCCTTCTGGCTCCAGTTTCCCTTTTCACTGCACGCAGTGCCAGTCCCTTAATCCCTTCTCCCTGTGAAGCCACTATCCCTTCACTCCCTGTTGCTGCCAGTTTCAATCAACCGGCGCAGGCAGCACAGGCGTCAACGCCGCTTGTCACGTAAGAGATGTCCTACACGGCATCCGCAAGATACAGGCGCAGCGCACTGATACGACCCAGCTTGCGGTTAAACTCAAACAGCGCCACACCACGCTGCTCTGCATCACCCTGGCGCCAGCAGACCTTGGCCGTGACGGTGTCACCGGCAGCCAGCAACTTGTCGACCTGCAGTTCTCCACCGCGCTGCTCCAGCAGCATGGACGGGTTCAGCGGCTCATCGGCGCAGGGCCAGCTGATCATGCGGGCATCACCGGCACATTGTGCCATCAGGTCGGCCAGCGAGCGGCGGTTGAATGCATCAACAAACTGGCGCACCCGGCGCTTGCCGCCATTGCCGATATTCAGCGCCGCCTTGCTGAAGCCCAGCATGCCGCCCATGCCCTGCAGCTTCAGCATACGCCAGGACAACGCCGCCAGCACCGGCAGGCAGGCCAGCCCCTTGCCCAGCAATTGTGCCATCATCGGCAGCAGTTCCCAGTGGGCTGCCAGGCGCTGGATTTTCCAGCTGCCGTTTTCTTCCACCAGTTCATACAGCAGGCACATCGGCACCTCTACCTCAACCGCATCGGACATGGTGATATGAATCGTCAGGTCACGCACCACATGATGGCCGCCGACATAATCACCGGCCACCGCAAAACGGATGTTATTCGGCGCAATAAACGTGTCAAAAAAACGCGACAGGGCGCCGTTGCCGCGCTGGCCGGATGCGGCATCGTACAGGCCGCCAACATGGGCTGCCGAGCCAACCGGGTCCTCCACCACATGATAACGGGCAAAAATGGCCAGCCAGGCGGCCTTGTCATGCACGGCCACCGCTGCCGGTGATTGCTCCACCGTGGCCAGCAACTGCTGCTGATGTTCTTTCATGTCACACCTCATTACGAAACGCATTGTTCATTATTGTCAGCGATTTCA
>DATCSZ010000012.1:0-10675 GCA_036568205.1 Pseudomonadales bacterium
CGGTACTGGCGGCCCTGTATACTCCAGTATACAAACCGATAATCCTCCAGCGGCTGCTGCAGTACAAGGCGCAGGCGCTGCGGTTTTTTGTCATGCAGTGCCGCTACCGTAATTGTCATGTCGTCAAAAACATATTGCTGCCCCACCTGCCATTCATCCCGTCCGGCACGCACCAGGCCAAGCAGCTGCTGGGTAAGATAGATGAAATGCAGCAGCGGCTTGTCGCCCATTGCCGTCAACGGCTCACGATCCAGCTGGATTGCCGGTTCGCCGCTGAGTTCCAGCGTTTTTTCATCAATACGGGACAGGCTGAGCGGATACATTGCCGATGACAACACCCGCAGGCTTTGCGGCAAATCCTGCTTGTTATAGTCCAGCTGGTGGCCAACAAACGCCAGCCAGAATGGCCGCAGCGAATTGACAATCACCAGGTGGCGGCCGGCAAAATCATCCACACCCAGCTCGACATGGCCGCGCGGTGCATTGCTGTCCAGTGTTGCACGTATGCTGCTGCCGGTCATGAACAGGGCCAGGCCGGCGGCTATCAGCACATGCATAACAACGCTGTAGCCGCTGACCAACAGGCCCAGTCGCTGTCGCGCGCCGTAATATAGCCCGCGCGCCGTGGCGGCCATGATGCCGGCCAGCAGCACGGCAAAACCAACAAACGGCAAAATCATCACCCGTGGTGCCAGCGCAATGGTCAGCCCCGGCACCAGCGCAAACAGTGCCGCCAGCAGGAAAAACTGCTGCACCCGGTCACGGCGCAGCTGTGGCCACAGCAACCATAACAGCGCTGCCAGGGTGACAAGGCCGGCCACGGCAAACACGCCATTGCGCACATCCGGGCGCACCTGGCCGGAGAAAAAATCCATCCCGCTGGCCAGCTCAAAAAAGTTGCCGGGCAGGCGGTAACTGGCCTGCTGCAGGAAAGCCAGCGGCTCGCGGCCGGGATCAAGGTAAAAATCAACACCGTAGGCACCAAAGCCGGCCTGCTGGTAGGCGCCATGCCAGGCCAGCGTCAGCAGCGCAAACGGCAGGATGTGCAGGATTCGCCGTGGCCAGCGGCGCTGGTCCAGCGTGAACAGATAGGCACCCAGGTAGGCACAAATGCCAATCGCGCCTTCAGCTGACAGCAGCGACGCCAGCAGGCCAGCCAGCGCGACTATATACCAGCGTTTGTCGTTGATGCTGCGATGGTAGGCATAGACGGTAAAAAAGCCGATTGCAATCACCATCAACATGCTGCGCGAGGCAATCCAGGTGACTACCTGGAACACACTCTGGTCGAGTATCACCAGCAGCAGCGCCAGCAAGGCGATGCTTTTTTCCACCCCGACACCACGATAAAGACGGTAGACTGCCAGCAGGCCCAGCAGATACCAGAGCAGGCTGACCAGGTGCATCATGCGACTGCTGTCCGGCCACAGCCGGTAATCCAGGTAATGGGTCAGCGATGCCAGTGGCCGGAAAAAATGCAGCATGGCATTGTCACCGGTCCACCACGGCAACAGGCCAAATTCCTTCAGTGCCGGGTAGTTGGCACTGGCCGGGTCAAAAAAATTGAACTGGTTCAGCAACACACTGCGCAGGCTGTGCGGCTCGCTGCCATCCAGCAGGCCTTTTTCTGCCAGCCGCTGCGAGCCGTGGTAAAACGCACGCTGGATATAGTCATCGGCATACAGGCCGCCCTGGATACTGGTGCCGCTGTGCAGCACGGCTGCCAGCAACAGCAGCCACAGCAAGGCCCGTGGCCGGCCGGCCAGCTGGCGCCACACGGCTGCCAGCCGGTTCATGCCTGTGCCTCGCCGGTCAGCCGGCGCATTGCCGCTATCGCCTGGCGGTAATCCGCTGCTTCAGTAATTGCCCGCACCATGGCAATACTGCCCGCGCCGGTAGCCAGCACATCCGCGGCATTGGAGGCATCGATGCCGCCAATCGCCACCACCGGGTAGGCATCACCAATCAGCTGCAGCCACTGGCCCAGCTGCTCCAGCCCCTGCGGGGCAAACGGCATCACCTTGGTGGTAGTGGCATACACCGGGCCAATGGCGATATAGCTGGGTTGCAGGCTGTGGGCAACGGCAATCTCGAACCAGCTGTGGGTGCTGATGCCAAGATGCAGGCCGGCAGCGGCAATGGCAGCCAGGTCGGCATCCAGCACATCCTCCTGGCCCAGGTGCACACCATAGGCCTGGTGTTTGATCGCCAGCTGCCAGTAATCATTGATAAACAGCCGCGCCTGGTATTGCCTGCCCAGTGCGGCGGCCTGGGCCACCTGGCTGTCCACTTCTGCCAGCGGCAGGTTTTTCAGCCGTAGCTGGATCGTTTTAACACCTTCGGCCAGGCAGCGCTGCAACCAGTCCAGCGAATCCACCACCGGGTACAGGCCCAGCTGCAGGCTGTCACAACGCGGGAACACATAGTGCGCCTGCGGGTAAGCGCGGCTGATCGCCGGCAGGCAATCCAGCCGTTGCGGAAAGCCGGTATGCTGGAAGGCACAAACATCGAGGCCGAATACATCCGGCAATGCCAGGCCCTGGTTGATATAGGCCTTGGCCAGCACACAGGCCTCATAACGGGAATAGCCCAGCGCCAGCGCCGCCGCCAGTGCCGAGGAAAAGCTGCAGCCGGTGCCATGGCTATGGCGGGTAGCGCGGCGGGGTGAATGCATCCAGAACAGCTCGCCGCCGATGACACAGCAGTCGGCCGCCTGGCGGTCATCGAGCAGGCATTCACCGCCGGTAATCACCAGGTCGAGATGGTATTGTGCGGCCACCGTCAGCGCTGCCTCAGCCAGTTGCTGCGGGGTCTGGCAGTTGAAGCCGAACAAGGCACGGAACTCGGCCTCGTTCGGCGTCAGTACATCCACCTGCGGCAGCAGCTTGTGGTAGCTCTGGCTGCTTTCCATCAGGCTGCCGCCATTGCTGGCGATCAGCACCGGGTCACACACCACCGGCACATCCAGCTGCGGCAACAACGCAAGCAAGCTATCAATCACCGCCGCATTGGCCAGCATGCCCAGCTTGATGGCATCAGCGCGGTATTCGTCGACCAGCGTCTGCCACTGGCTGCGGATCTGCGCCGGCGGCATGGCCAGCACATCGGCGACCGCCTGGCTGTTTTGCGCGGTAACGGCCGCAATAATATTGCAGCCATACACCGCAAAGGCGGCAAAACTCTTGTTGTCGGCCTGGATGCCGGCGCCGCCGGAGTTGTCCGAGCCGGCAATGCTCCAGGCCACCGGCTGGCGCCGTGGCTTACTGAAATCCCTGTTGCGTATCGTCATATTTGCCCCGGATAAAAATGGTTTCGCCGATCGCCGGCAAGGCCAGTTCGCGATAGCGGCGGCTGTGCCAGTCCCAGTACAGCCACAGCACATTGTCCTGCTGCAGTTGCAGCTGCAATTGCTGTGGCCGGCCCTGCTGCAAAGCGCTGATGCGCAGCTCCAGCTCGTCAAACTGCCAGCGCTGGCCAATCACAAAGCGCGGCCTGCCATCGTGAAAAAAGCCCGATAATAAATAACTGTAGGCCTCGGCGCCACCGGCGCGGGCCGGATGCAGCCCGCTGCCGGCAAAATGGCGCTGCACATCGGCCGGGGTCAGCAACAGGCCGCCCTGCTGCTGCAGCACAAACTGCCGCGGGCCGCTACGGCGGATGCTGACGGCCGTTTCTGCCTGCATAAGCTGGCGTGTCGAGGCCGCCTGTGGCAGGCCATGCCAGGCAGCACGGTAGGGATGCATCATCAGCCGCAGCGCATCCACGCCGTTGACAATCAGCACTGGCCGGCCGGCAATATCCAGGCCGTCGAAGGCATTAAAGCGGGCATCAACGGCATCCGGATCGGCGGCCGGCGACAGCAGCAGGGCCAGCCGCAGCAACAACGGCAGCAGTACATGCAGCACCAGGCTGGCCAGCGCCACCAGGCCGGCCAGTGACAACACCCGCAGCGGCCGCTGGCGCCAGAACGCCAGCAGGATACGCGCCAGCGCCAGCGCAAGGCCGGGCTGGGCCAGCACCGACAGGCGCGGATCACTGAGCGTCAGCGCCGTCATCGGCAGCAGGCTGAGCAGTGCCCCTGCATAACAGAACCACCACAGCCGGTCGGCCACCTGCAACCGGCGCGCCGCCAGCACCGGCAGCAGCACCACCAACACACCGGCCAGGGCATGCAGGTAACGCCAGCGGCCGGTGATGACATAATCACTGGCCTCGATGCCGGCCAGCGCATGCAATGCCAGCACCGGCCAGTACAGCAGCGCATGGCCGGCAAACGCCAGCGGTGCTGCCAGCGGGTCGAGATACTGGCTGACGGCCTGCGCACCATAGCCATGGCCCTGGTAATACAGCCGCCACAGCAGCGTAAGCAATACAAACGGCAGCAGGCGCAACAGCCGGCTGCGCCAGCTGCCGTGGCCGGCCAGCAGCAGCCAGGCCAGCACATACGCGGCAATGGCCACGCCGCCTTCGGCGCTGAGTAAACCGGCCAGGTAGGCCAACACGGCGACCACCAGCCAGGCCGGCCGCTGTTCACTGCGCTGCAGCGCCAGCAGCACCAGTGCCAGCGACAATAACAACAGCAGTGTGTTGCGCGCTGCCAGCCACTGCAACGGGTACAGGATGGAGACATCCAGCACCAGCAGCAACATGGCCAGTGCGGCGGTACTGCCCGCGCCATAAGCACGGCGATAGAAAAAAAACAGCGCCAGCCAGGCCAGCAGTAATACCAGCAGGCTGTGGGCATGCATCAACTGCAGATTGCCTGGCCACAGCCGGTAATCCAGCCAGTGGCCGAGGCTGGCCAGTGGCCGGAAAAAGCGGATCGCCGCCTCGTCCGGCAGCCACCACGGCAGCACACCTTTTTGTTTCAGCAGTGCATGATTGGCATTGTCGGGATGAAAAAAATTGAACTGGTTGTTGATGGCATAGGCCAGGCTGCCCGGCTGGCCCTGGTTGGCAAAACCCTGCTGCTGCAGGCCGGCATCGCCGGCCAGCGCAAACGCCTGCAGGTAATCATCGGCAAAAAACGCAGTGCTGGCGGCAAACGGCAAGTGCAGCAGCAGCGCCAGTACCAGCCACCACCACAGGCGCTGGCTGCGGGCTGCCGGCGCGCTGCCGGCGGTCACTGCTGGTGCCAGAACGGCATGCCCAGCGTGGGTGTGCTGGGCTTGGCGGTTTGCCGTTCGCTGATGGCACCGGCCAGGAACGCATCACGCCCGGCAGCTATTGCCTGGCGAAACGCGCCGGCCATGCGCACCGGGTCACGCGCCTCGGCAACAGCGGTATTCAGCAGCACCGCATCAAAACCCATTTCCATTGCCTGCGCAGCATGGGATGGCAGGCCAATGCCGGCATCAATTACCAGCGGCACATCGGCGAGGCGCTCACGCAGGGTTTGCAAGGCATACGGGTTGATCAGGCCACGCCCGGTGCCGATCGGCGCGCCCCACGGCATCAGCAGCTGGCAGCCGACATCCAGCAGGCGCTGGCACAATACCAGGTCATCGGTGCAATACGGGAATACCTTGAAGCCATCCTTGATCAGGATATCGGCCGCCTCGACCAGGCCAAAAATATCCGGCTGCAGGTTGTAGGCATCACCAATCACCTCCAGCTTGATCCAGTCGGTGGCAAACAGCTCACGCGACATCTGCGCCAGTGTCACCGCCTCTTTTACACTGTGGCAGCCGGCAGTATTCGGCAGCAGCTGGCAGCCGGTGCGCCTGATCATGTCCCAGAAGCTGTTGCCACCGCCGCTATCGGGTGACTGGCGGCGCAGCGACACGGTGACAATCTGTGCACCGGCGGCGGCAATGCTGTCGAGCATGATGTGTGGCGACGGGTACAATGCCGTGCCAATCAGGAAGCGGCTGGCAAAGGCCTGGCCGTAAAGCTGCACGCTGTCGTCCATGCTCAGCCCCCCTGCACCGCTGCCAGCACATCAACACAATCGCCATCGGCCAGTTGCCGGCCGGCATACTGCGAACGCGGCACAAATTCACTGTTCACCGCCACCGCCACCTTGCCGGCGGTGTAACCCAGCTGCTGCAGCAAGTCCGCCACCGTGCATGGTGATGGCAGCTGCCGGCGTTCGTTATTGACGGACACATGCATAATCGACTCCAGACAATTCAACTGACATCACGGGCAATCACGTCCTCGTGACAAACAATCGCCGGCCAGCAGTTTTCACCACCGGCACCCAGTTCATACAAAGCCTGTGACACTACCGCCGGCGCCAGCAGATAGCCATGGCGATACAGGCCGTTAACCTGCAGCACGCGGCCCTGGCGACGGATCTGTGGCAGGTTGTCGGCAAAGGCCGGCCGGCAGCGCGCCTGCTGCGACACAATATGCGCCTCGGCAAAACCGGTATGCACACTGTACAGCGCCGACAGCAGCTCCAGGCTGGAGCGCACGGTAATCGCCTGCTCCGAGCTGCTTTCGATCTGGGTGGCGCCAATCACATACTGGTGGCCCGGCCGTGGCGCGATATACAGCTTGTAACGCGGGTGTACCAGCCGCACCGGCCGCGACAGGCTAACCTCCGGCGCATTGACCCGGATCACCTCACCGCGCACACCACGCAGGCCACTGACCGCGGCACCGGCAGCAAAACCCCGGCAATCGACAACCCCGGCAAAGCCCTCCAGCGCGGCCGGCTGCTCAACCTGGCGTGAGATGCGCTGGCCACCGAGCTGGTCGATACGGGTCGCCAGTGCCTGGTACAGCGCCAGGTTGTCCAGGCAGCCTTCACTGCGCAAAAAGCAGCCGTGGTCAAAGCGTTCGGCCAGTTCCGGCTCCAGCGCTGCCAGGCCGGCCTTGTCCAGCTGGCTGATGCTGCCGTGGTTGATATCCTGCTGGGCCTGCAGGCGCTGCAGCAGCTGCTGGTAATCACCGCGATCGTTGCGGTGGGCAACCACAATGCTGCCATTGGCACGAAAATCCACCGCCACGCCGCTGGCGGCTGACAGCCGGCCCAGCCACTGGCGCCACACGGCAATGCCGGCCAGCCCCTGGCGATACACCACCGGCTCGGCATCCAGCACCTCGCTGAGCGGTGCCAGCATCGCGGCAGCTACAAAGCCGGCGCTCAGCTCACCGCCGCCGTGGTCACGGTCAAACAGCGTGACGCGGTGGCCTGCCTCCAGCAGCTGCCAGGCCAGCAGGCGGCCGATCAGCCCGGCACCGACTATTGCAATGGCCATAACATTCCTCGCTCGCTACGTTCGTCAACCCGGCGTTGCCAGCGGATTCCATGTGCATGGATCCCCCGGTGAGAAAGGGGGATCAGGGGACATTTCATCACCTCTTGCAACACTCCGCCCTCATGCCTTGTGATAAATCTCGGCGCCTTTGGCACGAAACTCCTGGGCCTTTTCCTGCATGGCTGCATCGACATCCTGGTCCGACAGGTCGAGGATTTTTATCGTATCGCCGGCCACTTCATAACCCTGCTCGCGGGCATAATCACGCACATCCTGGGTGATTTTCATCGAGCAGAATTTTGGCCCGCACATCGAGCAAAAGTGCGCCACCTTGCCCGATTCCTTCGGCAGCGTTTCATCGTGGTAGGCACGGGCGGTATCCGGGTCCAGGCCGATATTGAACTGGTCTTCCCAGCGGAATTCAAAACGCGCCTTTGACAAGGCGTTATCCCGCAGCTGGGCACCGGGGTGGCCCTTGGCAAGATCGGCTGCGTGGGCGGCAATCTTGTAGGTGATAATGCCTTCCTTGACATCATCCTTGTTGGGCAGGCCCAGGTGTTCTTTCGGTGTGACATAACAGAGCATGGCACAGCCATACCAGCCAATCATTGCCGCACCAATGCCGGAGGTGATGTGGTCATAACCCGGCGCAATATCGGTGGTCAGCGGGCCGAGGGTATAAAATGGCGCTTCATGGCAATGCTCAATCTGCTTTTCCATGTTTTCCTTGATCATATGCATTGGCACATGGCCGGGGCCTTCAATAAAACACTGCACGTCATGCTTCCAGGCGATTTTGGTCAGCTCACCCAGGGTTTCCAGCTCGCCGAACTGGGCCTCGTCGTTGGCATCGGCAATCGAGCCGGGACGCAGCCCGTCACCTAACGAAAACGTAACATCGTAAGCCTTCATGATCTCGCAGATTTCCTCAAAATGGGTATAGAGGAAATTTTCCTGGTGATGGGCCAGGCACCATTTGGCCATGATGGAACCACCACGCGAGACAATACCGGTGACCCGTTTGGCCGTCAGCGGCACATAACGCAGCAGCACACCGGCATGAATGGTGAAGTAATCAACACCCTGCTCGGCCTGCTCGATCAGCGTATCGCGGAAGATTTCCCAGGTGAGGTCTTCAGCCACGCCGTTCACCTTTTCCAGCGCCTGGTAAATCGGCACCGTGCCTACCGGCACCGGTGAGTTGCGCACAATCCATTCACGGGTTTCGTGGATATTCTTGCCGGTGGACAGGTCCATCATCGTGTCGGCGCCCCAGCGGATACCCCAGGTCAGCTTGGCCACTTCTTCTTCAATCGAGGAGCCCAGCGCCGAGTTGCCGATATTGCCGTTGATCTTGACCAGGAAGTTGCGGCCGATAATCATCGGCTCCAGCTCCGGGTGGTTGATATTGGCCGGGATCACCGCCCGCCCGCGTGCCACTTCGCTGCGCACAAACTCTGCGGTGATTTCCTGCGGGATGGACGCACCAAACGACTGGCCCGGATGCTGGAAACCGGGCTGGCCGGCCTCACGCGCCTGCGCCAGTGCCATGTTTTCGCGGATGGCGATGTATTCCATCTCCGGGGTGATAATGCCCTGGCGCGCATAATGCAGCTGGGTGACATTTTTGCCTGGCATTGCCTTGCGCGGCTTGCGCTTCAGCTCAAAGCGCAGCTGCTCCAGCTCCGGGTTGTTCAGCCGTTCGCGGGTGAACACCGAGCTTTCGTTAGGCAGCAGCACGGTATCACCACGCTCGGCTATCCACGCATCACGCAGCGGCGCCAGGCCCTTGCGGATATCAATCTGCACGGCCGGATCGGTATACGGGCCGGAGGTGTCATACACCCGCAGCGGCGGATTCTGCTCAAACGCCGGCTGGCCATCGGTGCCCTGGATTGGCGTTGGCGTCAGCGTAATCTCGCGCATTGCCACACGGATATCCGGCCGTGAGCCTTCAACAAACAGTTTGCGGGAATTGGGAAACGGCTGCACCGACGCTTCATCAACGGTTGCGGTATCGGCCAGCTTGCCGGATGGGGTGGTTGGATTCATGCCCTGCCTCGTCTGTGGTGGAATCATCAGGGCTTGTCGGGCAGGGGCTGCAATGCCGACTTGTTGCCTACGCGAGTACTAACTCGATCAGGTCATACGGGTGTTTCTCAGCCTCACGGCACCCCGACAAGCGTTGCCGCCCAGTGTACCGCAGTGGCGGCAATTGGCAAGGGTGGTGTGACCGGTGGTCAGGGTTGCGGCTGCTTCAGGTAGTCTATCAGCGCGCGGCGGTCGCCGGCATCGGCCAGGCCGGTAAACGACGGGCAGATGCCCGGCAACACCTGTGAGGGATCGGCCAGCCAGCGATCCAGCGTGACCTCGTCCCAGGTCAGGCTGTGCTGCTGCAGGCCGTTGTCCTGGTAGGCAAAGCCTTCCACCGAACCGGCCCGGCGGCCGACAATGCCAACCAGGTGCGGGCCAAATACCGGCGGTGCTTCGGCATCCAGGTTATGGCAGGCAGCACACTGGAAAAACAGCCGTTTGCCGGCATCCGCCGGGGCAGCAGCCAGCGACGGGCCGGCTGCCAGCAGCACAACACACATACAGCGCAAACAGAACAAACCCGACCAACGCATGACGACCTCCCCCTCCACTGACAAAACAGTATATCCCGACTACATCAACAATGGCCTGTACCGGATTATCCTGCCGGATCGCAGCTGTCACATTCGCTGACTGCGCTCTTTTGTTGTTCACGGCAGAACGGCAACAAGCCAATGCCGGCCATGGCCTTCAGCTGGCGGCTGCCATCACCGTCAGCAGGCGACCGTGGTGATCCGGCTGCAGCACCGAATCGAGCAGGCTGGCGGCATAATCCTGGCGCGACAGCTGGTGCCGCCCCTGTATCTCCTCCAGCCGGCACCAGCGATAGCCGGTGGCCGGCGCATCCAGCAAGGTGGGCGCGCGGACAATGGTCCACTGCCAGCCGGGCTGCCGGGCCACCAGCGCCGAGGCACAAATCATGTCCGTCATCGAATACGGGGTAAAAAACGACACCGCCCGCCCCAGCCGGCTCACCAGCCGCGTCAAGCCGTGCTGTGCGGCAGCACCGGCCAGCGCAGCAACCAGCGCACTGGCCTGCAAGCGGCGCACCGAAATCAGCACCGCCACCACCGCATCACAACCGGCCAGCGCACGCGCCAGCAATGCCTGATCACTGATGACTGCGGCGGTGTGCAAGGTAAAACCGTCATGGCCGGCAAAGCCGTCCAGCTTGCCGGCCGAGGCACCGCGGCACACTGCCGACACCTGCCAGCCCCGCTGCAGCGCGGCATGCACCAGCTGGCTGCCGGTTTTGCCGGCAGCGCCGATAATGGCGATTTTCATGGTATTAGGCCTCCCGGCTGATGATAAAAATAATGTTCTGCTGCGTTCAGCGGCTGCGCGCTGACTGCAAGCTTGCCCCAAGCATGGAT
>DATCSZ010000013.1:0-29009 GCA_036568205.1 Pseudomonadales bacterium
GTGGCCACCCAGTGCACCCAGTCGTCGGTCAGCGGGCGTTTTGCCAGCCATTCGCTGACCCTGGCCGGCCCGGCATTGTAGGCGGCGGTGGCAAGAATATAGTTGTTGCCAAAGCGTTCCAGCATGTTTTTCAGGTAACGGCTGCCAAGGGCAATATTGTAATCCGGCTCGTACAGCTTGCCGGCACTGAACTCGGTGCGCATGTCGCGCGCCAGCTGGCGTGCGGTGCCGGGCATCAGCTGCAACACGCCGATGGCGCCAACCGGCGATTCGGCACGGGCAGCAAAGCCGCTTTCCTGGCGGGCCATCGCCAGCAGCCAGCCCTGGTGCAGGTCGTTGTTGCGTGAATGCCGGTAAAACAGGCTCTGGTAAGCGAGCGGGAAACGCTCATCAATGGCCTGCCACTGGCCGGCTTTGGCCAGCGCCTGGATGCTGCGGTCGTGCCATTGTGCCTGGTGGGCCAGCAGGCCGGCCTGGTGCCATTGTGTACTGTCGAAATGGCGGGTGGCGTAATACCATTCGCGGTTGGCATCGGCCAGCTCGCCGGTATGGAAAAGTTCCAGCGCCAGCGCCAGCCGGCCGGCCAGCTGCGGGCTGATGTTAATGCCCGGCGCCGGCAATGCCGGCAGGGCAATGTCACTGTGCTGGCGCTCGGCAGCAAGAAAACCGTAAAACGAACGCCGCTGTGCCAGCAGCTTGAAAATGGCGTCGGGCCGGAAATGGCTGTTGTCGTCCTGCAGGCCGGTTTGCTGCTGGGCAATGGCATACCAGTACAGCCACTCGTCATTGTTGTTTACCTGGTCATTCAGCTGGTTGAACAGGCGCTGGTACAGCAGCCAGTTGCGATCCTGCATGGCGTAACGCAGGCGATATTCCGTCAGGCCCGGCTGCTGGTCGGCGTCGATATCATCCAGCCATTGATTGGCCTGGCCGCCGGAAGCGGTATTGGCCAGGTGCCAGGCGGTGACTTGCTGGATTTCCAGCAGGTGATCGTTATCAAGCAGTTGTGGCTGTTGCTTCAGCAAGCTGGCGATCTGCTGGTGGTGCTGCCCGGCCAGGCTGCGTAACAGGCGGCGTATGGCGCTGCTGTCGAGCTTGCCGGTTTCGCCAGCGGCCAGGTCGGCAAGCCACTGGCCGGCCTTGTTGTGGGCATTGAGCAGGTTGTCAGCAACTATCTTGTCCTCGGCCGACAGGTAACGCAGCAGGTAGCTGGCCAGCTGGCGGTTGTTGTCGCCATAGCTGGCCAGAAAGCGTTGCCAGGCCAGGTCGGCATTCAGGTAACCCTGCGCCTGCCACTGTGCCAGCACCCGGTCACAGGCTTTGGGCAGTGAATACGGTTTTAGCCAGAACAGGCTGACCCGGCTGTAGACAGCCTGGGGTTTGTCACCTGCGGCCAGCCGTGCTTCAAAGTGGTAACACTGCAGGCTGTCATTGGCCAGGTCAGCATCATAAAAGCGTTCAAACACCGGCCACTGGCGGTTGTGGCCCAGCAGGTTCAGCCAGCGCAGATACAGGCGGCGGGCGATAAATGTGCCGTCATGGCGCTGCAGGAACAGTCGTACCTGGCGCTCCGGGTATTGCTCAAGGTGCTGCTCCAGCCAGGCATATTCGAGATAGGGCAGCAGCGGGTAGTCAGCCAGCAGCCGCCGTGCCTGCGGGTAAAAAGCCGCATTGCCTTGTTGTATTGCAGTCAAGGCTTGCTGATATACTGCGCGCTCCTGGTGCCAGGGCTCGCCGCTGGCAGCGGTGGCCAGCAGCAACAGGGCAAGGCAGGTAGAGCGCAGGCATGCGGGCATTGAATATCCTGTCATTATTATTGGGGTGGATCGACAGCAGCAGTTATCACATTGCCGCTGGCGCAGACCTTGTAAGACTAGTCCAGCTGCCGGTGAAAGGCGACCCTCGCCGTGGCTGTTTTGTGCATTAATCCGGAAAAATACCATGACACTTATCCGCCTTGATCAGGCCTCGCTGGCCTATGGCGATCATCCCTTGCTGGATCACGTTGATTTCGCCATCGAACCGGGTGAACGCATCGCCCTGGTGGGCCGCAACGGCATGGGCAAGTCAACACTGATGCGGGTGCTGGCCGGCGCTGAAAAACTCGACAGTGGCGAACGGGTGGTGCGCCAGGGAGCCGTCATCAACTATCTGGCGCAGGATTTGCCGCCCGCCGATGATACCACCGTGTATGCGTTCCTGGCGGACGGCCTGGCCGGTGTCGGTGAACTGCTGCACCGCTATCAGCAGTTGATCAGCGGCACGCTGGATGAGCGGGCGATGAAAGAGCTGGAGCAGCTGCAGGCAGCCATTGAAATGCAGGATGGCTGGGCGATTGGCCAGCGTATTGAAGCGGCCATTGCCGATCTTGGCCTGGCCGGTGAAACGCCCATGAAGGCCTTGTCCGGTGGCTGGCGGCGGCGGGTGGCGATTGCCCGCAGCCTGCTGTCGCGGCCGGATCTGCTGTTGCTGGATGAGCCGACCAACCACCTGGATATCCCGGCCATTGAGTGGCTGGAAAAGCTGGTGCGCCATACTGAATCGGCACTGGTATTGATTACCCACGACCGGCGTTTCATGAACGATGTGGCGGATCGTATCTGCTGGCTGGATCGTGGCCGGCTGATCAGCTTTCCCGGTAATTACCAGCGTTTTCTGCAGCAGCGGGAAGAGTTTCTGCAGAACGAGGAGCGCCAGAATGCCTTGTTTGACAAGCGCCTGGCAGAAGAGGAGAAATGGATTCGCCAGGGTATCAAGGCACGCCGAACCCGTAACGAGGGCAGGGTGCGGGCACTGAAGGCAATGCGCAAGGAGCGCAGCCAGCGTATTGCGGTGCGTGGCAATGTCAATATGCAGCTGGATGATTCACAGCGCTCCGGCAAGCTGGTGGCCGAGTTTGATCATGTCAGCTACTGCTATGCTGACAGGCCGGTGCTGGTGGATGCCAGTTTTGTCATCCAGCGCGGCGACTGTGTGGCGCTGGTAGGCAAGAACGGTGCTGGCAAGTCGACCCTGCTGAAACTGCTGCTGGGCCAGTTGCAGCCGCAAAGCGGCACGGTGCGCCTTGGCACCAAACAGCAGGTGGCCTATTTTGACCAGAGCCGCCAGCAGCTGGATGAATCGCGGACGGTGGCCGACAATGTCGCTGAAGGGCGTGAGACCATTGATATCAACGGCCGGCAGAAACATGTGATTGCCTATCTTGGTGATTTCCTGTTCTCGCCACAGCGCATCCGTTCACCGGTCAGCACCTTGTCCGGCGGTGAAAAAAACCGCCTGCTGCTGGCACGGCTGTTTTCCCAGCCGGCCAATATCCTGGTGCTGGACGAGCCAACCAATGATCTCGACATTGAAACGCTGGAGCTGCTGGAGGAGCTGATTGCCGGTTTTGATGGCACGGTGATTGTCGCGTCGCATGACCGGGAATTTATTGACCAGATCGTCACGGGCACCCTGTTTATTGATGACAGCGGCCATGTGCATGATTATGTCGGCGGTTTTGATGACCTGCTGCGCCAGCATGGCGAGTTGTGGCCGGCAGCGCCAAAGCCGGTGCCAGACAAGACGCCGGCAGTGCGGCCGGCTGCTGCAGCACCGGCTGCGGCAAAAAGTGGCAAGTTGAGCTACAAATTGCAGCGTGAGCTGGAGCAATTGCCGTTGCAGATTGATGAGACCGAACGGCAGATTGCTGAGCTGCAAGCACAGATGGCCGAGCCGGCGTTTTTCCAGCAGGAACGCCAGGTTGTCGAGGCAGCCAGCAGCCGGCTGGTGCAATTGCAGCAAAAACTGGAGCAGGATTTTGATCGCTGGCAATCGCTGGAAAGCCAGTGATCACAGGCGCTGGCAGCTTGCCAGCCATGTTCCTGCCAGCGGCCACAGGCAATAAATGGGCTTGACCTGATAAAAATGAAGCTCTATAAGTGGCCGCCTTGACGGTCTTGCTGCAGCAGTGTGTTTTTCGCCAGCGGCCGATCGTCGTGCCATAACAAACGCCATTGTGCGTACAACCCAACAGGAAAACTACAGTCGTCATGGGTAAATCGTTGGTTATTGTCGAGTCGCCGGCCAAGGCCAAGACCATCAACAAGTATCTGGGCAGCAATTTTGTCGTCAAATCCAGTATCGGCCATATTCGGGACCTGCCTACCGGTGGCGGCAGCACGCCGGTGGATGCCAGGGCCCGGGCGGCTGAAGCGGCCAAAACCCGCGCCATGAGCAGTGAAGAAAAAGCCGCTTACAAAAACCACAAAGCCCGCCAGCAGCTGATTCGCCGCATGGGGGTGGATCCTGAACATGACTGGCAGGCGCATTATGAAATCCTGCCGGGCAAGGAAAAAGTGGTCAGTGAACTGAAACGGCTGGCGAAAGATGCCGATACCATTTATCTGGCGACCGATCTTGACCGCGAAGGGGAGGCGATAGCCTGGCATTTGCGTGAGGCCATCGGTGGTGATGACAGCCGTTATCGGCGGGTGGTGTTCAACGAAATCACCAAAACCGCCATCCAGCAGGCATTTGAGCATCCGGGCACGCTGGACCTGGACCGGGTCAATGCCCAGCAGGCGCGCCGTTTTCTTGACCGGGTGGTCGGCTTTATGGTGTCACCACTGCTGTGGGCCAAGGTGGCTCGCGGCCTGTCCGCCGGCCGGGTGCAATCGGTAGCGGTACGCCTGATTGTTGAACGCGAGCGTGAAATCCGTGCCTTTATCCCGGAAGAATACTGGGATATCCATGCCAACTGCCAGACACCGGCTGCTGATGGCATCCGCCTGGAAGTCAAGAAGCAGGCTGGCAATGCCTTCCGGCCGGTTAACAAGGCACAGGCCGATGCTGCGTTACGCGTGCTGCAGGAGGCCCGCTATACGGTGTTGTCACGCGAGGACAAACCGACCCGCAGCAAACCATCAGCACCATTTATCACCTCCACCCTGCAGCAGGCGGCCAGTACCCGGCTGGGCTTTTCGGTGAAAAAAACCATGATGATGGCCCAGCGCCTGTATGAGGCTGGTTACATCACCTATATGCGAACCGACTCCACCCATCTCAGTGACGATGCCGTCAACAGCTGCCGTGACTATATCAGCAGCCAGTTTGGTGAACGTTACCTGCCTGAGGCTGCGCGCGCCTATGGCAGCAAGGCCAATGCCCAGGAAGCCCACGAAGCGATCCGGCCCTCGGATGTGACGATCCCGGCTAGCCAGTTGAAGGATATGGAACGTGATGCCGAGCGGCTGTATGAACTGATATGGCGCCAGTTTGTTGCCTGCCAGATGAGTGATGCAGAGTATACCGCCAGCACCGTGGTGGTCGGTGCAGCTGATTTTGAGTTGCGTACCAGCGGGCGTATTGTGCGTTTTGACGGGTTTACCCGGGTGATGGCGCCGGTCAGCAAAAAAGACGAAGACCGGGTGCTGCCGGATGTGAAGCAGGGTGAGCTGCTGACGCTGGAGACGCTGGAACCCAAACAGCATTTTACCAAGCCATCGGCACGTTATACCGAGGCCAGCCTGGTCAAGGAGCTGGAAAAACGCGGTATTGGCCGGCCATCCACCTATGCTGCGATTATTTCCACCATCCAGGACCGTGGTTATGTGCGGCTGGAAAATCGCCGTTTTTATGCCGAAAAAATGGGCGATATTGTTACCGAGCGACTGGTGGAAAGTTTTGCCGACCTGATGGATTACGGCTTTACCGCGCAGATGGAAGAGAAACTGGATGATATTGCCCACGGCGACAAACACTGGAAGCGGGTGCTGGATGATTTTTACCGGCATTTTTCCGAGCAGCTTGACCGGGCCGGCGATAGCGGCGATGGCATGCGTGCCAATACCCCGACAGAAACCGATATCCCGTGCAAGGCCTGTGGCCGGCCGATGATGATTCGTACTGCCAGTACCGGTGTGTTTCTCGGTTGTTCCGGTTATTCCCTGCCGCCGAAAGAACGTTGCAAGGAAACCATCAACCTGATTCCCGGTGACGAGGCGATTGCCGCCGATGCCGATGATGAAAGTGAATCACGCCTGCTGATCAAGAAGCACCGTTGCCCGTTGTGCAACGCGGCAATGGACAGTTACCTGATTGATGAAAGCCGCAAGCTGCATATCTGTGGCAACAACCCGGATTGTCCCGGCTTTGAAGTGGAGCAGGGCCAGTTCCGTATCAAGGGCTATGACGGACCGACCCTGGAGTGCGACAAGTGTGGCAGCGAGATGCAGCTGAAATCCGGCCGGTTTGGCAAGTATTTCGGTTGCACCAACAGCGCCTGTAAAAATACCCGCAAGCTGCTGAAAAATGGCGAGGCAGCGCCGCCCAAAATGGAGCCGGTGCCGATGCCGGAGCTGCGCTGCCAGAAGGTGGATGACACCTATGTACTGCGTGACGGGGCTTCCGGCCTGTTCCTGGCCGCCAGCCAGTTTCCGCGCAAGCGCGAAACCCGTGCGCCGTTTGTCCATGAGTTGCTGCCGCACCGCGATGCGATTGATGCGAAATACCACTATCTGCTGGATGGACCGGCGGTTGATGACCAGGGACGGCCGGTGCAGATCCGCTTCAGTCGCAAGACCCGCGAACAGTACCTGATGACTGAGGACGACAAGGGCAAGCCGACCGGCTGGCGTGCGTTTTATGATCATGGCCGCTGGCGTGTTGAAGGCAGCAAAAGCGGCAGCAAGTGATGGCCAGTCTTGCCTCGCGGGTCAATGAAAAGCACTACCATGCAGCACTGCTGCTGGATCTGCGTCAGCAGCTGGATCCGCACAGTGATGCCTATATGGCCCAGTGCCGTGCGCTGGAGCAGGCAGCGATTGATGCGATGCAGCGTGCCTGGCTGCTGTTCCTGCACGAGGTGGCGGAATCCTGCCAGCTGAAAGTCGCTGTGGATTCCTTGTCCGACCTGCGTCGCCAGCTGACGCAGGACAACCGTTCCCATGCGGTGGTGGCCACACTCAGTGTGCTGGAACAGCAGCCGGCCAGCTGGCTGTCGCAGCTGCTGGCAGCCAGCCAGATCACTGCGGATCAGCCGCAGTCGCGCCGGCAACCGGCAACGGTGCTGGTGGTGGCTGATATCACCGGTCAGCCTGACTGGCGCGATTGCCTGGCACAGTTCCAGGCCTGTGTTGCCGAGCAGCGAGACTACCTGCAGGAGTGGTGAGTATGCGTTTTCTGTACCTGATAGTCAGTCTGCTGGCTTTGCCAGTCGCCGCCAGTGATTGCGAAACGTTCTGGCAGCAGCAGCTGGACGATTACCAGGCCGGCCGGCTGGAGTTGGCGGCATTTATCGACAGCTGGCGCCAGCAGGCAGAAAGCTGCGCCGGCAACGGCGATTACGAGCTGAACCTGGTGCGTCTGCTGACCAGCGACGGACGGTTTGGCGAGGCTGCTGTGATCGCCAAAGAAGCCTCGCTGCTGCCGGGTATCGCGCCTGGCAACAAGCTGAACCTGTTGATGGCCTATCTGGATAACCAGTATTACCTGCCGGCCAGCGTTGCCGGTATTGAGGATCCGCTGTACTGGGCAGAAGCACTGAAACCCTACCGTGACCTGATGGCCATCGGCAGTGCCAGTGACCTGTTGTTCTGGCGCCTGATCGAAATGAATTTCCTGGCCGGTTCGTCCACCATTGCCTATGAACAGGGGCTGGCCTATCTCGGTGAAAGCAGCGAGGGCAGTTACCGTGCCGAGGTGCAGCGCCTGCTGGTGCGTGTTTGTGCGGCACTGGCAAAAAACGGTGAGGCGGTTTATCGTTTCCGCCAGCTGGCGGCTGAGGATGATGCGGTCTGGCAGCACGCGGATGTGGTGTTGTCTGCGGTGATTGCAGCCAACCATGCCCACCAGCGCCAGCAGGCTGCCCGCTGGCTGCAGCAGGGGCTGGAATACAATGCGGCAATTGCTGCCCATGCGCTGTATCCACAGGCCATGGCGCAGGTGCAGCCGGCATCGTCAAGCCAATAAAAATTGGCAAGCCATTGCCGGGCAATGCTAGAGTGAGGGCACTGCGCCGAACACGGCATCGGCGGCGGGGCCAACAAGAATAACAGGAACAGGGGAAGGTTCTGCACACATGCTTGGACAGTATTATCGCAGCAATCCACTGGCGACCCGCCTGACCCTGCTGATTATTGCCAGCAGTACCCTGATTGCCCTGCTGGCGATTGCAGTCATGCTGCACCGCCAATACCGCATGGATGTCGATGCACTGCAGCAACGCATTGATACGATCCAGTCAGTCAGCCTGTCATCCCTGTCACAAAGCCTGTGGGAGTTCAATGACGAACATACCCGCATCATGCTGCGCAGCATGGTGCAGATGGCGGATATCGTCCATGCTGAAGTCAGCGCCAATAACTGGGATGGCAGTCAGCGGCTGATCAGTAGCGGTCGCCGGCCGGCCACTGGCCAGCATCTGGTCAGCAAGGTGGACATTGTCAGCAACCATCTTGATCACGACAAGCTTGGTGAGCTGACCGTTCTGGCCAGTCTTGACGGGGTTTATCAGCGCCTTTGGCAGGGTGCCCGCTTTATCATCCTCAGTACCGCCATCACCATTTTTGTCATCACCGGTATTGTCCTTCTGCTGATCAAACAGTTGTTGACCCGTCATCTTGACCGGATCTCCACCTATACCCAGTCACTGCGGCTGGATGAGCAGATCGAACCGTTGCAGCTGAAACGTCATCGTCGCCATGTGCCGGATGAGCTGGATGCGGTGGTCATTGCCATCAACCAGATGCACTGTGACCTGCTGGCGCAGCAGAAACAACAGATCCGTTTAATGCAGCAGCGGGTAGAGGCCGAGGCTGCCAGCCAGACCAAAAGCCGTTTTCTGGCCACCATGAGCCATGAGATCCGCACCCCGATGAATGGCATTATCGGTATGCTGGGTTTGATTGAGCTGGGCCAGCTGGATAAAAAACAGGCCTACTACCTGTCTATCGTCAAGCAGTCGAGTGAAACATTGCTGGCGATCATCAATGATATCCTGGATTTTTCCCGCATAGAGGCTGGCAAGCTGGAGCTGGCCAGCAATGACTTTGAGCTGGAAAACCTGATTGAGGAATGTGCCCAGTTGTACACCGCCTCGGTGAAGGAAAAAGGCATCAATTTGCTGGTCATGATACCGGTGGATGTGCCGCGCTTTTTGCGTGGCGATGCACTGCGTATCCGCCAGATCCTGCTCAACCTGCTCAGCAATGCGCTGAAGTTCACCGAGCAGGGTTATATCAGCCTGACGGTTTCGGTGATCGGTGACCAGTCTGACGGCCGCACGCTGCTGCGTTTTGCCGTAGCCGACAGCGGGTGTGGCATAGAAGCTGACAGCCAGGCCCTGTTGTTTGAGCCGTTCGAGCAGGCTGCCCAGGGACGCAAGCAGGGGCAATCCGGCACCGGCCTGGGTCTTGCCATCTGCAAACGGCTGGTTGGCATGATGGGCGGCGAGATGGGGGTCGACAGCGCGCCGGGCCAGGGGGCGGAATTCTGGTTCTGTCTGCCGCTGGTAGTCTTGCAACAGGATGTGCAGCATGACCAGGCACATGTGGCCGCCATGCGTGAGCATCTGGCAGGCAAGCATCTGCTGCTGGTCGATGATGACAAGCTGTTTGCCAGCATGGTGGCCACCTATGCACAGACCGACAACATGGTCTTTTCCCATTGTGGCTCACTGGCGGAATGCCGGCAGCTGGTAAGCGGGCAAATGCCGCCGGTCGATGTGTTCATGATTGACATGGGCTTGCCCGATGGCAGCGGCATTATGCTGATTCAATGGTTGCGTGAGCAGGATCGCTATCGTGAAACGCCGGTGATCCTGCTGTCAGCAATGGCCGATACCCTGAATGATGCAGATATTGAACGGCTGATGGTGTCTGCAGCCTTGTCCAAACCGTTGACTCCGCGCCGGCTACAGCATGCCATGGCAAGCCTGTTAGGTTATTGTGAGCCGGCGCCACAGCCACGACGTTTTGCCGATCTGTCAGCGCTCAATGTGCTGGTTGCCGAAGACAATGACATGAATGTTGCGGTGATAAGGGCGATGCTGGAACAGTTTCGCGTTAATTACCAGATCGCCAGCAATGGCAAGCAGGCACTGGATATATACAAGATGTCCAGTGACAGCCTGGATGTGATACTGATGGATTGTGAAATGCCGTTTATGGACGGCTTTTCTGCCACACAGGCAATCCGTCAGTGGGAAAAGCTGGAAGAGGTTGAGCAGGTTTATATTGTTGCATTGACTGCGCATCACACCGTTGAACACCAGCAGCTGGCACTGGATGCCGGTATGGATGAGTATCTTGCCAAGCCGGTCAGTATCACGGCACTGGAAGAAATCCTGATGTTTTTGTCAATGAGAAAAGCGCAATGAGGCGGCTGTCATGCCTGCTGCTGATGACGCTGGTGGTGCCGGTGATGGCGGATACGGTCAGCCTGCGGGCCGATCCCTGGTATCCCTATAATGGCCAGCCGGATGCCCTGCAGCCGGGTTACATGATCGAGATTGCCCGGCAGATTTTTGCTGAGCAGGGGCTGGCACTGGATTACCGCTTGCTCAACTGGGAACGCAGTCTGGCCGGGGTGCGAGAAGGCACGATTGATTGTGTCGTCGGTGCCTATAAAAGTGATGCGCCGGACCTGCTGTTTCCTGAACACAGTTTTGGCCTGGATACCATCGGCTTTTTTGCTGCTGGGGCAGCATCAGACTGGCGTTATGAAGACATGCGTTCACTGTACAACAAACGCATCGGCGTGATTGCCAGTTACAGTTATGGCAGTGAGATTGACCGATTTGTTGCCGATAATGCTGACAGTCACTGGGTACACACTGCGCGTGGTAACCAGCCGCTACAACGCAATATCCAGATGCTGTTGGCCGGCAGGCTGGATTTGCTGATTGAGTCGGTGGTTGTCATGCAGGCAACGCTGGCGGCAATGGGGCTGAGCGGCAGTGTGCATGAGGTGGACCGGCTGGATGCGGCTGATCCACTGTATATTGCCTGCTCACCGGCAGTAGCCGCCGGGGCGGATTATATCCGTATACTGGATGAGGGCATGCGCCGTTTGCGTGAAAGCGGCGAACTTGAGCGTATACTGTCACGTTATGGTCTCAGTGACTGGCAGACCCGGTGACAGCTTGCGGTACAGAAAGAGGAGAAACCGATGGAGCATAAACCCGATATTCACCAGGTGTTGCGTGTTTTTGACAGGATTACCCGTGATGGCGTCAGGCGGGATGACGGCAGCTGGCAGCTGGCCGGCCTGACAGCACGTGCTGATGTGGATGGTTATACGGTAGTCATTGATGATGACTTGTGTCGCATCAGTGTTTTTTTTCACAACGCCTATGATCTGGACTTTCCCGACACCATTGCACTGGAACAGTTTCTTGATCGCCTGAAGGCGGTTGACAACAAGCCCTGATCAACTGTCCGCCGGCATCCTGCCGTGCAGCCTGTGCCATGCCTTGTGCCACAGCAGGCGCAGGTCATCGGCGATGTAGCACAGTACCGGCACCAGCAACAAGGTCACCACCGTGGCCAGCAATACCCCGAAGGCGACCGAGATTGCCATCGGTTTCAGGAACTGTGCCTGGATGGAGGTTTCCAGCTGGATGGGCAGCAGGCCGAGAAAGGTGGTTGCCGATGTCAGGATGACGGCACGGAATCGCCGCTCACCGGCAAAGGCTACCGCCTGGCGCCAGCTTTCGCCCTGGCGCATTTTCTGGTTGATGTAGTCAATCAGCACCAGGCTGTCGTTGACGACAATGCCGGCCAGCGCCACGATGCCGACAATTGAAATAACGCTGATTTCCTTGCCCATCAGCAAATGGCCGATTAACGCACCCTGGATGCCGAACGGGATGACCGACATGATCAGCAGTGGCTGCAACCAGGACTTCAGCGGAATGGCGAGTGCCGAATAAATCATCATCAGCATGATCAGGCTGGTCAGCAGCATGACCTCGACATTGCCCTGCTGTTCCTCGGCCTCGCCGGCCAGCTGGTAGTCGACGTCCGGGTAGCGTGCCAGAATGTCCGGCAGTACCGTAGCCTGAAGGTCGGCAAGAATACGGCCAGGTTCATGACGGGCCTTGTCGAGGTTGGCCGTGACATTGACCACCCGCTGCCGGTCGATACGGTTGATGGTGCTGATCGCTTCCCGGTTTTCAATCCATGCCAGCTGTGAGAACGGTGCTTCGGAGCCATCCGGCAGCCGTATCCACATCGATTCAAGGGTATTGATGCTGTTGCGCTGATCGGTCGGGAAACGCACATAGACCCGCACCTCATGCCGGCCACGCTGGAACCGTTGTACCTCGGCGCCAAAAAATGCCTGGCGTACCTGGCGAGCCAGCTCGGCCTGGCCAAGCCCCAGCGCACGTCCTTGTTCACTGATGCGAATATCCAGCTCACGTGCGCCGCTGTCAAAGCTGTCATTGATGTCGAACAGCCCCTCATAGTTGCCCAGCGCCTGCTTGACCTCGCTGGCCAGCAGGCGCAGCGTATCCAGATTATCGCTTTCAAAACGCAGGTTGATCGGCAGGCTGTTGCGACCGGCATTGCCGTCAAATGTCAGTGACTTGATGCCGGGCAGCTCACCCAGTGCCTCACGCCACCAGTTAACCATTGCCACCGAGGTGATATCGCGTTCGGTGCTGGGGATCAGGGCAACCCTGATTTCGGCGCTGCTGTCGGTATTGGCGATTAGCGACAGGTTATCAATCACGTCACGATCCTCGCCAGTCACCTGGCGGTAACGCTCGTTCAGTGTCCAGCCGGCATCACGAATGGTTTCGGCATACTGGTGGGTAATGCTGTAATGGGTGCTGCGCGGCATTTCCAGATTGACGGTGATGAAATCCGATGGCACGTTGGGAAAAAAGATAAAGCGCAGCAGGCCGGATGGCACCAGCTGGCTGCTGATCAACAGAAAGCCGACAAACACCGCCAGCGTGATATAACGGTAGGCCAGGCAACGCTGCAGGAAGGGGCGGTAACGGTATTCGGCAAAGCGCAGCAGCCCCTGGCTGAAAAAGTCCTGGAAGCGGATAAAGCCGTGCGCTAACGGATTGGTATAATCGCTGGCCTGGCGAATGCGGATGTGGCGCAGGTGGGCTGGCAGGATGAACTTGGTTTCGATGATCGACAGTGCCAGGCATAACACCACCACGGTGGCTGCCGAAACAAACAGGCGGCTGATGCCTTCAGTCATAAACAGCATGGGCAGAAAGGCAATAATGGTGGTGATGACGCCGAATACAGTGGCCGTGGCAACATTACGTACGCCCTTGATAATGCTGTTGATGCCATCATTTTCCTTCTCCAGTGTGTAGAAGGCGCTTTCTGCCGTGACAATCGCATCATCAATCACGATGCCTAACACCAGGATAAAGCCGAACAGTGAGATAACGTTGATGGAATGGCCAATCCACGGGGTGCCCATTAACGCCAGGGCGCCGAGAAAGCAGAACGGCACACCAACCACGACCCAGAAGGCCAGCTGGGGGCGCAGGAACAGCGACAGCGCGATGATGACCAGCAGGGCGCCCTGCATGGCACTGTTCAGCAGTAATTCGATACGGCCTTTCAGGACAGTAGTGCGATCAGCCCACACAGTCAGGGAGACCCCTTCGGGCAGGCTGCTATTCAGTGTTTCGACCAGTTGCCGGACATCACGGCTGATGGCCAGTGCACTTTGTTCACCGATCCGGTCGACCTGCAGTGTAATGGCGGGCTGATTGTTGAATTCAGTCAGGATCGGTTGTTCGCTGAATCCATCGTTCACGCTGGCAATATCTTTCAGGCGCAGCTGGCTGCCATTGTCCTGTTGCAGCACGATCAGCTGTTCATAATCGGCACGGTTACGGGCCTGGCCGGTTGAGCGCAGGGTGAAGTTTTGCGCGCTGGTACGCAACCTGCCACCGGGCAAGTCCCGCGACTGTTGCTGGATACGCCGCACCACATCATCAAAGCGCAGGCCATAAGCCTGCAGTGCATGTTCTGACAGCTCGATGCTGATTTCATACTCGCGTTCGCTGAGTATGCTGACCTGGGTCAGTGACGGCAGTTGCAGCAGGCGCTCGCGGATCTCATCGCCCTGTTGTTTCAGTTGCTGTTCATCCAGCGGCCCGGCAAGCGTCAGGCTAAGCACCTGGGTGCGACCGGACATTTCCTCAATAATCGGCTGTTCTGCCTCGGCCGGTAGTGAGCTGATCGCATCGACGCGGGTCTTGACCTTGTTCAGGGTATCGTTGATATCCAGTCCCGGCAGGATATCGACAGTAATCACTGCACTGCCTTCGGTGGCCTGTGATCGTATTTCCTTGATACCGGGAATGTCGGCGATGGCTTCCTCGATCTTGATAATGACGCCTTCTTCAACCTCGGCCGGTGAGCTGCCGGGATAGGGCACGGTAATGGTCAGGGTTTCCGATGGAAAGCTCGGGAATACCTCTTTTTTGATGGTGGCAATGGCATAAATGCCGGCGACCATCACCAGCAGCATCAGCAGGTTGGCGGCAATCGGGTTGCAGGCCATCCATGCGATCGGCCCCTTGTATTTGCTGTGCAGCGTGTTCATGGCTGTACCGCGTTGACCGGCATGCCGTCAATCATGATGTCCAGGCGGCTGTTGACGACCTGGTCACCATCGGCCAGGCCGGCGCTGACAATAACATGCTGCGCCTCGCGATAGAGAATGACCACCGGCTGTTTTTTCAGTCGTCCGTTATCCAGCAGCCAGACATGGTTGTTGTTGTGGATTACCGACAATGGCAGGCGAAATGCGCGGCTTACCGGCTGTGCTTCAATGTCTGCACTGACAAACGTACCCAGCGGCAGTGGCGCAAGATCGCTTTGCAGCGCCAGCGGGTCATCCAGCTCGGCGGTAATATAGTAACTGCGGGTGACGGTATCCAGTGCGCCTTCCAGGCGGGCACGATCGGCGGTACGTTGCTGTGGTTTGCCACCGATGCTGGCGGTCAGCGTGATCCGGTTGTCCAGTTGCAGGCGGTCAAACAGCTGCGGTGCAATCAACAGGATGTCGTCCGGCGTAACTGACAGCCGCACCTCGGCCTGGTCGATGCCATACAGTGTGGCGATAGTGCTGCCGGGCGCAAGATATTGGCCTTGATCAATTGCCTTGTTACGGATGACGGCATTGTACGGTGCACGGATGACGGTCTTGGCCAGGTCCTGACGGGCTTTTTCGAGGGCGCTGTCAGCAGCAGCGAAACGTGCACGGGCCTGTTTCAGGATCAGGGTATCATCGGCAAAGCGTGCCTGTTTGTCTTCCAGGTCCAGTCGCGCCTCCAGTTGTGCGGCCAGTGCCTGGTCAACGGCCAGCCGGTAGTGACTGTCATCAATTGCCAGCAGGGGCTCGCCGCGCGCAATCACCGCGCCATTGGCAAAAACCGGGTATATACGGCTGGCAATGCCGGTGATATCGCTGCTGAGCTGGGTCTGGCGACGTGCGCTGACCATGCCGCGGGCAGGCAGGCTAAAACGGATATCTTCTGCCCTGGCGGTGAGTGTGCTGACACCCGGCAGGTTGACAGCAGCCGGGCGTTTCTGTGCCGGCTTGTCCATTGATCGCAGGGTCATGGCCACTGCAATGGCAGTGGCCAGAATCAGCAGTGGCAGGGCTATCCGCAATAGTTTATTCAGCATAAGAAATCCGTTATGGCAGGGCGGTTGTGGTGCTGAGCCGTGCAGTCAGCAGTGTCAGGGCATTTTCTACCCGGTAAATGCGGCTGCCGATACTGATGCGCCGGACACCGCATTGTTCAAAGGCAGCGACCTCATCATCAATGAATCCGCCTTCCGGGCCGATCGCCACCAGCTGTTCGCCATGGTGCCTGACGGTTGCTGCCGTGTTGCCATACGGGTGGGCAATCCAGCCCTGGCGTCCGTCCAGCAGTGGCGGCAGCTGATGGCGGATAAACCGGTGGAAATCACGATGCTGGTGGATCTCGGGCAGTTGCGTATCTTTGGCCTGCATCAGGCCGTTCTTCAGTTGTGCCAGTATCTGGTCAGCCTGTAATGCCTGCGACTGCCAGTAGCTTTTTTCCACCTTGTGGCAGTGGATCAGGTGCAGTTGCTTGATGCCGAATTCAGCGATATTGTGCAGCACGCGTTTCAGCACCTGTGGCCGTGGCAGTGCCAGAATCACGGTCAGTGGCAGTGGTGCTGGCGGTGGCTGGTCCAGCGTGATATCCGCCAGTTGCAGCTGCTGGCTGTTGATGCCGGTGACGATGGCGCGGCCTGCCATGCCATTCAGCCGGCCGACGGCGAGTGTGTCACCCGGTCGGCTTTTCAGTATCTTGTGGCAATGTTCCAGACGCTGGCCGGTGACTGTTGCGGTATCGGCGGATGCAAAGTCCGTGTCATCAAGCAGCAACAGGTTCATTGTTTTACAGTTCGCCCCACAGGTCATAATCATCACTGTGGGTAATCGCCACGTCGACGATATCACCCGGGGCTACATCAAACTCGTTGTTCAGGTAGACCAGGCCATCAATGTCAGGCGCATCGGCCATGGAGCGGCCGATAGCCCCTTCCTCGTCGACTTCATCAATGATTACTGCCTGGCGACTGCCGACTTTTTGTGCCAGCCGCGCACGGGAAATGTGCTGCTGTTTTTCCATGAACCGGTCCCAGCGTTCCTGCTTCAGCGCATCGGGGACGTGACCAGCCAGGGCATTGGCGGCAGCACCTTCAACCGGTGAGTACTGGAAACAGCCGACACGATCCAGCTGTGCTTCATCAAGGAAATTCAGCAGGTGTTCAAAGTCCTGTTCGGTCTCGCCGGGGTGTCCGACAATAAAGGTGGAACGGATGGTCAGTTCAGGGCAGATCTGGCGCCATTTTTTGATCCGTGCCAGGGTGTTTTCCGTGGCGGCGGGGCGCTTCATTTTTTTCAGCAGCTCCGGGCTGGAATGCTGGAAGGGAATGTCCAGGTAGGGCAGGATGCGGCCTTCCGCCATCAGCGGGATAATGTCATCGACATGCGGGTAAGGGTAGACATAATGCAGCCGTACCCAGATGCCGAGTTCGCCAAGTGCCTGGCACAGTGCATCCATTTTGGTTTTCAACGGCCGTCCCTGCCAGAAACCGGTGCGGTATTTCAGGTCCACACCGTAGGCACTGGTATCCTGCGAGATAATCATCAGTTCACGCACGCCGGCATTGGCAAGGCGCTCGGCTTCATCCATCACCTCGCCGATTGGCCGGCTGACCAAATCACCCCGCAGTGACGGAATGATGCAGAAACTGCAGCGATGGTTGCAACCTTCAGAAATTTTCAGATAGGCATAATGACGGGGGGTCAGCTTGATGCCTTGCGGTGGCACCAGGTCGATAAACGGGTCATGCCGGCTGTTGACCGGTACGTGCTGGTGTACCGCGCCGACCACGGCTTCATAAGCCTGCGGGCCGGTCACGTCCAGCACCTTTGGGTGGGCGCTGCGTATCAGTTCAGCGTCCTTTCCCATGCAGCCGGTGACGATCACCTTGCCATTCTCTGCCAGTGCCTCACCGATCGCGTCCAGCGACTCCTGTTTGGCGCTGTCAATAAAACCGCAGGTATTGACTACCACTATGTCAGCGTCATCATAATGTGGCACGATGCCGTAGCCGTCCAGTTTCAGCTGGGTGAGAATGCGTTCGGAGTCAACCAGCGCCTTGGGGCAGCCGAGGGACACAAAACCAACGGTGGGGGTCTTTTTGCTCATGGGTCAGGATTCCGGATATTTGCCGGCATTCTACGGAACAATGGCTGGCGAGGAAACCGCCTGCTGATGTGATAATTGATGCTGTCGGGGCGTAGGTGGATGATGCGGATTGTGGTATCGTTGTTATGCCCTTACGTTCCTAGCAATTTTTTTGACATGCATATGAAGAATATAAGCCTTGCCTGCCTGTTATCCCTGCTGTTGTTGCCGGTTATGGCTTACGCGGATGAACCGGCCGATGCGCATGCCCAGGCCAGGGCTGAGCGCCGTGCCGCAGTGGCCTTTTCCAAACGCTACAAGAAGCTGGGGATTGAGCGTGCCTACCAATTGCAGAAAGCCTATGTCCGTAACCAGCTTACCCATGATGTACGGGTGGTGGGTTTCAAGGCCGGGTTGACGAGTGCGGGTGCACCGGCAAAGGCCGGGCTCAATGCGCCGATTACCGGTGTGCTGCTGGAGCCTGCGGTTGATGCAGATCGAGCTGTTATCCGTCTTGCCGATGCCTGGGGTTTGTTGCTGGAAGCCGAGATGGCGTTTCGTGTCAGCACGCTGATCAGCCAGCCGCTGGACATCAACCAGTTAAAACAGCATGTTGATGCGGTGGCGCCGGCCATTGAGTTGCCTGACCTCAGTTTTGAGGACACGGGTTTTAATGGCCTGGACATCATTGCCAATAATGCCATGGCGTACCTGTTTGTGCTGGGTGACTGGCAGCCATTGCAGCAGTTCGGTGATGTTGATGATGTTAGCGTGCGTCTGCAGTGCGCAGATGAGTTGGTGGCCGAAGGGGAAAGTGCCGGTGTTTATGGCGGGCAATGGAAAGCCTTGCTGTGGATGGTCAACCAGCTGGTGCAGCAGGGCTATACCATCCAGCCAGGACAGGTGCTGCTGACCGGCGCCATGACACCCATGATCAAGGCCAGCGCTTGTGCCTACCAGGCCGATTTCGGCCGGCTTGGCCGGATCCGTCTTGTTGTTACCGAATAATGCCAATCAGCTTGCAGCAGGCCTTGCAGGACAGCCATGCCGACCTGCAGCAATGGTTCCTGATTCACCAGGAATGCCTGTTGCTGGGCCATGATAGCTTCGCTGAAACCGGCTGGCAGATGTTTTGTGCCTTGCTGGAAAACCATATCCACTTCGAGAACGATGCGTTGCTGTCAGCTCATGATGGGCAGCCCGGCCTGCGCTGGCCGACAACGGTATACCGCAAGGAGCATGACAAACTGCTGACGATGATGGCGCAGCTGTCAGATCGTCTGCAGGAGTATCATGCGTTTGCCGGGCGTTACCGGCGGCTGGCGTTGCTCGAATTGCTGGATGCCGAGTTTCGTTTCCAGCATGTCATGGCGCATCATGAGCAGCGTGAAGAGCAGGATCTTTTTCCGGTGCTGGCCAGCGGTGCCGGCAGCGACAGGCTGTTACAGCAGTGGCAGGACAGCAATCAACCGCTGCAGCAACGTGCAGGCATGTTAAAACCACAGTTGCAGGATTTTCTGTCCGGCGCCTGATCAGGCATTTTCTATCACCATCAGCGCGCCGCGCGCCTTGAACCGTTTCAGTTCCAGTTCGGTACATTCGGCGTGATACGTTTCCGCACAGATGTCGGCCAGGCTCAGGAACGGTGAGCGCATCGGGTCAGCATAGACAATCTTGCTGACACCGGCATTGATGGCGCGTTTGATCAGCTTGCGGTGAGTATCAGTCAGTTCATCCCAGAAACACACATCGGCAGCGATCAGTACATCAATATCGGCCAGGTCACGTTTGCGGATATCCTCAAAGCGGCGGGTACAGGATGTAATGCTGGCCTTGTTGATGTCGGCATGCAGCTGCAGGAAAGGAAAAACGTCCGGGTCTGCATCAATTGCCGTGACCTGGCAATCATGGTAGCGGTTAAGATAGATGCCGGCAGGCCCCCAGCCACAACCGATTTCCATGACCCGGCTGCCGGCAGGCAGCGGGTTGCGGCGAAAGTAATCCATCAGCAGAAAACTGGATTTCCATGGCTTGTTGCCGTGAATACTGGTGGGGTGCTGTTTCTTGAGTTTGCGGATGTCAGGATGGCGTGAAGAAAGGATCTTTACACCGAATCGGGTTTCGCTCAGGGCAATGTTTTTTTTATCGGTCATGGTCTTGAAAATAAAAAAGGCAACCGAAGTTGCCTGTTGTCAGGGAGTAAGGTTTTTTCAGTTGCCAGCAGGCGCGGTAGCGGGGGCAGCTTTTTTACGCGCTGGCGCCTTGCGTTTGGCTGGTGCCTTTTTTACCGCTGCTTTTTTGGCCGGTGCCTTTTTGGCTGGCGCTTTTTTGCTGACGGCTTTCTTTTTGGCCGGTGCTTTTTTTACCGCCGCTTTTTTTGCAGCCGGGGCTTTTTTTGCTGCAGCTTTTTTGACCGGTGCTTTTTTACTGGCGGCTTTCTTTTTGGCGGGTGCCTTTTTCTTGACGGCTTTTTTGGCTTTTTTCTTCAGTTTGCGGGCTTCTTTTTTGGCCAGCGCTTCAGCGGCTGCTTTTTCTGCTTTCAGCGTGGTCATGGTTTCTTTCCACTGCTTTTTGGCCGCTTCCATCGCATCGCGGGTTGCGCTGAGGCTGTGTTTCAGGCTGTCAACAGCTTCGTGGGCAGCATGACTGGCGGCTTCGGCTTCACGATGAGCCTCTTCATGCATTTTCTTTTTTGCATCATCACTGGCGGCACGAATTTTTTTGCGCAGCGCTACCAGTTTCTTTTTTTGCTGGTCGGCTGATTTGCGTGCCTTGGCAATCTCCGCTTTCAGTTTTTTGGCATCCTTTTCATACTCGGCTACCGCCTTTTCGGAAACGGTAAGCAGTTTCTGCTTGATGTTTTCCAGTTCTTTCTGCAATTCGCCAATCAGGTTCAGGTCGGGTTTTTGCGCTGCCATAAGAGTACCTTGGTTATTGTCAGTTGATGTTGCTTTTGATTATAAGCTCAAAAAATGAGCTGTTGGTAGCAGGGTAATTGAATTTAATAAAAAAAACAGTAAAAACTGAAAAAATTTGCCGGCTTTTTGATATGGGCAGAAAGCATGGGTCGTTAACGATTGGCGCCTGTCTGACAAAAAATCTTGTTGGCAGTTGGCCGGCGCCAGAAAGTTTGCGCTGATGTAAAAAGTGTGGCTTGTTTTTGCGGTTGGCAGTGGCACTGGAATCCGTTACAGTAATTAACTGTATAAAAAAACAGTATTGTTATGCGCAAGATTATCCATATTGATTGCGACAGTTTTTTTGCCTCGGTTGAAATGCGCGACAAGCCCGACTTGCGTAATGTGCCGTTGGCTGTGGGAGGTCCGGCACAGGCGCGCGGTGTACTGGCAACCTGTAATTATCCGGCACGCAGCTATGGCCTGCATTCCGCCATGCCGACCGCAGAGGCCATGCGTCGATGCCCGGGGCTGGTGTTGTTGCCACCGCGATTTGATCTTTACCGGCAGGTGTCTGGTGAGGTGTTCGCCATTTTGCAGCGTTACAGTGACCATATTGAGCCGGTGTCCATTGATGAGGCGTATCTGGATGTGACGGGTGTTGGCCGGGCCACAGCCCTGGCCCGCGATATTCGCAAATCGGTTGAAGAGGAGCTCGGGTTGACGGTTTCAGCCGGTGTGTCGGTAAACAAGTTTCTTGCCAAGGTAGCCAGTGACTGGAACAAGCCGGATGGCTGTTTTGTCATAGCGCCACAGCAACTTGATGGTTTTGTTGCCGCCTTGCCGGTGGAAAAAATTCCCGGTGTTGGCAAGGCAACACTGGCTCGCCTGCACCAGCTGGGTGTGTATAGCTGCGCCGACCTGCAGCGGCAGGAGCTGCGCCGCTTGTGTGAGCTGTTCGGGGTGTTTGGCAAACGGCTTTTTGATTTTTCCCGTGGCATTGATATGCGCCCTGTTTCTGCCAGCCGCGTGCGCAAATCGTTGAGTGTTGAGCAAACGTATGCGGTTAACCTGGCAACACTGGATGAATGCCAGCAGGCCTTGCCGGATTTGTTGCTGCGTTTGCAGCGGCGTTTTGATGGTTTGCATGGCGATTATGCGATCAGCAAACGGTTTTTGAAAATCCGCTTTGCGGATTTTTCCTCGACCAGTGTCGAGATTGCCGGCAGTACGTTGATGTCAGAGGACTGGCGTGCTTTGCTGATGCATGCATGGCACAGGAAGACGGCGCCGGTGCGGCTGCTTGGGGTCGGAGTTGGCCTGCAACAGCCAGCGAGTGAGCAGCTGAGCCTGGCGCTTGAAATCGCCTGAACCCGGGCACAAAAAAACCGCGATGGCTATCGCGGTTTTTTTGTGGTGCAGCTAGCAGTGTTATGGCAGCAGATGCTGGACCGCATCACGCTCTTCAGCCAGTTCCTGCTCGGTGGCCTTCATTTTTTGCTGGCTGAAATCATTGATGTCCAGGCCCTGAACGATTTCCCAGTCACCATTATGGCAGCGGCACGGGAAGGAATAGATCAGGCCCTTGTCGATGCCATAGGAGCCATCGGAGTAAACACCCATGGATACCCAGTTATTGGCACCGGTACCCAGTGCCCAGTCACGCATATGGTCGATGGCAGCATTGGCGGCAGATGCCGCTGATGAAGCGCCACGTGCCTTGATGATGGCTGCGCCGCGTTGCTGCACGGTAGGAATGAAATCGTTGGCGAACCAGTCCTGTGTTACCAGCTCCATTGCCGGCTTGCCGTCGACCGTGGTGTGGAACAGGTCAGGATACTGGGTGGAGGAGTGGTTGCCCCAGATGGTCATGCACTTGACATGGTTGACGGTGGCACCGGTTTTCTGGGCTATCTGTGTCATGGCGCGGTTGTGATCCAGGCGTGTCATGGCAGTGAAGTTGCGCGGATCAATGGATGGTGCATTGCGCTGGGTGATCAGTGCATTGGTATTGGCCGGGTTGCCAACCACCAGTACCTTGATGTTACGGCTGGCGTGTGCATCAATAGCCTTGCCTTGTACCGAGAAGATAGCGGCATTGGCTTCCAGCAGATCCTTGCGCTCCATGCCGGGGCCACGCGGGCGGGCACCAACCAGCAGGGCATAATCGCTGTCCTTGAACGCTACATTCGGGTCATCGGTGCAAACAATGCCGGCCAGCAGCGGGAATGCACAGTCGTCCAGTTCCATGGCAACACCTTTCAGGGCATCCATCGCCGGGGTAATGTCGAGCAGTTGCAGGATCACTGGCTGTTCAGTGCCCAGCATGGCGCCGGAAGCAATACGGAACAGCAGGGCATAGCCGATCTGGCCGGCAGCGCCGGTAACGGTAACGCGAACAGGTTTTTTCATGATATGCATGTCCTCAGGTACGGTTCAATAAAGTAACTTGGCGCAGCCGCTAACAGTGCGGTGACCGGCTTTTTGGCAAGCCGCCATTCTATGCCGGCCGCACGGCAAATTCAAAGTTTTGCCGGCAGATGACAGTAACATCATCAAGGCCTGCAACACGGCAGCAAATCAGGTAGAATGCGCGGTTATTTGTTACCGGTTGCAAGCCTGATGAGTGTGGACAAGGCGAAGAAAGAGAAAACCCAGTTTAACAAGCTGCAAAAGCGCCTGCGTCGCCAGGTGGGGCAGGCGATTGCTGATTACCAGATGATTAGTGAAGGTGACCGGGTCATGGTCTGCCTGTCCGGTGGCAAGGATTCCTTCACCCTGCTGGATATCCTGATCAGTCTGCAGAAAAGTGCGCCGGTCAATTTTGAGCTGGTGGCAGTTAACCTGGACCAGAAACAGCCCGGCTTTCCTGAACATGTATTGCCGGCCTGGCTGGAGCAGCTGGGTATCGAGTATTACATTCTCGAAAAAGACACCTACAGTGTGGTGAAAGAAAAAATTCCCGAGGGCAAGACCACCTGCGGCCTGTGTTCACGTTTGCGGCGCGGCAGCCTGTATGCCTTTGCCGAAAAAATCGGTGCCAGCAAGATGGCGCTGGGGCATCACCGTGATGATATTGTCGAGACCTTGTTTCTGAACATGTTTTACGGTGGGCGCCTGTCGGCAATGCCACCCAAGCTGCGCTCTGATGACGGACGCAATGTGGTGATCCGCCCGCTGGCATATTGTGCCGAGCAAGACATTGCCCGCTATGCCGACAGTCGCCAGTTCCCGATCATCCCCTGTAACCTGTGTGGTTCGCAGGAAAACCTGCAGCGCCAGGCGATCAAGAAAATGTTGCAGGACTGGGAACGTATCCAGCCCGGCCGCACCCAGCAGGTTTTTTCTGCATTGCAGAATGTTGCACCATCACAGCTGGCTGACAGTCGCCTGTTTGATTTTGAAAATCTCGCCATTGATCGCAGTACTGCGCGTGCCGATTATGATTTTGATGATGGCGTAATCGGCGCACATTCTTCTGCCGGTAATGCCTGGACAGAGGCTGACGATGACAGCCCGTCGATGGTAAAGCTGGTCAATCTGTAAGCGTTTTTATGTGGTGATCACGGTGCATGCTGCCTGCGTGCGCCTTTTCTTGTTAACGCGCCCTGGCGCAACCCGGAGTATTATGTCATTCCAACAACTCGGCCTGTCACCGGCATTGCTGCAAGCAGTCGCCGGCAAGGGTTATGAAAAGCCGACCCCGATCCAGACAGCGGTGATTCCTGCCATTCTCAAAGGCAGTGATGTGCTGGCAAAAGCCCAGACAGGCACCGGTAAAACGGCCGCATTTGTATTGCCCTTGCTGGAGCGTCTGCAGGCTGCGCCGGCAGTGCCGGCCAATCGTTGCCAGGTGCTGATTCTGGCGCCAACCCGTGAGCTGGCCATTCAGGTGCATGACAATGCCTGTGAGTACAACCGGCATGGTCGCCTGAAAATTGCCGTTGTGTATGGCGGGGTAAAAATCAACCCGCAAATGCAGCGCCTGCGTTCCGGCGTTAACCTGCTGGTTGCCACGCCGGGCCGGCTGCTGGATTTATACCAGCAGAATGCCATCCGTTTTGACCAGGTGCAGACACTGGTGCTGGACGAGGCGGATCGTATGCTGGATATGGGGTTTATCCGCGATATTCGCCGTATTCTTGAGCTGCTGCCGGCCAAACGCCAGAACCTGCTGTTTTCTGCCACTTTTTCGCCGGCCATCCGTGAGCTGGCAAAAGGTTTCACCGGCCAGATGCTGGAAGTGGATGTGGCGCCGAAGGAAACCTCCAGCCACCAGGTGGAGCAATGGGTGTATCCGGTTGACAAGGCCAACAAGGTGGATTTGCTGGTACACCTGATCAAGCAACGTAACTGGCACCAGGCGATTGTGTTCAGCCGGACCAAGCATGGTGCCAACAAGGTGGCCACCCGGCTTAACAAACTCGGTATTGCTGCTGCTGCCGTGCATGGCAACAAGTCCCAGTCGCAGCGCACAGCGGCCCTGAATGATTTCAAACGCGGCAAGGTGGCCATTCTGGTAGCCACCGATGTGGCCGCGCGTGGCCTGCATATTGATGACCTGCCGCAGGTGGTTAACCTCGATTTGCCCAATGTGGCGGAAGACTATGTGCACCGTATTGGCCGTACCGGTCGTGCCGGCGCTACCGGTACGGCTGTGTCGCTGGTCAGTGCTGACGAGATAGACCAGCTGCGTGCGATTGAGCAGCTGCTGGGCAAGCATCTGCCGCGCGAGGAAATTGACGGCTTTGAGTGCAGTCATAACCTGCCGGCTTCATTGCCGCTGCGACCGGCGGTGGGAAAAAAACCGGCGACTGGCAATAACCGGCGGCCAGCAACAAAAGGCCAGTCAACAGCCCCTTCAAGGGATGGCCAGCGCAGTGGTCGCCGCCGTCGTTCGGCTGCACCAGCAGCGGGCAAGCCACAAAACCACAGCAATAACAGGCAGAAATAACGCTGCGTGCTAGTATTGTCTGGAAGATGCCGGTCATGCACTTTGATGGCGCAGTCGGTGTTGGCGCAGAACATGGCAATATGTTAATGTCTGCTGTCAAGCGGGCTGCTGACTGGGGTTGGAAGCCGGTGTGCCGAAACGGAAGTAATCACAACACCAACAATGACTGTGCTTGCTTTTAATAAAACCAACAAAGGATCAGACAATGAAACAGACACTTCGATTTCTCGGTTTGGGCAGTGTGCTGGTGGCGCCGATGGCTTTTGGTGCCGGGTTCCAGTTGAATGAATTCAGCGTCACCGCCATGGGCCGTGCCCAGGCCGGCGAGCCGGCGATGAGCGATACCGCGGCTGCCATGGCGCGCAACCCGGCCGCGATGGGTGCCTTTGACAAGGCCTCTGTGTCCGTGGTTTACCATCATATTGATCCGGATGTGGATGTTGAAGGACAGGTCAATGGTGTCTTCAATGCCGATGCCGAGGATGTGGCGCCCAGTGCTTCAGTACCGGGCCTGTATTATATCCAGCCAATCAATGAGCAGTGGGCAGTCGGCCTGTCATTGAACAGTTATTTTGGCCTGTCGACTGACTACGGCAGCCAATACATGGCCTCCGAATTTGCAGAAGAGACCTCAATCAAGACTTATTACCTGACGCCAACGGTTTCCTACAAGCCGGTTGAAAACGTCACGGTAGGTGTTGGTATCAACTACATCTACGGTGAAGGCAAGATCAAGAACAGCACCACGCCGGCGATTACCCTTGGCAGCGGTGGCACCATTCCTGCCGGCACAACAGCACTGGACCTGGATGGGGATGGTGATGCCTTCGGTTATCATCTGGGTGTGCAGTGGGCGATTTCTGATGCCACTACCATGGGCTTGCGTTACCAGTCACGGGTCAACCTGGATCTTGATGGTGACATGATCCTGTTTGTGCCTGGCCTTGGCCCGCAAAACTTTACCGGCACGTTGACCGTGCACCTGCCGGAAATGTATGAACTGGGCCTGGTACACCAGTACAATGAACGCCTGAGCCTGATGGCCGGCATCCAGAAAACCGGCTGGCATACCTTCCGTACCCTGACTGCCAAGATTGACAATGCCGGTGCCCGTCTGTTGAAAGACGAGGACTGGCAGGATGCCTGGCGTTATTCGATCGGAGCGGAGTTCAAGGCACTGGATAAGCTGACTGTCCGTGTCGGTTACGGTTATGACGAGTCGCCGGTGAAAGATGACAAGCGCACGCTGACCATCCCGGATGCCGACCGTAACTGGTACAGCATCGGCGGCAGTTATGATCTGGACGATCTGGGCAGCATTGATGTGGCTTTCCTGTACATTGATGGCAACTCGGTTGATGTGAATGAAACCAGTGCCTTTGGCACCACCTTCAGCGGTGAGCTGACGTCAACCGGCGCCTCGATCTTCAGTGTTGGTTACAACTACAGCTTCTGATTATCCGGTCTGCTGAAAAACCGGCCCATGTGGCCGGTTTTTTTATGCCACTACTGTTGTGGCTGCTTTTTTCCGGCGGCTTTTATAAAATGGCAGATTTGGCGCATTGTGTGCCATGGCGGCCCGATTCCAGAGTAAATCATCATGCAAGACAGCAAGATCTATCATTTCCCGGTCCAGATTTATTACGAGGACACTGACCATTCCGGCGTGGTTTACCACCCCAACTTCCTCAAGTATTTTGAGCGTGCGCGTGAGCATGTCATCGACAGCAACCGGCTGGCACGCCTGTGGAACGAGAAGGGCCTGGGCTTTGCCGTTTACAAGGCCACAATGACGTTCCAGGATGGTGTCGAGTTTGCCGAGGTCTGTGACATCCGTACCAGCTACCGGCTGGATGGCAAGTACCGTACCCTGTGGCGGCAGGAAGTGTGGCGGCCGGGTGCCAAAAAACCGGCAGTTATCGGTGATATCGAAATGGTCTGCATGGACAGCAACAAGCGCCTGCAGCCGATTCCCGAGGAAGTGCTGTCGGCGATGCAGTCATGATTTGTTGCCCAGTATCTGCTTGATAACATGTGCAGCATGGTCAGCGGCATCGTGTAATGGCACAAACACATGGTCAATGCCGGCATGGTGCAGCTGCAGCAGGTTGTCCGGCTGGTGGGCGGTGGCCATAAACCGGCCGTTATAGCCATGCTGTTTCAGGTTGTGAAACAGCATCAGGTGCTGGCTGTTGTCTGACAGGGTGCTGATAACATGGCTGACTTGCGATAACGGCAATGATTCGAGCAGGGCAGGGTCGGTTGCATCACCGAAAAACACGGTCAGGTTTTGCTGCTGGCAATGCTTGATGATTTCCGGGTCAAAGTCGACACCCAGTACCCTGATATCGTGTGCTGCCAGATCGCGTGCAAGCCGTTTGCCGTAACGCCCCATGCCAAACACAATCAGGTCGGCAGCCAGGTTTTTGGCCAGCTCATTTTCATGTTGTTGTTCGCGGTAAGGCCGCCGCCGCTCAAACATGCCCAGCCATGGCTCAAGCAGCAGGTAAAGCTGGCCGGAATACAAAATCATGTAGGTTGACAGGGCAATGGTCACCAGACCGACCAGGGTCACCAGACTCAGTACCTGCTCACTGACATGACCGAGGCTGATGCCCATCGCCACAAAAATAATCGAGAATTCACTGATCTGTGCCACTGTCAGGCCGGCCATAAATGCCGTGCGCTTGCGGTAACCCATATAACCCATGATGACCATGACAATCAGCGGGTTGCCGATCAGTACAAACAGCGAAAAAATGATGGCCGGCAGCAGTGCATCACCGAGGCTGCCCAGTTCAAATTTGGCGCCAAGGTCAATAAAGAAAAACAGCAAAAGAAAATCACGCAGGCTGGAAAGGCGGGCGGTAATCGCCTCACGAAATGCCGTTGAGGCCATCGAAAACCCGGCCAGAAAAGCGCCGACTTCCTTGGAGAACCCCAGCAGTTCACCTCCGGCGGCCAGCAGTGTGCCCCAGGCCAGCGCAAATACCAGCAGCAGTTCCTGTGATCTGGCAATCAGCTGCATCAGCCGCGGCAACAGGTATTTCATTGCCAGCAGGATGAGCACAACCGCAGCGACAAGCTTCAGCACAATCGTCAGCAACAGTGTTGCCGCCGGCATATCCGTGGCGGCACTGCTGGAACCCAGTGCCATCATGGCGATGACCACGGCGATGTCCTGCACGATCAGGAAACCCATCGCGATACGGCCATGCAGGCTGTCGATCTCCCGTTTGTCCGACAGCAACTTGACGATGATGATGGTGCTGGAGAAAGTCAGCGCCACGGCAATATAGGCCGAAGCCGTGATGTCCAGCCCCAGCAGCAGGCCAATCATGAAACCGAACACGATGGTAAAGCCGAGCTGGCCAAGTCCGGTGGCCAGTGCCACCGGTCCGAGATGGCGCACCAGGTGCAGATCCAGCTTCAGGCCGACAATAAACAGCAGGATGGTAAC
>DATCSZ010000014.1:0-1007 GCA_036568205.1 Pseudomonadales bacterium
ACGGGCGGCCAGCTGCTGCACCGTGTCCTGCCAGGCGGTGCCAGCGGGCACGGCAATCTGCAGCGCACCGAGATCCTCCAGCGTGGAGGCCGTCGAAGCGGCTGGCAGGATCAGCACCTCATCAACGATGGCCAGTGGTACACTGAATGTCAGCAAATCATCGCGGGCATCAGTGCGGGTCATATTGGTGACAATCAGGTCACCGTGACCATTGAGTAGTGCCTGTGACAGGGCAGCAAAGTCCTCGACCAGAATCCATTGGGGCTGCAGATCAAGAGAACGGGCGAAGGCTTCGGCGGTTTCCCGATAACTGGCCAGCGGCATGCCGTCCCGCGGCAAGGACGGGTCTTCGTCGAACGTCGGCGCCAGCAAACGCAGCACTCCATGCTGACGCAGGGCCGGCAGGTCGCCACGTTCCACATAAGGTTCTGGCGCTGAGGCAACGACAGCATCAACAGCTGCTGTCGAGCTGGTCTGCGGCGGCTGATCGCAGGCCGCGCTCATCAACACCAGCAACAGCAGCGTGGCCCTTGTCAGAAACGTCATACAACCTCCTCGCCCGTCGCTCATCTGCCCGAGTATGCCACAGGCTGGTCGCTTGCAATGACGCAGGCCTCTTCTACACTGCCAGCTCTGATCAGGAGACACATCCATGCGACTATCTGCCATGCAAATCTCAGCCGCTGTACTAGCCGCCTTAATGGCCTATCTGCTGTTCTGGCCGGTGCCGATTGAGCCGGTGGCCTGGCAGGCCCCCGCTGCACCGGCCCTGACTGGCGACTACGTCATCAACGACCGTCTTGCCGGGCTGACTCGCCTTGGCGAGGGCGAAGGGGTCGGGCCGGAAGATGTGGCGGTGGACGCAGCCGGCAATCTGTTTGTCGGCTATGAAGATGGCCGACTGGTGCGGTTTGATGCTGACGGCAACAATGCGGATCTGCTGGCTAATACCGGTGGCCGGCCGCTGGGTCTGGATTTCGATAATGACGGCAATCTGATTGTCGCCG
>DATCSZ010000015.1:0-2120 GCA_036568205.1 Pseudomonadales bacterium
CGGGCTGATGGCCATTTTCTTTTTCCTCATCGGTCTGGAGCTGAAGCGCGAAGTGCTGGGTGGCGAGCTGTCGGAGCCGGCGCGGGTGATCCTGCCGGTCATCGCCGCCGTCGGCGGCATGGCCATTCCGGCCATTATTTATGCCTATATCAACTGGGGCGACCCGGTAGCCATGCGAGGCTGGGCCATCCCGTCCGCGACCGATATCGCCTTTGCGCTGGCGGTACTGGCCCTGCTGGGCAGTCGCGTGCCGAATACGCTGAAACTGTTCCTGATGACCCTGGCCATTGTCGACGACCTGGGCGCCATCGTTATCATTGCCATTTTTTATACCTCGGATTTGTCGCTGTTTTCCCTGTCCATTGGCGCAGCAGCCATCGTGATTTTATGTGCCATGAACCGGCGCGGCGTGCTGTCGCTAACACCCTATTTACTGGTCGGCCTGGTGCTCTGGGCGGCGGTGCTCAAGTCCGGTGTGCACGCCACCCTGGCCGGCGTGCTGACGGCATTTTTTATTCCCTACAGGAAACAGGCGGGTGAATCCAAGACCCAGCTGGAACTGCTGGAGCATGATCTTCACCCGGCGGTGGTGTATGCCATATTGCCGTTGTTTGCGTTCGCCAATACCGGCATTTCATTCACCGGACTGACCCTGGAGTCCCTGTATCATCCGGTACCCCTGGGCATCGCCGCCGGATTGTTTTTCGGTAACCAGATCGGTGTGTTCGGTTTTTCCTGGATCGCCATCAAGCTGGGTATCGCCAAACTGCCGAACAATGCCAGCTGGCTGCAGCTGTACGGGGTATCCATGTTGTGCGGCATAGGTTTTACCATGAGCCTGTTTATCAGCTCACTGGCGTTCGAACAGGGCGGCGGCGCCAGTCTCGCGGTGGATGACCGGCTGGGCATACTGGTGGGATCGATCGTGGCGGCGATCGGCGGCTACGGTATCCTGCGTTTCGCCGCTGGCAAGTCAGCCGCTAACGGCTGAGCCGCGCTGATACCAGCCCTTGCTGGCGTTGACGATACGCACCACCGACAACATCACCGGCACTTCCACCAGTACGCCCACCACGGTGGCCAGGGCGGCGCCGGAGCTGAATCCGAACAGGCTGATGGCAGTCGCCACCGCCAGTTCGAAAAAATTACTGGCACCGATCAATGCGGAAGGCGCGGCAACGCAATGGGCCACGCCCAGTTGCCGATTGAGCAGGTAGGCCAGGCCGGAATTGAAATACACCTGGATCAGGATGGGCACCGCCAGCAGCAGAATAATCAGCGGCTGGGCAATGATCTGTTCGCCCTGAAAACCAAACAGCAGCACCAGGGTCACCAGCAGGGCCATTAACGAAACCGGGTTAATGCGGGCGATCAGCTGCTGCAAACGGACCTCGCCCCGCTCACCCCTGAGCACGCCACGACGAATAAGCTGGGCCACCACCACCGGCACCAGTATATACAGCACCACCGACAGGAACAGGGTATCCCAGGGCACGCTGATGGCGGACAGGCCCAGCAGTAATCCGACAATGGGTGCAAACGCGAAGATCATGATGACATCGTTCAGCGCCACCTGTGACAGGGTAAAGTGCGGCTCCCCATCACTCAGGTGACTCCAGACAAACACCATGGCGGTGCAGGGCGCGGCGGCCAGGATGATCAGCCCGGCGATATAGGCATCCAGCTGCGCCGCCGGCAACCAGTCGGCAAACAGGCCGCGAATGAACAGCCAGCCCAGCAATGCCATGGAAAACGGTTTCACTGCCCAGTTGATAAACAAGGTAACGCCTATGCCCTTCCAGTGTTCTTTCACCTGGTGCAGGGCGGCGAAGTCGATTTTCAGCAACATGGGAATGATCATCAACCAGATCAGCACCGCCACCGGCATGTTGACCCGGGCCAGTTCCAGCTTGCCGATCAGCTGAAACGGCAGCGGGAAAAAATGCCCCAGGGCGATGCCCGCGAGGATGCACAGGGCGACCCACAGGCTGAGATAACGTTCGAAAAAGCCCATCGGGGCACCGCTGGCCTGCCGGGCGGTAATTTCACATTGTGCACTCATGGTTTTTCTCTGGAAAATGAAACTATTCTGTTGTTATGGCCGGGTGAAGAATATAGCA
>DATCSZ010000016.1:0-1506 GCA_036568205.1 Pseudomonadales bacterium
CAGGCACTACGCAACCTGAATGAACAGATTGATCTGCTCAAAGGCAGCATGCTGCTGTCCAGAATCGTTTATGCCCAGCAATCATCCATGCAGCGGGTGGTGTTTGTTGAAGGCCTGGAACAGCAGATCGCCGATTTGCGCCTGCAACAGTTCCGCATTCATGCACAGCGCCAGACACTGCGCGATACCGATGGCTATATTGCCAGCCTGCTGGAAGGCACCGAGGAGCTGCCCAGCGAGGAAACACTTAACAGCCTGACCAGCATCAGCACTATCCGTGCAGACCTGCTGCGCCAGCTGGACGACGAGATCAGCCGCCAACTGAATCTGGCTATCAGCATTCACCTGAATCAGCAGCAGCTTGAGGCCAGTCATCGCAGCCTGCGCAATACCGTCAGCGAGCAGAGTTTCTGGATGCCCAGCAATCATGCTGTGAACCGGGAGTGGCTGCAGTCACTGCCCACCGCACTGTTCGAACAGGCACGTGGCCTGGCAGTGACCGCCACTGCCAGGCAGTTAATCGCCACTCTGAGTAGCAATATCTGGTTGATCGCCCCGTTTGCCCTGATTGCCCTGCTGCTTGCCGCCAGACGCAATAGTATTCGCGCCGGCTTGCTGCGACTGCATGGTGAAATAGGCCGTGTGCGTACGGACTCACAGAAGCACACTCCACTGGCTCTGCTTTACAGCCTGTTGCTCGACCTGCCTGTCCCCCTGCTACTGGTCGGTCTGGCGCTGGCATTCAATCAGGATGACGGCAGCTATCAACAGATTGCCAGCCTTACCATGCTGCGTATTGCAGTGGTGTGGCTGGTATTTTCATGGTGCTTCCGGGTGCTGGCCAAAGACGGTATCGGCGAACGTCATTTCCATTGGCCGGCAGACAATGTGGCGTTACTGCGTCGCCGGATTCTTGCCATCGGCATGGTTATTCTGCTGCTGCTGCCAGCCACCACCATTAGCGAGCACTGGCCGGAAAAACTGGCAGAGGATCGCATTGGCCTGCTGATCTTCGTGACTGCCATGCTGTGTCTGACATTTTTGCTGCACCGTCTGGCCATGGCGTGGCCGTTCGAAAAGCGTGGTCAGTTACTGCAGCGCGCCATTGCCTACACGTTCGCCTCCCTGCCGCTGGCTTTGCTGGCACTGGCCATGGCGGGCTACTACTACACCTCGGTGAAAGTCGCCGGTCGTCTGCTCGACAGCTTTTACCTGATGCTTCTATGGCTACTGCTTCAGGCCAGCGCCGTACGGGGACTGTCCGTGGCGGCGCGCCGACTCGCGTTCAGCCGGGCACTGGCAAAACGCAATGCCCAACTGGAGGCTCGGGACAAGGAAGACGGTGCTGAGCCTGTTGAAGAACCGGAGCTGGCGGTAGAGCAGATCAACCTGCAGTCACTACGCCTGATCCGCATTGGTCTGCTGGCACTGTTTGGCACTGCCCTGTATCTGGTCTGGTCTGATCTGCTCGGCACCTTTGGCTATATGGATACGGTGGTGCTCTGG
>DATCSZ010000017.1:0-1997 GCA_036568205.1 Pseudomonadales bacterium
CCGCCATGTTGATGAAACCGATGGTGTCAGTATCAATTTTGATGACTGGCGATTCAGTGTGCGCATGTCCAACACCGAGCCGGTGGTACGCCTGAATGTCGAGGCGCGTGGTGATGCAGCATTGATGCGGCAAAAAACGGACGAGTTGCTGGCGCTGCTGGACCGCTGATGGATGCAGCCCGCACGCTGATTTTCGGCGCCAGCGGTTATATCGGCAGCCATGTCGCTGAGCAGGCTGCCCTGGCAGGGCAGCCGGCAGTCTGTCTGTTGCGCCCGGGCAGCGATGACACTTTTCTTGCCACCCTGGCTGTCACCGTTATCCGTGTTGACCTGGCCGACGATGCTGCCGTGCTGGCACAGATCCAGCCGGGTGACCGGCTGATCAACTGCATCGCCGACAGCCGCCTGCATGTCAGTGAGGCGCAGCGCCATGCCACCGATGTGGCACTGGCCTGCCGGCTGTTTCATCTGGCACAACAGGCAGGTGCTGCGGTTTTTGTCCAGCTCGGCAGCATCATGGCGTTTGGCTTTGGCCATCACCGCCAGCCACTGACCGAGCACAGTCCCTGTCACGGCAGTTATTCCTATAACCGTATTGCGCTGGCGCGCGAGACCGCCCTGCGTGCCTTGCACCGGCCTGACGCAACCCGGCTGGTACTGGTGCGCCCGGCCACCGTGCTGGGCCGGCGTGATCATGCCTGCCTGCCGCCACTGCTGGCTGCTCACCGCTTTGGGCTGTTTCCGTTGGTCGGCAATGGCCGGCAGCCGTTCTCGGCGATTGATGCGCGTGATGCAGGGCGTGTGCTGCTGCAGCTGGCTGAAACCGCAGCGGAACCGGTGTCCTTGTGGCTGGCACAAGGCTACTGTTGTGACTGGTTGCAGCTGAAGGCCGCACTGGACCAGGCCTGCGGCAGGCGCAGCCGTGTGCTGCAGTTGCCAGCCATGCCGTTGCATTTGCTGGCCGGCCTGCTCGAGTGGGCTTGTCCGTATGCTGTCAATCTGCCACTGACCCGTTTTGCCGTGGATGTGCTGGGCCAGCCGTTACAGCTTGATGACAGCCGGCTGCGAGCCAGCGGCTTTGCGCCACATTACCGGCTGGCCGATTCAATCACTGATTTTGTTGCGGCGGACCGATGAGCAGCCGGCGGCCGCGTATCCTGCTGCTGTCGGCCTATGATGCCGGCAGCCATCGGCAGTGGCGTGAGCAGCTGGTGGCCAGCCAGCCGGATTTTGACTGGCAGGTGCTGGCATTGCCGCCGCGCTTTTTTCGCTGGCGTATCCGCGGCAATCCGCTCAGCTGGCTGCATGAGCCGTTGCTGCAGCAAGCGTGGGATTTGCTGCTGGTGACCTCAATGGTTGATCTCGCCAGCCTGCGTGGCCTGCACCCTCATCTGGCGACGGTGCCGGCGATTGTCTACCTGCATGAAAACCAGTTTGCCTATCCGGCATCTGCGGGCCAGCACCACAGCATTGACCCGCAAATGGTCAACCTGTACAGCGCCATTGCAGCCGAAGCACTGTGGTTTAACAGTGCATGGAACCGGCACAGCTTTCTGCACGGCGTGCAGGCATTGCTGGCAGGTTTGCCCGATGGTGTGCCGGATGGCTTGCCGGAACAGCTGCGGGAAAAAAGCCGGGTATTGCCGGTGCCGATAGCCGATGCGCTGTTTGTCGACCGGCAGCCAGCGGTCAATCCGGCCTGTCCGCACCTGCTGTGGAATCACCGCTGGGAATACGACAAAGGCCCGGAGCGCTTGTTGCTGCTGCTGGACAGGCTGCTGGAAAACGGGCAGGATTTTCGCCTCAGTCTGGTGGGCGAGCAATTTCGCCAGCAGCCGCCGGTTTTTGCCACCATCGGACAACGCCACCAGTCGCGCCTTTGTCATTATGGTTATGTTGAACGGGTGGCGGATTACCATCACCTGTTGCGTGAGGCGGATGTGGTGATATCAACAGCCCTGCATGATTTCCAGGGGCTGGCGATGCTGGAGGCGATG
>DATCSZ010000018.1:0-2627 GCA_036568205.1 Pseudomonadales bacterium
CATGAAACGCCTGTTGCTGATCGTCTGGGTGTTTGTGCGTTTCCGGCTGGATGATTTTATCCCGCGCCACCAGTTACCACGCAGCCTGCGGCTGCTCAGCTCACCCTTGTTGCTGCTGCCGGCGGCACCGGCCAGCCGGGCACAGCGACTGCGGCTGGCACTGGAGCAGCTGGGGCCGATTTTTATCAAGTTTGGCCAGATGCTGTCGACCCGCCGTGATTTGCTGGATGATGAACTGGCCGATGAACTGGCCAGATTGCAGGATCGGGTACCGCCATTTGACGGCGAGGCTGCACGCCAGCTGATAGAAGCATCACTGGGCCAACCGGTGGATGCGCTGTTTGATGCATTTTCCGCCACGCCGTTGGCATCCGCCTCAATCGCCCAGGTGCATAGCGCATGCCTGAAAAGCGGCCAGCAGGTCGTCATCAAGGTGGTGCGCCCCGGCATTGAACACATTATTGATCAGGACGTAACGCTGCTGGCACGGCTGGCTGGCCTGATCGAACGTTTTCACCCGGATGGCAAGCGGCTGCGTGCCGTCGAGGTGGTCAGCGACTATCGCCACATTATCCACGACGAGCTGGACCTGCAGCGCGAGGCAGCCAACACATCCCAGCTGCGGCGCAATTTCAGCGGCTCACCGCTGCTGTATGTACCTGACGTGTACTGGGATTATTGCACCCGCAAGGTGCTGGTAATGGAGCGTATCCACGGCATTCCGGTGACCGATATTACCGCCCTGCGCGAACAGGGCACCAACCTGCGCAAGCTGGCCGAACGCGGGGTGGAAATCTTTTTTACCCAGGTGTTTCGCGACAGTTTTTTCCATGCCGACATGCACCCCGGCAATATTTTTGTATCCCGCGAACACCCGGAAAACCCCCAGTATATCGCTATTGACTGCGCCATCATCGGCAGTCTCAGCGAGTTCGACCAGTACTACCTGGCACGCAACCTGCTGGCTATTTTCCAGCGTGACTACCGGCTGGTAGCCAAACTGCATGTCGAATGCGGCTGGGTACCGGCACATACCCGGGAAACCGACTTTGAGTCGGCCATTCGTGCCGTCTGCGAACCGATTTTTGAAAAGCCGCTGGGTGAAATCTCGTTCGGCCAGCTGCTGCTGTACCTGTTCCAGACTGCACGCCGTTTTGACATGGAAGTGCAGCCATCGCTGATCCTGCTGCAAAAAACCCTGCTCAATGTCGAGGGCCTGGGGCGCCAGTTATACCCGGATCTGGACTTGTGGAGCACCGCCCAGCCGTTTCTGGAAAACTGGATCCGCGAACGCTATTCGGCCCGCTCGCTGATGCGCCAGCTGCAACGCCATGCGCCAGGCTGGCTGGAGCAGCTGCCGCATATTCCTGACCTGGTGCTGGAGCGCTTGTCCGCACCCGGCACCGCCCCCCGGCCTGCACCAGGCGACAACCATGAACTGCTGCGTGCCCTGAAAACCCAGCAGCGGCTTAACCTGCTGGCACTAACCGGCCTGCTGGCCTGCGCCATACTGCTGGTGATGCGCCTGTAAACCACGCCACCCGGGGCGGGACCGGCGGCACGGGTATTGCCGCATAAAAAAACCGGGACTTTATCCCGGTTTTTTTATGCTTGCCCTTGCAACAGCGTCTACTGGCCGAAGCGTGCCCCGCCGTTGACCAGGTAACTTTCTTCCTGCGGCGTGGACTGGCGACCCAGCGCCTTGTTGCGATGCGGGAAACGGCCAAAACGCTGAATCAGCTGGCAATGCCGCTCGGCATAGGCGAGACATTCTTCACACAGCTTTTTCTGCTCCGGCGTTTTTGCTTCGGCCACCGTCTGCCGGTACAGGGCCAGCCCTTCCTGCTGGATAGCCAGGTTCTCGCTGTGCTGGAACGGCATATAAAAAAACAGTTTCTCCACCGGCCGCAACTCACGATCATGGCCAAATTCCACACCATCACGTGCCAGCGACAGGGCTTTTTCATCATACAAAAAGGCATTGGCCGTGCCACGAAAAATATGGCGCGGAAACTGGTCCAGCACAATAACAAAGGCCAGCCGGCCTCGTGGTGTCAGTTCCCAGGGATCCAGCTGACCCTTGCTGCCAGCCAGCAGGGTAGAGGTAAAATTCTTTTTGACCTGGCCATCAAAGAACTCACTGACATTGAACCAGCTCTTCTGTTTTTCCTTGTCCGGCATCCCTTCATGCAGCTCTCCAAACCAGAAATCCAATACCGTTTCGAAATTCATTGAATTACCACTAAGCCCTGTTCGGTTTATTCAGTTACAATCGGCTACTTTAGCGCAATTCTTCTTATAATAAACGCGAAAAACAAATTAAGTCGTATAAATGCCGCCTACGTCGATAAAAGCCTTTACGGTCTTGCTGATTGCCCAGTCCTTTTCCATTTTCGGCACCTCCCTGACCGGTTTTGCCCTGGGTGTCTGGGTTTATAACGAGGTCGGGTCAGCCACCATCTATTCATTGATTGCGCTGGCCAATGGCATTCCGATTGTGCTGTTCAGCCCGCTGGCCGGCGCCATTGTCGACCGGGTCAACCGCAAAAAAATCATTCTGGCCGCCCAGCTTGCCGCCTGCCTGATTACCGCCACACTGATGCTGTTATACAGTGTTGACGCATTAC
>DATCSZ010000019.1:0-1635 GCA_036568205.1 Pseudomonadales bacterium
CCCACGGCAAATGCGCGCTGCGTGGGATCAATTGCATGATGCGGGTGTTGATGCGTGTGCTGCGCCATGCGTGACCTCGGCCGGGAAAATATTTACTGCAAAAATTTCAGCACAGGCTGATAAAAGATAACGCAGGCTATCAACGCGGCAAACAGGCTGGCGATCATCACCGCGCCCGCCATCACATCCTTGACGATGCCGATCTGCACATCGTGCTGCGTGGTCACACGATCGGCCAGACGTTCGACGGCGGTATTCACCAGTTCCAGCGCAAACAGCACCGCGGCGATCCACAGCAGCAGCAACAGCTCCAGACGGGGAACTTCAAGCAGGAGTGCAACGGAAATTTCCGCGATCACGATCAGCAGCAGCACGCGGATATTTTTTTCGGTGGCAAAGGTATAGCGTATGCCATTGCTCGCATAAGCCACGCTGCGCAGGAATTTTTTCATGGCCGGAAATGCTCAGGCCACGCTCTCAAGCCCGAATACCTCGTTCCACCAGCGCTTGCGGCTCATGGTCAGCGGCATGTTGCCTTCCAGCTTGCTTGGCTGTGTGCGGCTCAAAATCCACAACGGCGGTATCGGCGCGCCGCCCACACGGCAACCGGAACCCATATTGTAAGGATCAAAAATCTTGATCAGCGTGGGCTGGTCCAGATCATCCGCATACACCACGCCGCAATAATTGTGGTTGTGTTCCTTGCGCAGCAGCGCGTCGATCGCGGTGAGGAATTTATCCAGTTGCGCGGGGGTGATGGGTGCTGCGGCAGGCTCGTCGCCGGTGAGTGCGGCATACCAGCCTTCGGGTTCGGCACGCACCTTGCCCCATAAATCATCCAGACCACTCCACTGCAGAATGCCGTAAAAGCGGCCATCCAGACGTTCCACAAAACTATTCGCTGCACTCATATTCGCTCCGCTATAAAATATTCAATATAATCACATGCTTACATTGATTGCAAAATAACCCGCCAGAGCGATTATAAGTCCAAAGTCAGGCCGGCGTCTTTTCATACCAGCGCTGGCTGCGTTTGACCCAGCCCACCACCAGCAGCATCAGCGGCACCTCGATCAACACCCCCACCACGGTGGCCAGCGCCGCGCCCGATTCAAAGCCAAACAGGCTGATTGCCACCGCCACCGCCAGCTCGAAGAAATTGGAGGCGCCGATCAGTGCGGAAGGCCCGGCCACACAGTGCGCCACCCCCAGCTTGCGGTTCAGCCAGTAAGCCAGCCCGGAGTTGAACAACACCTGCAGCGTGATCGGCACGGCCAGCAGCGCAATAATCAGCGGCTTGGCCACGATCTCCCTGCCCTGAAATGCAAACAGCAGCACCAGCGTGGCGAGCAAGGCAAACAGCGACAGCGGATGCAAGCGCTGCAGGGTGCGCTCCAGCGCATCCGCGCCTTTGGCCAGCAATAACCTGCGCCAAAGTTGCGCCAGCACCACCGGCAATACGATATACAACAGCACCGACACCAGCAGCGTATCCCACGGCACAACAATCGCGGACAAGCCGAGCAGCAACGCGACAATAGGCGCAAAGGCAAAGATCATGATCACATCGTTCAGTGCCACCTGGCTCAGCGTGAACAGCGGCTCGCCGTTCACCAGCCGGCTCCATACAAACAC
>DATCSZ010000020.1:0-1167 GCA_036568205.1 Pseudomonadales bacterium
GTCTGCAAACAGCGGAATATCTGCGAGTAACAGGGTCAGTGACTCTTCCATGACAACGCCTCAGTCAAAACAGGGTTTTAGCATTTCAGCGTACTACAGTTGCCCCCTGAAGGGAATTGCCAAAAGGTGGCACAGGTATCGGTTTTTAAAGGGTTTTCCCCGCCTAACGGGCGCGTTTGGCGAGCGATATCAGGTACAGGAGCCCGGCGGTGGTAACAATGCTCGGCCCGGCCGGCGTGTCCAGCGGCAGTGAGGCGGCCAGCCCGGCGGTCACTGCCAGCATGCCGGTGAGGCTGGCAAACACGGCCATTTGTTCGGGCGAGCGTGAAAACCCGCGGGCCGTTGCCGCCGGAATGACCAGCAAGGCGGTGATCAGCAAAATACCCACCATCTTCATGGCCAGTGCCACCACCAGTGCGATCAAGGCCATCAGGGCCAGTTTCAGTGCGGCAGTGGGCGTGCCCTCGGCCCGGGCAATATCCTCATGCACCGTCATGGCGAGCAGTGGCCGCCACAGGCTGGCCACCACCGCCAGTACCAGCAGGGCACCGGGCACAATCAGGACAATATCGGTGCGATTCAAGGCCAGCAAATCACCAAACAGGTAGGCCATCAGGTCGATGCGCTGGTTATCAAAAAAGCTGAGGATGACCAGGCCCGCAGCCAGGCTGGTGTGGGCGAGGATGCCGAGCAAGGTGTCGGTGGCAACGGTTTGCCGGTGCTGCAGGCCCACCAGCACAATGGCCAGTGCCAGGCCGGCCACGGTAATGGCGAGCACGGGGTGGATATCGAGCAGCAACCCCAGCCCAACGCCCAGCAAGGCCGAATGTGCCAGGGTGTCACCGAAGTACGCCATGCGCCGCCAGACCACAAACGCTCCCAGTGGGCCGCAGGCAATGGCCAGTGCCAGCCCGGCAATCCATGCGTCCAGCAACCAGTGATTCATGCGTGTTTGCAGCCTGTGTGGTCACGTTCAGGAATCGCATCACCGTGCAGGTTGTGGTGATGGTCGTGATGGTGGGTATACACCCCGAGCCCTTCAAGGGCCGGTTCACCAAACAGCTCAAGGTAGGCCGGGTTGGTGCTGACGGCATCGGGCGTGCCTTCACAGCAAATGTGCTGGTTCAGGCAAATGACCCGGTCGCTGCTGGCCATGACCAGGTGCAG
>DATCSZ010000021.1:0-5339 GCA_036568205.1 Pseudomonadales bacterium
AGTAATGGTAAGGGGGTTGTGGCAGCAGCGCTGCCACGGCGAGCGGCTCAACCAAGACGGCTGGCGGTAAACTCCATTTCCTTCTGGGTGCCTTCCACGCAATTGCTTTCAATGAATTTTTCCACCTTGCCGCCAATCATCGGGATCTTGGCCTTGGCATTGTACTTGATGCTGAACACGCTGCCCTTGTCGCTGGCTTTCAGTGTCATCTCGGTTTTCACCGTGACCGGCTGGCCTTCCACGGTGAACTCGCCCTTGCCGACGTAGTTGTTGCCGATCTGCTGCCATTCTTCCTTCAGGTTGATCACCTGTTGCGGGTTGAACAGTTTGGCCAGAAAAGCCGGCAGCTCACGTTTGACTTCGCGACGCATGGTGATAATCACCTTGCCGTTGTCATCCTCGTCGATTTCCGCATCGGCGCTGATTTCACCCAGCGCCATGGAACGGTCGACCAGGAAATCGGGGTCGCAAAACAGGTCAAAAACGTCGTCAGCGCTGTGTTTGAATGTAAATTCCAGACTCATGATTACCTCTTCTTGTTGTTATCGGGCGTTCAGCTGTTGTTATGGCCGGGTTCGCCCAGCAATGGCCGCAAGGCCTGCCAGACATTATCCAGGATGATTGGCTGGGCGTCGGCAGTCGGATGCAGGCCGTCATTTTGCATCAGCGTGTCATTGCCGGCAACGCCTTCCAGCAGAAACGGCAAAACCGGCAGGCGATACTGCCCGGCCAGCTCGGCATAAGTGTTGAAAAAAGCAGTGCTGTAGCGGCTGCCGTAATTGGGCGGGATGCGGATGCCCAGCAGCACGACCTGTGCGCCGGCCTGCCGCGCGCGCTCGATGATCTGTGCCAGGTTGCTGCGCATCAGGTCCAGCGGCTGGCCGCGCAAGCCATCGTTGGCACCCAGCTGCAGCAGCAATAACGCCGGTTGCTGGCGCTGCAAAATGGCGTCCAGCCGTGCCAGGCCGCCACTGGTGGTTTCGCCGCTGATGCTGGCGTTAACCACCCGGAAACCGTTAAAGCCATTGTCGCTGAGGCGTTTGTCCAGCAATGCCGGCCATTCCTCGCCGACTTGCAGGCCGTAGCCGGCACTGAGGGAATCGCCCAGCACAACAATGGTGGCAGACAGGCAGCAAAGCGGCAGCATCAGCAGGGCGGTGAAAAGCAGGCGTGACAATCGGGTCATGGAATCAGTAAGCTGTCGAGTCGATGAGGTGCACGGGTTATGCTTGGCGCACGTATAAGCTTGCACAGTGTCATAGGCTGACACGTTGCTAAAGGTAGTCAATTCATGATTGAAGTACAACACCTGGTTTACCGCGTCCGCTCCGGCGATGACGCCATTACCATTATTGATGATGCCGGTTTTGTTATCCGTGATGCCGAAACCGTGGCGATAACCGGCAGTTCCGGCGCCGGCAAGACCACCCTGCTGGGCCTGCTGGCCGGCCTGGATGTGCCGACTTCCGGCAGTATCCGTGTTGCCGGCGAGCTGATCAGTGCGATGAATGAAGACGACCGCGCGCGTTTTCGTGCCCGTCATGTCGGCTTTGTGTTCCAGTCCTTCCACCTGCTGCCCAGCCTGACGGCCGTCGAAAATGTGGCGCTGCCGCTGGATTTGGCCGGTGTGCGTCACAGCCATCAGCGCGCGCGCGATTACCTCGACCAGGTGGGGCTGTCACACCGGCTGGGCCATTACCCGTCACAATTATCCGGTGGCGAGCAGCAGCGGGTGGCGATTGCCCGCGCCTTTGCCAGCCAGCCGCAATACCTGTTTGCTGACGAGCCGACCGGCAACCTGGATAGTGAAACCGGCCAGCGTATTATCGACCTGCTGTTTGCGCTGAATGCCAGCCATAACACCACGCTGATACTGGTCACGCACGAGCAGCGGCTGGCCTCGCTGTGTGCCCGCCAGCTGCAGATTGCCGCTGGCAAGATTCACGAGGTGTGCTGATGCAGCTGTTGTGGCGACTGTTCCGAACCGACTGGCGCGCCGGCGATTTGCGCCTGCTGTTTGCCGCGCTGTTTCTGGCGGTGGCAGTGATCACCGGCCTTGCCGCCTTTATCGAGCGCCTGCAAATCATGCTGGTTGGCGAAAGCAGCCAGTTCCTGGCTGCCGACCGGGTGCTGGAAAGCCCGCGGCCGGTGGATGACAGCTGGCTGGCGCTGGCCGACGGCCTGCAGCTGCGCCAGGCACGTTACCTGTCGTTCCAGTCGATGGCCTATGCCGACGACCGGCCGCAGCTGGTCAGTGTCAAGGCGGCCGATGATGCCTACCCGCTGCGTGGCCTGCTGCATTACCGGCAAACCCTGTTTGGTGACACACGGAAAACTGTCGACGGGCCGCGCCCCGGTGAAATCTGGGCCGAGGCACGGCTGTTCAGCCAGCTAGGCCTGGCCATTGGTGATACGGTGGCAGTGGGTGATGGCGATTTTGTGCTGGCCGCCGAGCTGGTTTCCGAGCCGGATCGAGGCGCCGGTTCGATTTCGATGGGGCCGCGGGTGCTGATGCACTGGGACGATATCGCCAGCACCGGTGTGGTGCAGCTGGGCAGCCGGCTCAGTTACCACTACCTGTTTGCCGGCCTGCCACAGCAGCTGGCCGCACTGGAGGCTGACTTGCTGCCGCTGCTGACCGACAGCCACGAGTGGCAGGATCTCGACAACAGCCAGCCCACCGTGGCGCTGGCGCTGCGCCGGGCAAAAACCTTTTTTATGCTGGCCAGCAGCATTATCGTGATCCTGTCCGGCATTGCCATTGCCATGGCCAGCAGCCGCTTCAGCCTGCGCCACCGGCGCCATGTGGCGGTGCTGAAAACCCTCGGTGCCACGTCGGCGGTGATCCAGCGCCTGTATTTTTCGCTGCTGGCACTGGTGGCCTCGCTGGCGATTATAGTGGCCGGTGCTGCCGGCTGGTTGCTGCAGGAGCAGGTGCTGCAGTTTGCCGGCCAGGCCCTGCATGTGGATGTGCCGCCGCTGTCACCACGGCCGTTTGTGCTGGGCCTGCTCACGGCCCTGATCAGCCTGGGCTGTTTTTCGCTGCCGCCGTTATGGGCATTAAAAAACGTCTCGGCAATCAGCATTTTCCAGCAGCAGGCCAGTGTATTGCCGTCGTTTTCGCCCCAGGCTGTGCTGTTGGTGCTGGCCGGCATCCTGCTGTTGTTGTGGGCCTATACCGGCAATGTGTTTATCGGCCTGCTGTTGCTGGGCGGGCTGGCAGCGCTGTTGCTGCTGGTGACCCTGCCGGCCTGGCTGTTGCTGAAACGGCTGGAAAGCAGCCGCCTGCAGCTCACCGGCTGGGCGACGCTGGCCTTGTCCAACCTGCAGCGCCGGCTGCGCAGCAATGCCTTGCACATGGCGCTGTTTGCGATCAGCATGATGCTGCTGATGGTGTTGTGGGGCGTCAAGAACAACCTGTTCAGTGAATGGCAAAACCAGCTGCCGCCGAAAACGCCCAATTTTTTCCTGGTGAACATCGAACAGGGCCAGCTGGACGGGGTAAGGCAGTGGCTGGCCGACGGCCAGATTGACAGCGAAAGCCTGTACCCGATGGTGCGCGGCCGGCTGGTGGCGATCAACGGCCAGCCGGTACGCGAGCTGGTCAGCAAGGAGCAGCTGAAACGGGCCGGTGCCGACCGCGAACTGAACCTGTCCTGGGCCAACGAGCTGCCGCCGGACAATACCCTGACCGCCGGCAGCTGGCATGTCGGTGATGGCCGCCAGGGCGGCGTGTCCGTGGAGTCGGAACTGGCGCAGAAGCTGGCCATTGGCCTTGGTGACACGCTGACATTCATGATTGGCGGTGAACAGTTTGACAGCGAAGTGGCCAGCCTGCGCGAGGTGGAATGGGACCGCATGCGCCCCAATTTCTACATGCTGCTGGATCAGCAACAGCTGGCGCCGTTTGCCAAAACCTGGATGACCAGCTTCTGGCTGCCGGCCGAACGCCACGGCGAGGTCAGCCAGCTGCTGAAAGCCTTCCCGACCGTGATTGTCATTGATGTGGATGCGGTGATTCGCCAGATCCGTACCATTATCGACCATGTCACGCTGGCACTGGAGCTGGTGCTGGTGTTTGTGCTGGCCGGCAGCCTGCTGGTGTTGATGACCACGGTGCAAAATGGCCTGGCCGAGCGGGTGCGCGAAAATACCGTGATTCGCGCCCTCGGTGGCACACGCCGGCTGATTGTTGGCAGCCTGCTGGCCGAGTTTGCGTTGATGGGCTTGCTGGCCGGCGTGCTGGCCACGGTATTTGGCCAGATCATCCTGCTGGTGGTGCAGGCCAGGGTATTGACGATTCCGCTGCAGCTGCATCCGGAGCTGTGGTGGATGGCACCGCTGGGCGGCATGTTGCTGATTGGCGGCGCCGGTTTCTGGAGTGCGCGCCAGGTCAGCCAGGTGGCGCCAATGCGTTTATTGAGTCAACAGTCATAAGGAGCCGTTATGGAGCTGGGTTTGCAGGACAAAATCATACTGGTGGCCGGTGCCAGCAAGGGGTTGGGCTTTGCCATTGCCCGCCAGCTGCAGCAGGAAGGGGCAAAACTGTCGATAGCCAGCAGCGATGCCGGCCGCATTGCCGCTGCTGCCGCCGAGCTGGATTGCCTGGGGGTGTGCTGTGATGCCGCCAGTGCCGACGATATTGACGCCTGGGTGGCGCAAAGCCTGGCCCATTATGGCCGTATTGACGGGCTGGTGATCAATGCCGGCGGACCGCCGGCCGGCGGTTTTGACAATTTTTCCGATGCCGACTGGCAGCGGGCGTTTGAGCTGACACTGATGTCGGCGGTGCGCATGATGCGGGCGGTATTGCCGGTGATGCGCGCACAGCGCAGCGGCAGTATAGTGACGCTGACCTCGTCATCGGTCAAGGAGCCGATTGATTTCCTGCTGCTGTCGAATGTCATGCGTTCCGGCGTTACCAGCCTGGCCAAAAGCCTGTCGCGTGCCGAGGCCGGCAATGGCATTCGCATCAATAACCTGGTGCCGGGGCTGATTGCCACCGATCGTATGAAGCACCTCGACAAGGTGCAGGCCGAGGCCAACCGGCGCACGGTGGAGCAGCAGCATGCCGCCACCGCCGCACAGATTCCGCTGGGCCGTTACGGCGAGCCGGATGAATTTGCCAAAGCGGCGGTGTTTTTGTTGTCCGATGCAGCCAGCTATATTACCGGCGCCACGCTGACCGTGGATGGCGGCACGATGCGCACGGTGTGGTAATGGCTCAGGCGGGTTTTTGGGCAATCACGGTGCGCAGCGGCATGCCGGTATCGTGCTCGATAATGTCAAAACCGGCCGCCGGCAGCCAGCTGTCGATATCCCGTTTGTGCCAGGCGTTG
>DATCSZ010000022.1:0-7971 GCA_036568205.1 Pseudomonadales bacterium
ACGGCGAATCCGGTAGCGGCAAGGAGCTGGTGGCACGCATGATTCACCAGCAAAGTGCCCGCGCCGCCCAGCCTTTTATTGCTGTCAACTGTGGCGCCATCCCGTCAGAGCTGATGGAAAGCGAGTTTTTTGGCCACGAAAAAGGCAGCTTTACCGGCGCCAACGAAAAAAAACACGGCCTGTTCAAGGCGGCTGAAGGCGGCACGCTGTTTCTTGATGAAGTGGCCGATTTGCCCAAGGACATGCAGGTAAAGCTGCTGCGCGCCATACAGGAAAAATCCATCCGGCCAGTCGGCGCCAACCAGGAAATCGCCGTGGATGTGCGTATCCTCAGCGCCACCCATAAAAACCTGGCCGATGAAGTGGCGCACGGCAGCTTTCGCCAGGACTTGTTCTACCGTATCAATGTTATCGAGCTGAGAGTCCCGAGCCTGCGTGAGAGGCCGGATGATATTGACGAACTGTGTGATTTTTTTCTCAAACGTCTGGCCGAACGCTATGAACTGGCTGCCGCCAGACTCAGCAGTGCGGCACGCGACAAACTGCGGCAGTATGCATTTCCGGGCAATGTGCGCGAGCTGGAAAATATTCTTGAGCGCGCCTTTACCCTGTGTGAAGCTGACACCATAGAGCTGCAAGACCTGCAGCTTTCCAGTGCACCTGTCGCCGGCATCCATGCCAATGCCGGAGACAGCAAGCAGCCGGTGGAACAAACCCATTGCCTGCAACAGGCGATCGGCAATTTCGACCATTTTATGGAGAACATTGAAAAGGACATACTGACCCAGGCACTTGAGCACACCCGCTGGAACAAGACTGCTGCCGCAGAGCTGCTCGGTATTTCCTTTCGCACCATGCGCTACAAACTGAAAAAACTGGGCATCGACTGAAATTCGACCAGATCGTGATAGACATCACACGATCACTGGCCGATATAGTGCATTTAGTCTATTGGCCGCGGGCAGGCTTGTCGCTACATTAGCTGAACATGGAGCAACACAGGAAAGGATTCCCTGCCATGAACAAATCCGACGGCTTCACCCTGCCCGAGCTGTTAATCACACTCACCATCCTCGGCATTATCAGCCTGCTGGCAATGCCGGCCCTGTCGGCGCTGATGGAACGCGAGCGCTCTCGTTCAGCTGTCCATGCCCTTTACCACCACCTGAAGTTTGCCCGCGCCAGCAGCGTGGAAAAAAACCGCCTTGTCACCTTGTGTGCCAGTGAAGACCGGACAAGCTGCAACGGCAGCCGGGACTGGTCTTCACAGCTGATCCTGGTTTTCATTGACGATAATGGCAACGGCAAGCTGGATGGTGACGACCAGCTGCTGCAGGCGCTGGATTTTTCCCAGCACAGTGGAACACTGCACTGGCGCTCGTTTGGCAATAAAAGTTACCTGCAATGGTATCCGCACGGCATGACACACTACCAAAGCGGCAACTTCACCTATTGCCCTGCCAATAACGACGCAAGGCTGGCACGTCGCATTACCTTGAACGCAGCAGGGCGCGTCTATTTTTCAGCAGACAACAATAATGACGGCATTGTTGAAGGCAGTGATGGTAAAAACATTGTCTGCGGAAAATAGGCATCAACAGGACTAACGCAATTCCTTTGGCAAGCTGAACGTGATGTTCTCGGCAACACCATTGAGCTCCACCGGCTCACTGCCACCCAGGGTTCGCAGTTTTTCAATCACTTTTTGTACCAGCACTTCCGGCGCCGAGGCGCCGGCAGTAACCCCCACCCGCTGCTTGCCGGCAAACCAGGCCGGCTGGATGTCCTTCTCATTGTCGATCAGGTAGGCGCTGGCCCCGATACGTTCGGCCAGCTCGCGCAAACGGTTGGAGTTGGAGCTGTTTGGTGAGCCGACAACCAGAACGATATCGCACTGGCTGGCCATCTCTTTCACCGCATCCTGACGGTTTTGCGTGGCATAGCAGATATCATTTTTGCGCGGGCCTTCAATTGCCGGGAAACGCGCACGCAAGGCATCAATCACCCGTGCCGTATCGTCCATCGACAAGGTCGTCTGGGTAACATAAGCCAGGCGCTGTGGATTATTGACTGCCAGTTCTGCAACCTGCTGCTCATCTTCAACCAGGTAAATCGCCCCGCCATTTTCACTATTGTACTGCCCCATGGTGCCTTCCACCTCGGGATGACCACAATGACCAATCAGCACACACTCACGCCCCTCATCGGAATAACGGCTGACTTCCATATGCACCTTGGTGACCAGCGGGCAAGTGGCATCAAACACTTTCAGGCCACGTTCAGCGGCTTCTTTCCTGACAGCCTGGGAAACGCCATGGGCACTGAAAATCACGATATGGTCATCCGGCACATCCACCAGCTCATCCACAAAAACAGCCCCGCGCCGGCGCAAATCATCCACAACAAACTTGTTATGAACAACCTCATGACGCACATAAATCGGCGCGCCAAAAACTTCCAGCGCCCGGTTGACGATATCAATGGCACGATCAACCCCGGCGCAGAATCCGCGCGGATTGGCCAGCTGTACAACCAGGCTGCCGGCGTCTGTGCCGATAATTGATGACTCAGCCGACATTGATAATCTCCACAGTAAACAGCAATCGCCTGCCGGCCAGTGGATGGTTGAAGTCAACCTGCACTTCCTTGTCATCCCAGTTGGAAACCACCCCTGGCAATTCATTCCCGGCGGCATCGGCAAATGAAACGACAAGCCCCTCACTCAGCTCAGTGCCGGAAAAACTGCTGCGGGGAAAACGCTGCACATTGGCCGGATTATGCGCACCAAATGCATCCTGCTGCTCAATCCAGAACTCATGCCGCCCGCCGGCAGCCAGGCCCAGCAGTTTTTTTTCAAACCCTGGCAATAACGAGCCATCACCAATGGCAAAAGTGGCTGGCTGTCTGTCAAACGTACTGTCAACCAACTGGCCGTCTTCCAGCGCCAGCGAAAAATGCAGGCTGACCACGCTGTTTTCACCAATCATCATTGATGTGCCTCCGGATGAATAAACATATCGGCAATCATCAGCATTGCACCAACCGTGATAGCAGAATCGGCAATATTGAATGCCGGGAAAAAATAACGCTGCTGCCAGTGTACGGAAATAAAATCGACAACATAGCCCAGCCACACACGATCAATCAGGTTGCCCAGCGCGCCGGCGGTAATCAGGGCCAGGCTGTAACGCATCCAGGCATGGCTGGCCGGTGTACGGGTAATCCAGACCATAAACACCACACTGGCGACAAGCGAAACACCGACAAAAAACCAGCGCTGCCAGCCACCGGCATCACTGAGAAAACTGAACGCAGCACCTTCATTATGCAGCAAGGTCCAGTTAAGAAACGGCAAGACCGGCACCGGCCGACCATAAACCAGCTGGCTGGATGCCAGCCATTTACTGGCATGATCAAGACCCAGCAGCAGCACAATCAGCACTGCCAGCCAGCCAAGTGTGGGCTGCCTGATCCAGGCTGGCATCAGGCAAACTCCCGGTATTCACCAGCGCCCGCCACATTGTCGACACAACGGCCACAGAGCAACGGATGGGTATTGTCCGCACCCACGTCAGCACGGTGATGCCAACACCTGACACATTTACTATGAGGCGAAGGCTGAATCAGTAACTTCAGGCCGTCAACCTCAGTTTCTTGTGCGTTGGCAGCCTGCTCAAGCGGCACAACCGTAGCTGCAGAGGTCAGCAACACAAAGCGCAGCTCATCACCCAGTTGCTGCAGCAGGCTGGCCAGTGGTGGCGCGCAGAACAATGTCACTTCAGCACTGAGGCTGGCCCCTATTGTGCCTGCACTACGCTCGGCTTCCAGCGCACGATTGACTGCTGTCTTGATTTCCAGCACCGACTGCCAGAAGCCATTATCCATATCGGCCTGTGCCGGCAACCTGGACAAGCGTTCATACCAGGTCTCGGTAAAAATGGATGCACCGTGCTCTCCCGGAATATGTTGCCACAGCTCGTCGGCGGTATAACTGAGGATCGGCGCTATCCAGCGGGCCATCGCTTCAATGATATGAAACAGGGCTGTTTGTGCGCTGCGACGTGCCAGGCTGTCCGCCTGGGTGGTGTATTGCCGATCCTTGATAATGTCGAGGTAAAATCCACCCAGCTCCAGCACACAGAAATTGTGGATTTTCTGGTACACCGTATGAAACTGGTAGTGATCGTAGGCCGCCACAATATCTGCCTGCAGCGCTGCTGCCCGGTCAATAATCCAGCGATCCAGCGCAATCAGGCGATCCGCCTCCACCACGTGGCTGGCCGGGTCAAAACCCTGCAGGTTGGACAGCATAAAGCGCGCCGTATTACGGATACGCCGGTAAGCGTCACCAACCCGCCTGAAGATTTCGTCAGACACTGTCATTTCGTTACGGTAGTCTGTCGCGGCCACCCACAAGCGCAGGATATCCGCACCCTGCTCATTCATGACTTTCTGCGGCGGAATCACATTGCCCAGTGATTTGGACATCTTGCGACCATGCTCATCGACAGTAAAACCGTGTGTCAGCACCTGGCGATAGGGCGCCTTCTGATACATGGCCACCGAGGTCAGCAACGATGACTGAAACCAGCCTCGATGCTGGTCAGATCCTTCCAGGTACAGGTCAGCCGGCCATTGCAGTGGCTCATGACCCAGTACGGCCGCGTGGGTAACACCGGAATCAAACCAGACATCCAGCGTATCCGTCACCTTGTCATAGTCACCGGCCTGATCTCCCAGCAGTTCGGCCGGATCAAGGTCGAACCAGGCGTCAATACCGGCCTTTTCAATCCGCCGTGCGACTTCCTCAATCAACTGGCTCGTAGCCGGATGCAGCTCGCCATTCTGGCGATGCACAAACAAGGTAATCGGCACACCCCAGGTACGCTGGCGCGAAATGCACCAGTCAGGCCGGTTTTGCAGCATTGCATCAATCCGTGCCTTGCCCCAGGAAGGCAACCACTCGACTTTCTCCACCTCCTCCAGCGCGGCAGCCAGCAGACCGTTCTGGCCCATGCTGACAAACCATTGTGGTGTGGCGCGAAAAATAATCGGGGTCTTGTGCCGCCAGCAATGTGGATAACTGTGCTCCAGCGGCTGGTAATGTACCAGGCTGCCATTGTCACGCAGCAATGCCACAATCGTGTCATTGGCCTTGAAGACATGCTGACCGGCAAACAGCGGGGTATCGTCGAGATAAACGCCATTGGCGCCCACCGGGTTATACACCTCAAGGCCGTAACGCTGGCCAACCACAAAGTCATCACTGCCATGGCCAGGTGCGGTATGCACAGCACCGGTACCGGCATCGGTGGTGACATGTTCACCCACAATCACCGGTAATTGTTTGTCCAGAAACGGATGTCGCAGCATGGCGTGTTCAAGCTGCTGCCCCTGGCAACGTGCACGCTCGGCATAAGCGGCCTTGCCATAACGCTGCAGGCAGCTTTCTGCCAGGTCACTGGCCAGCACCAGATACTCATCGGGGCCTTCCAGCAAGACATAATCCAATGCCGGATTGACGCTCACCGCCAGACTGGCCGGCAATGTCCACGGCGTGGTAGTCCAGATCACAATCGACACCGGTTTGCCCGGCCCATCTGCCAGGGCAAATACCTGCCGCACAGCCGCCGGATCTGCAAAGCGGTAACGTACATCAATCGCCGGCGATTGCTTGTTCTTGTACTCCACCTCTGCCTCAGCCAGTGCCGAGGCACAATCCAGGCACCAGTGAACCGGCTTGAATCCCTTGTGCAGGTGTCCATTGGCAACAATTTTCCCTAACGAGCGGACAATATCTGCCTCAAAGGAAAAATCCATTGTCTTGTACGGATGCTGCCAGTCACCCAGCACACCCAGACGCTGGAAATCCTGCATCTGGCCCGCCACCTGCTTTTCTGCATAGTCACGACACTTCTGGCGGAAGGTTTTGGCATCCACCTTGACACCTGGCTTGCCGACCTTTTTCTCGACATTCAGCTCTATCGGCAGGCCATGGCAATCCCAGCCAGGCACATAGGGTGCATCAAAGCCGGACAGGGTTTTGCTTTTGACAATCATGTCCTTGAGAATCTTGTTAACCGAATGGCCAATATGGATATCGCCATTGGCATAAGGCGGCCCGTCATGCAGGATAAACTTTGGCCTGCCGGCGCGCGCCTTCCTGATGGCGTTATATAAATCCATTTGCTGCCATTGCTTGAGCATCTGGGGTTCGCGCTGCGCCAGGCTGGCCTTCATCGGGAAAGCGGTTTGCGGCAGATTGAGCGTTGTTTTGTAATCAGTCATCAGGTTTACACCATGGAAAAATACTGTTTGGCCGTGGCGATGTCACGATGGATGGCGGTTTTCAGTGCCTCCAGCGATGCGAACTTCTGCTCATCACGCAGTTTCTTGCGGAAAATCACCTGCAGCGACTTGCCATAAATATCACGGGAAAAATCCAGCAGGTGCACTTCCAGAATAGCCTTGATACCTTCATCAACAGTCGGGCGGGTACCCACATTGGCGACGCCGGGCAGGAGCTCTTTCCCCAGCTTCACCTCTACCGCATAAACCCCGGACAAGGCTGCCTTGCTGCGATGCAGCTGCAGGTTGGCGGTAGGCGCATCCAGTGTACGTCCCAGCTGCTGGCCATAAATAACCTTGCCGGTAATGGCATACGGCCGCCCCAGCAACTGTTCGGCCAGCTCGAAATCGGCATTGGCCAGCGCCTCGCGAATGCGGGTGCTGCTGACCCGGTCGCCATCACTGACCAGGGTACGGGTATCGCTGACGCCAAAACCCAGCTGCTGGCCCATGCGCTGCAGCAGGGTGAAATCACCACGGCGCTCATGGCCAAAGCGCAGGTCATCACCAACGACCATATACTTGATATCCAGCTGGTCATGAAAAATATCGGTAATGAAATCCTCGGCGGATACCAGGCTCAGCTCACGATCAAAATGCACCCGCAATACCCGGTCAATGCCCTGCTGTTGCAGCGCCTGCCACTTTTCCCGAAAACTCATCACCCTGGCCGGTGCATCCTTTGGCGCAAAATATTCGCGTGGCAACGGCTCCAGGGTAATCACCAGGCTTGGCAGGCCCAGCTCGCGGCTTTTGGCAATCAGTTCCTGCAGCACCGCCTGATGGCCGCGATGAACGCCGTCAAAGGCACCGATCGTCGCAACACAGCCACGATGCCGGGGACGGATGTTATGTAAGCCACGAATCAGTTCCATCAGGATAAAATTTGCCTGTAAAAGGCCCGGATTATATAGTATTTCGATCGCCAACCGCCACCAATCCGGCAGTATCACAGACCGGCAACCTACTGAGCAACACTGATGGACAACAAACTCCCGCGCCAGGCCCATGCCGTGCTGAATCTGGCATCTCGGCAACGCAAGGCAGAAAAAATCCGTCGCCTGCTAGCCTTGCCTGCCGATAACAGCAGACCTCTGACCTTGCTCGAAATTGGTACCGGTTCTGGTGGCATTGCACACTATCTGGCGACACTCAGTCCGGCATTTCAGGTCTTTGCCGTGGACACAGTAGACAACCGCCAGATTAACGGCAACTATCACTTCCGTCTGGTGACCAACACCCACCTGCCATTCGATGATAGTTTTTTTGATATTGTGATCACCAACCACGTCATCGAGCACGTTGGCGAAGCCAGCGAACAGGCTCATCATCTGGAAGAAATCGCCCGTGTATTAAAGCCTGGCGGCAAGGGTTACCTGGCCGTTCCCAATCGCTGGATGCTGGTTGAACCGCATTACCGGCTGGCATTTCTCAGCTATCTGCCGCGATCACTGCGCTCACCCTACCTGCGCCTGCGCGGCAAGGGGCACTTTTATGACTGCGAACCGCTCACCCTGCCAGAACTGGAAAAGCTGTTGCAGCAATCTGGTTTGCAGTATCACAACCTGTGTGCCGAAGCACTGAAGCAAACGCTGGCAATTGAGCACCCGACATCAACAATCA
>DATCSZ010000023.1:0-13076 GCA_036568205.1 Pseudomonadales bacterium
GCAATCGCGAAGCATTGCGCCATGCCCACATTGACTTTTGTCCTGCGTACTCCCTTTTTTTGCCGGTATCCATCCAGCTTGCCCATGCCTTACCCCCAATCAACAGCGTTTTCAGCCAGCGATTCAGGTGCTGGTGCATGCCTTGTGCCATGCGGGTTTTGTATCGCTGCCATGACCTTGCTGGCGGGCAGGCAAAAAACCGCACATTGACGGCCGTGCCGTCCTGGCGCACCATGCTGTCAGGTAATACTCGTCAGGAGGCAGGTCATGTGGTTTAAACAGTGGAAGGCATCATGGATGTTACTTGCCGGTTGTTTGGTCGGTGGTGTCATGGCCGCGCAGCCTGCCACACCGTTTGCTGATGCGGCAACGTCTGATCCGCAGGTGATGCAGTGGATGCAAGGGTTTCCGCCACCGGCAGACAAACTGATTGGGCATCCGGATAGCAACTTTTTCAGTTTTCCACGCATGCGCTGGACAGTTTGCCATATGCGCGAGTTGTTGCCGACGCGCCAGGTCAGCCATGGCATGGGTGCGCCGCAGCTGTTGCCGTATGCACTGGACCCCGCGATTGATGCCATTCGTTTCACGCCAACGGGCAGTGACCGGTCGATGAGCTGGAAAGAATCGCTGGCAGCTAATTATACGGACGGTTTGCTGGTGCTGCACAAGGGGCGTGTCGTTTGTCAATATTACAGCAGTTGCCTGGATGAGGCCGGGCAGCATGCGGCCATGTCGATGACCAAGTCGCTGACAGGCCTGTTGGCTGAAATCCTGGTTGCCGAGGGCGTGCTGGATGATACGCAGAAGGTGGTCTCGATTGTACCGGAACTGGCGGGCAGCGCCTTTGCCGATGCCACGGTTCGTCAGGTGATGGATATGACCACAGCACTGGCCTTCAGCGAGAATTACGCCGATCCGGCTGCTGACATCTGGCAATACGCCGCTGCTGCCAGCCCGTTGCCAAAGCCGGCCGATTATAACGGGCCGGATGGGTATCTGGAGTATCTGCAAACCGTGAAAAAACAGGGTGAACATGGCCAGGCCTTTGCTTATCGCACGGTCAACAGTGATGCCCTGGGCTGGATTATTGCCCGTGCCAGCGGCAAGGACATGGCCCGTTTGCTGAGTGAGCGTATCTGGCAAAAAATGGGCGCCGAGCAGGATGCCTATATCACCGTTGATGGCAAGGGTACGCCATTTGCCGGTGGTGGCATCAGCGCAGGGCTGCGTGATATGGCGCGCATTGGCCAGCTGATGCTTAATGATGGCGAGATCAATGGCCAGCGCCTGTTTCCTTCAGCCGTGGTTAATGCCATTCGTGCAGGTGGTGACAGGCAGGCGTTCGCCAAAGCCGGTTTTGCCAGCCTGGCCGGCGGCAGTTATCGCAGCATGTGGTGGCTGCTGCATAACCGCCACGGTGCTTTCGCTGCGCGCGGTGTGCATGGTCAGACCATTTACATTGATCCTGCTGCCGGCATGGTGATTGCGCGTTTTGCCTCGCATCCACTGGCAGCCAATGCGGCTAACGACCCAACCTCGCTGCCTGCCTACCAGGCATTGGCCGAGTATCTGCTGCGCAAGCCGTGAATGGCACGCCGAGCTTGCCGGTATAAAAAGCCGGCTCTGGCTGTAAAGCTGTAATAAGCATAAAACCAACGGTTATTTCATCGTCGTTGCCGCTTCCGTTATCATGCGCGCCGGTATCGGGTTTTGACGGGGTAGTGCATGAATGATGTGATCGCCAGTTCGGCAGTCGGGCAGGGCCGTTCGCTGCAGCAGCTGAATGCAGCTTATCGTGATCTGCATTTTGAAGAACGTATTGCCCGGCTGTACCAGGATTTTGCGCCGCAGAAGGTGCTGGTCACGTCATCGTTTGCCGCCACATCCGCGTATTTCCTGCATATTATTTCCCGTATCCGTCCGCAGCAGGTGATCAGTTTTATTGATACCGGCTACCATTTCCCGGAAACACTGGCCTATCGTGACGAGCTGGTGCGCCGTTTTGGCCTGCAGGTGCTGGATGTAAAACCGGATGATTACCAGCATGAATGGAGCGTGAAAGAGCGGCTGTTCGAGACCGACCCGGATTTTTGCTGCTCGATCAACAAGGTGACACCGCTGGAAAACATCAAGGCCGATTACGATGTGTGGGTGTCCAGCCTGATGGGCTGGCAAACCGATCACCGCGCCGGGCTGGAAATTTTTGAGGAGCGGCGCGGCATTATCAAGTTCAACCCGATGATCGATGTCAGCCGGGCCGACCGTGATGCCTATATCGCCGAGCACGATTTGCCGTTTCACCCGCTGGTGGCCAAGGGCTATTCGTCGATTGGCTGCACCCATTGCACGGTGCCGGGTGAGGGCCGCAGTGGCCGCTGGGCCGGCAAGCCAAAAACCGAGTGCGGATTGCATTATTGATGCCAATCGCGTATCACTGTCGGGCGGGCATGCTGCATTGGTGAGCTGCCACCAGACAGGGGAAACGCATGGAACAACTGCATGGTCTCGACAGCCTGATGGCGCTGGGCGAGATGCCCAATGTGCCGCTGCATATCGGCGCGGTGTTTATCTACAAGCCATCACCATCCCTCAGCTTTGATGCCGTCAGGGCCTTGCTGGCCGCACAGATCGACAGCCATCTGCCGCTGCTGCGCTGCCGTCTGGATGCGCTGCCGGTCAGTATCGACCGGCCCTATTGGTCAGTCGACCCCGAGTTTAGCCTGGATGCCCACCTGCAGCGTTTTGCCTTGCCCGCACCGGCCGACTGGCAGGCCTTGTACGAGCTGGCCGGGCAGTTTCATGCCGAACCGCTGAATCGCCAGCGGCCATTGTGGCAGGCAATCTACCTGGAAGGGCTGGATCACCTGCAGGGTGTGCCGAAAGGCTCGGTGGCGCTGCTGCTGAAAATTCATCATGCACTGGCCGATGGCAAGGCGGCGATGCGCATTTTTGCCGCATTGCACAGCCTGTCAGCTGAGGCCGGCGCGCCATTGATGGCCGACAGCCTGCCATTGCCGCCGCTGGATTTTTCGCCGCCATCGCTGCTGCGCAAGATTGGCCAGGCTTACTGGCATGCGCTGGTCGCACCGTACCGCTTGACCGGGCAGCTGGCTGCTGGCCTGCTGTCCCTGACACCACCGCTGTGGCGCAATAAATCGAAAGCCAGTGCGGCGGCCGGGCAGGGAAAAACCCCGAAAACCGTGTTCAACCGCATGCCGGGTGCGGACCGGCGCATGGGCCATCTGCGCCTGCCCATGCGTGAGTTGCGCCGGATAGAGGCAGCCAGTGGCGCGACGATCAATGACATTGCGCTGTGTGTGATTTCCGGTGCGCTGCACGAGTACCTGGCCGGCCAGCAGCAGCTGCCGGCGCAGGACCTGGTGGCCAGCATGCCGATCAGTATCCGTGATGACAGCCAGGACAAGGTGCTGGGCAATCGCATCAGCCTGGCGAATCTCGGCCTGTATAACCATATCACCGAGCCGTTGCAGCGGCTGGCGGCCATTCACCAGGCTACGCATGCCAGCAAACAGCACAACCATCGCCGGCGCGGCGGCTCGTTTTTGTCGATGATGGACAGTATCTATCCGGCGCTGGTGGTGTGGGCCGGGCACCGGCTGGTGGACAGCGGCCTGCTGGAATCACTGCCGCCGGTCAGCAATACGGTGATCACCAATGTGCCTGGCATCGGCCAGCCGGCCTACCTGTGCGGTGCCGAGCTGGTGGATTACCTGGGGCTCGGCATCCTGGCGCCGACGGTGACCCTGTTCCATGTGGTGTCCAGCGTGCCGTCGCATGCCAATATCACGTTTCTTGGCTGTTCTGCCAGCCTGGCCGATGATGATGCCTACCGCAAGGCATTGCAGCGCAGCTGGCGACAGCTGCGCGCGGCTATCCCCGCCGACTGATGCCATCAGCGACATGCAGTGCCCAGGCGGCAATGCTCATTGATGGCGGGCTGCCTGTTGCCGCCGGCAGGGCGCTGCCATCGGCAACAAACAGGCCCGGCTGGCCAAATACCTCACCGCTGGCATTGACGACCGCCTGTTGCGGCTTGCTGCCGGCTACAGCGCCGCCCATGGGATGCACGGTGGTGGGTGTCTTGCCCTTGCGCGGCTTGATGCCTGACAGTTCAGCAATGGTTTGCAGGTGCTGGTCAATGCGCCGGTAGACCGGTTGCTGGCTGTCGTAATCCATGTGCAGCGTTGACCCTTTCAGCGACAGCCGGCCGTTGGCTTCATCCACGCCCATTGCAGCAATAAACAAATCCTGCTGCAGGCGTTTTTTCAGCCAGCGCGGCAGTGGCATCGCGTGCAGGCCGGCGATGCCGGTTTGCAGCAGCAGCGGGCCGTTGTGGTCATCACGGTGGCGCAACAGACGCTGGTAAATGCCGTGTGCCGGATGGTTGGCGCCGCGTGTATTCACCGGCCACCAGGCCATGGTATCGGCATTGGCGGTAAAACCCTGGCCCAGTGCCGGCAGGCCGTCGATTCCGCCCTGTGCGCGGCTGTTCAATAACAGCCTGACGGTGTTGAGGGTGCCGGCAGCGACCACCACCTTTGCGGCGCGGTAGTCCTGCAGCCGGCCGCTTGTGCTGTCGCGTGCGCTGACCGCATAGCCATTGTCGATACGGCGTATTGACAGCACTTCACAGTTGGCCTGCAACTGCAGGCCCAGTTGTATCGCCGGCAGCAGGCAGGCGATATCCAGCGTGGTTTTGCCGCCGCCGGGTGAGCCGAACGGGCCTTCCTGCTCAAATATTGCTTGTTGGCGGGTAAAGCCGCGCCAGTCTTGTTGCCGGCTGTGGCCATGACGCTCGCCAAGCAGGTAGGCCCAGGCCGGTTGCTGCTGCCCGTCAACATCAACAAACGGGTTGTTGTCTGCCGGCAGCAGCGGCGGCAAGGGCGGGAAATGCCGCGCCTCGGGCTGGCTGGCGTCCATCAGCGACAGTGCTCTCTGGTAATGGGGTTCCATTTGTGCGCTGCTCAGTCCGTCGGCCACCTTGTCCCAGTAATCGTGATGCAATGGCCGTGCATTCAGGCCGCCATAGGCATGGCTGCCACCACCGACGGCGCTGGCACAGACAGCGCGGATGGCTGGCCCGGCAAACAACTCCAGCAGGCCGTGGCGGTGCAGTGACAGGCTGCCGCCCGGCAGCCAGCGGTGATGTACACGGTACAACACATGGCTGAAAAAGTGGCGGCCCTGCGGCAGCGGTACGCGCCGGTTTATCGCGCTGTGCTGCAGTGGCAGTGTATCGCGCCACGGGCCGCGCTCCAGCAGGCGTACACGGGCGCCGCTTTGTGCCAGTGTCAGGGCCGCCATGGCACCGCCAAAACCACTGCCGATAATCAGCACATCATCCATTGGCCAGTTCCTGTTGCAGGCTGTGATAAAGCCACAGGCTGATCGCCGCCATCAGCGCATAGGCCAGCGCAAGCAGCAGTGCTGCCAGCGGCAGCGGCGTTGTGTCGGCAAGGCAGTAGCGCGCCAGCAATGTACTGGCGGCTATGCCTTTGTAACTGCCGACCAGCAACAGCAGCGAAGCATGCCGCTGTGGCTGGCGCCAGCCGGCCAGGCAAACCAGTCCCACGGCAATCAGCACGGCGGCATACAGCGTGGCCAGCACGGTATCGTTGCCATGATCAATGGCCAGCAGGCCGGCCAGGCGTTGTGGCATCAACAGCAGTGCACTGCCGATCAGCAGGGCACAGGGGCCACACAGTGCAAACAGGCGGCGGGTCAGCCGCAGGCGGGGTGTCAGGTGTTGTGGCATAACAGGGTGTCCGGTAATGGTTGGCGCCAGTATCGGGCTTGCCTTTGTCTGTGCCAATGGGTAAAAATGCCATAACCGTGCTGAAAGCGACATGTATGCAAATTTCCCTGCTGTTATTGCCGAATACCCTGCCATCCAGCCTGTTCTGCCTGCAGGATGTGCTGGCCATTGCCGGGTTGATGCAGGCAAAGCAACCGTGGAGCATACATACCGTGTCGACCGATGGCGCAGCGGTAACAGCGTTCCAGGGGCGGCCGCTGGCTGCCGATGCGGCGCTGGCTGCCGTGCCATACAGCGATATGGTGTTGCTGCCGTCACGTATGCTGGATCAGCAATACAGCAATGCCGGCCCACAGGTGACAGACTGGCTGCGCCAGCAGGCTGATGGCGGTGCCCGTATCGCCAGTGTCTGCACCGGGGCCTTTGCACTGGCCGAAACCGGCCTGCTGGATGGCCTGCCGGCCACCACCCACTGGCTGTATGCCGCACAGTTTCGCCGCCGCTTCCCGGCGGTGCGGCTGCAGCCGGAGCGGGCGCTGGTAGATAACGGCGCGCTGCTGACCGCTGGTGCCGGCATGGCCTGGCAGGATTTGTTGCTGACATTGTTGGCCGATCACCTGTCGCCGGCGCAGCTGCTGCAGTTGCGCCAGATGTTTCTGCTGCAGGGCCACCCGCATGGCCAGCAGCCGTATATCGGCCTGGCCAGCGCCGGCCACCAGGATGCGCGGGTGCAGCAGGCACAGGCCTGTCTGGCGGATCATCTGGCCGATGACAACGCACTGGCGCAGGCAATGCAGCTTGCCGGCCTGGCACCGCGTACGTTCCAGCGCCGTTTTCGCCAGGCCACCGGTTATACCGCGGTGCAGTACCTGCAGCAGCTGCGTATCGAAAAAGCCAAGGCCTTGTTGCTGTCCGGCAATTTGCCGGTTGAGCAGGTGGGTTTTGCTGCAGGGTATGGTGATGGCAGCTTTTTTCGCCGGCTGTTTCGCCGCCACACCGGCCTGTCACCGGCGGCCTATCGCCAGCTGTATCAGCAGGCTGGCGGGCAGGGAGCTGAATAATGCGCCAGTCGATACTGGCTTTGTTGCTGTGCCTGCTGGCCATGCCATTGATGGCAGGCAACACCGCGGCCGGTGTGCAGCCGGCAACGGTGTTGCAGGTGTTTGTGCGCGATGGCTGCCCGCATTGTGACAAGGCCAAGGCGTATCTGCCGGCACTGGCTGGCCGTTATCCGCAGCTGGAGATTGTGCTGCGCCCGGTTGACGGCGATCCGCAAAATCACCGTGACTGGCTGCAGTATTCCTTCCGGGCCGGTATCTGGCCGGCCGGGGTGCCGGCTTTTGTGGTGGCGGACAACATGCTGCTCGGTTTTGCCAGCGCTGCGGAAACCGGGCCGCAGCTGGCGGCATTGATTGAAGGCAGGGCTGTGCAGCAAGAGCGCTTGCACAACCGCTGGCTGGGCGAACTGTCGGTCAGCCGGCTGGGCCTGCCGCTGTTTACCCTGGCGATTGGCCTGCTTGATGGCTTTAATCCCTGTGCGATGTGGGTGCTGCTGTTTTTGCTGTCGATGCTGGTACACCTGCAGGACAGGTTGCGTATGGCGTTAATTGCCGGCTGTTTTGTGCTGGTCAGCGCACTGGTGTATTACGCGTTTATGGCGGCCTGGCTGCAGCTGTTCCTGGCGGTCGGTATCAGCAATACCGTGCGTTATCTGCTGGTGCTGCTGGCGCTGCTGATTGGCCTGGCCAATGTGCGTGATTATGTGGCGCCGGGGCGGCGTTTTACCCTGTCGATACCGGCATCGGCCAAGCCCGGCATGTACGCCCGCATGCGTGCCATTGTCCGGGCTGACAATCTGGCCCTGTCGCTGGCCGGTGCTGCGCTGCTGGCCGTGCTGGTCAACATGATCGAGCTGTTATGCACGGCCGGTTTTCCGGCGATGTATACCGCGATACTGACCGCGCAGCAGCTCGATGCTGCCAGCCATTATGCTTACCTGGCCCTGTATATTGTCGCTTATATGACTGACGATGCGCTGATGGTGACACTGGCGGTGCTGGCACTGGGCAGCCGCAAGCTGGATGAGCGTGCCGGTCGCCGGCTGAAGTTGCTCAGTGGCCTGGTGATGCTGGCGCTGGCGGCGGTGATGCTGCTGTTTCCGGGGCTGTTACTGTAATGTTTGATGAGTAAACCTGACAGTGCCGCTCAGCGGCAGTGGTTGTCACCATCAATACTGCAGGGCTCGTCCGGCCATTCCACTTCCAGGGTGGAATGGCCGATGCCGTGCTGCTGCACAATCGTGTGCAGGGCCTGTTTCAGCTGCCGGTAATCACCGGCATCCAGTGGCCGGCTGGCCAGTACATGGGCGGTCAGCACCTGGTGTTCCTCGTCCTGTGACCACAGGTGCAGGTGATGCACGTCGGTCACATCCGGCAGGGCCAGAATTGCCTGTTCGATATTATCAAGCAGCGCCGGTGACGGGCTGGCCTGCAAGAATACCGGCACAATGGCCTGCAGCCGGCGCACGACGTTGAACAGGATGTACAGGGTGATCAGTACCGCCAGCAGCGGATCCAGCCATGGCAGATCGTAAAACAGCAGCACAATACCGGCTGCCAGCACCGCCAGCCAGCCCAGCACATCCTCCAGCAGGTGCAGTGCCACCATGCGGATATTGGCTTTTTTGCCGTGTGCCAGTCGCAGCATCGCAAAACCGTTAACCGCAACCCCCAGCACTGCCAGCATAATCATGCCGGGCGCATCCGGTGTGCCGGTGCTGAACAGCCGGGGCAGCGATTCGCTGATAATCAACAGGCTGCCCAGCAACAACAGCACGGCGCTGATAACGCTGCCGAGCAGCGAAAAACGCCGGTAACCAAAGGTATAGCGCTGGTTGCCCTGACGGCCGGACAGTGATTCCAGGTACCAGGCCTGGCCGAGGGCAATTGAGTCGCCGAGATCGTGTACGGCATCGGCCAGGATCGCGGTGCTGTTGGTCAGCAGGCCGCCGGCCAGTTCCACCATGGTAAAGCCGGCATTCAGGAAAAATGCCAGCTTCAGGTTGCCGGTGTCATGGTTGTGCGGGTGCGGATGGCTGTGCATCATCATCTGCCGGTGCGGTTGTCAGCGGCTCAAGCCGGTGAATGCTGCGGATCGGGCAATCCAGCGGCCGGGTGTCGCGGGTGTAGATCTTGTCCATCACCGTCAGGCTTTCACCGGTGGTGGTGAAGTGAATGGCGCTGGTAAAGTTCAGCTCGGTACAGACAAAGGCAAAACTGATCAGGTAATGACTGCGCGGCGAGGTGCTGATGATGATATGGCGCTCATCCAGGTATTGCCAGTCCGAGATCATGAAGCGGCTGATGCTGTGCACTTCCGGGCCTTGCTGCAGTGCCAGGGCGGCAAGGCGCTGCTCCAGTGTCAGCGGTGTCTGAGGCTGGCCGGCACAGGCAGCCAGCAGCAGGGTGAGTGTCACTGCAGTCAAAAAAGCTTTCATGGCCGGTCTCGCAACGGTGGGCATGGGGCTGATCATAGCACTTTTCCGCTGGCCGGGCAGGGCTGCCGGCAGCAATATCCGCAGCCACAAAAAAGGGCAGGAAAACCTGCCCTGGCGCTTGTTGTGCGGTGTGCCTATTTGCTGCGTTTCAGCATGAACTCCAGCGTCTTGTCGGTTTTTTCGCCATAGGGCGGAATCATGCCGCTGAATTTCATCATGTTCATCTTGCTCTGGTAGAACACCCCTTTGGCATGGCTGAAAGTCTTGAAGCCGTCAAAACCGTGATAATTGCCCATGCCGGACGGGCCAACGCCACCGAACGGGATGTCCTCGGCGCCGGCATGCGCCACCACGTCGTTCACCGTGACATTGCCGGAAGTGGTGTTGTGCAGCACAGTGTTCTGCTCGGCCTTGTCCTGGCCGAAGTAATACAGTGCCAGCGGGCGCGGGTGGCTGTTGATGTAGTCGATACATTCCTGCACGTTTTTGTACGGCTTGATCACGGCCACCGGGCCAAAGATCTCGTGTTGCATGATCTGGGTGTTTTCAGCCGGGTTGATGATCAGCGTCATCGGCACCTTGTGGGTGCCGTTCTGCTGGCTGAAATCCTCGTTGGCCGGGTTGATCTGGCGCACCTCGGCACCGTTGTTGCGGGCATCCTCGATATAGCTTTCGATGCGCTGGCAATGGCGTTCGTTGATCACCGAGCTGTAATCCGGGTTGTCACGCATGGTCGGGAACATGGTGGAGATATGGTCGCTGGCGTGTTTGACAAACGCATCCAGCTGCTCCTCGGGTACAAAGATGTAATCCGGCGAAATACACACCTGGCCGATATTCAAGGCCTTGCCGGTAAAAATACGCAACGCGGCTTCAGCCAGGTCGGCACTGCGGCTGACAATAACCGGCGATTTGCCGCCCAGCTCCAGGGTTACCGGGGTCAGGTTGTTGGCGGCAGCCTGCAGGATGTATTTGCCAATGCTGGTGGCGCCGGTAAACAGGATATGATCCAGCGGCAGGCCGGCAAATGCCGAACCGGCTTCCGGGCCACCCTGTACACAGGCCACTTCACTTTCATCAAAGTATTTGCGGAACAGGGTATCCAGCAGCTCCGAGGTGGCCGGTGTCACTTCGGTCAGCTTGATCATGCAGCGGTTGCCGGCGGCCAGGATGCCGACCAGCGGGGTAATGGCAACAAAAACCGGGAAGTTCCAGGTGGTGATATTGCCGACCACGCCTTTCGGCTGGTAGATCACCTCGGCTTTGGCGCCCATCAGGCTGAGCGGAAAAGGCGCCTTGCGCTTTTCTTTTTTCATCCATTGCTTCAGGTGCTTGCGGGTGTGCTTGATGCATTCCAGCGAGGCGTAAATATCAGCCACCCGTGACTGGTGTGGCGAGCGGTGGCCAAAATCGCGGCTCATCGCCTCGCACAGGGCGTCGATATTGTCATGCAGCAGGTTCTCGACACGCTGGATGCGCTCCAGACGGGTTTCCAGCGAGGGATAACCCTCCTTCAGGAACGCACTGCGCTGTTTGTCGAGAATGGCAAGCATTTGGTCGTTGGTCATGATCTGGCCCCGCAGTAATCGGATTTATACAACAGTGTAAGGAAAACAGCTGTTTTACCTGTTCCGGGCAAAAAGTGTCAATAGAAAAGGGTAAAAGTTTTTTCTTGAAAGCGCCGGCAACGGCCCCATATTGGCAGGCAGTGAAACCACCCGAACCAATACGGAGAGACTGTCGATGACAACAGCCAACAAAGAGACGCTGGGTTTTCAGACCGAAGCCAAACAACTGCTGCACCTGATGATTCACTCGCTGTACAGCAACAAGGAAATCTTCCTGCGCGAGCTGATCTCCAATGCCTCCGATGCCTGCGAAAAGCTGCGCTTTGAAGCGTTGGCTGACAACAGCCTGTACGAAGGCGACGGTGAACTGGCGATTCGTATTGCGCTGGACAAGGACAACAAGACCCTGACCATCAGCGACAACGGCATCGGCATGAGCCGTGACGAGGTGATCCAGAATCTCGGCACCATTGCCAAATCCGGCACGGCGCAGTTTTTGCAAAACCTGTCCGGCGACCAGAAAAAGGATTCCGCACTGATCGGCCAGTTTGGTGTCGGCTTTTATTCCGCCTTTATTGTTGCCAATGAAGTGGAAGTGCTGACCCGCCGTGCCGGCCTGCCGGCCAGCGAGGGGGTACACTGGGTATCGAAAGGGGAGGCCGATTTTACCATTGAGCCGGTGGAAAAAGCCGGCCGTGGCACCACCATTATCCTGCACCTGCGTGATGAACAGCTGGAATATGCCGACAGCTGGCGGGTACGCAGCATTGTCAAAAAATACTCCGACCATATCGCCATTCCGGTGATCATGAAAAAAGAGCCGCTGCCGGTTGAAGAAGGGCAGGAAGAAAAACCGGCCGAAGACGAAACCATCAACAGTGCCACTGCCTTGTGGACCCGGCCGCGCAGCGACGTCAGCGACGATGAGTACAACGCCTTCTACCGCCATGTCTCGCACGATTTTGGCGAGCCACTGGCCCACAGCCACAACAAGGTGGAAGGCAAACTGGAATACACCAGCCTGCTGTATGTGCCCGGCAAGGCACCGTTCGACCTGTATAACCGCGATGCTGCGCGTGGCCTGAAACTGTATGTTCAGCGCACGTTTATCATGGACGATGCCGAGCAGTTCCTGCCCCTGTACCTGCGTTTTATCAAGGGTGTGGTTGATTCCAATGACCTGTCGCTGAATGTGTCACGGGAAATCCTGCAAAAAGACCCGGCCGTCGACAGCATGAAATCGGCGCTGACCAAACGGGTGCTGGACATGCTGGAAAAACTGGCGAAAAACGAGCCGGAAAAATACCAGCAATTCTGGGATGAGTTTGGCCAGGTGCTGAAAGAAGGCCCGGCAGAAGATTTCAGCAATAAAGAGCGCATTGCCGGCCTGCTGCGCTTTGCCACCACCACAGGCGACAGCCCGCTGCAAAACCAGTCGCTGGCGCAGTATATCGAGCGCATGAAAGAAGGCCAGGACAAGATCTACTACATTGCGGCAGAAAACTACAACACCGCCAAAAACAGCCCGCACCTGGAAGTGTTCCGCAAAAAAGGTGTTGAAGTGCTGTTGCTGACCGACCGGGTGGATGAATGGCTGATGAGCCACCTGCAGGAGTTTGACGGCAAACGTTTGCAGGATGTTGCGCGCGGTGCGCTGGACCTGGGAGAGCTGGAAAGCGAAGACGACAAAAAACAGCAGGAAGAGCTGGCCAAAACCCATGAAGACCTGGTCAAGCGCGTCAAGGATGTGCTGGTCGACAAGGTGCAGGACGTGCGTGTCACGTCACGGCTGTCCGAATCACCGGCCTGCCTGGTGGTGGGTGATTTTGACATGGGTGCACAAATGCGCCGCATACTCGAACAGGCCGGCCAGGCGGTGCCTGACAGCAAGCCGATCTTCGAGCTGAACCCGGGCCATGCGCTGGTGGAAAAACTGGACAAGGAAAGCGATGAAGACCGCTTTGCCGACCTGGCCAGCATCCTGTTTGACCAGGCCCAGCTGGCCGAAGGCGGCCAGCTGGAAGACCCGGCCGCCTACATCCACCGGCTGAACAAGCTGCTGCTGGAACTGGCTGCCTGAGGCTGGCTTGGCATGACACAAAAAACCCCGCTGCGGCGGGGTTTTTTATTGGCCGGCTGGCAGCCGGTGCTCAGTCATCCGGCAGCGAGAAACGTGCCTTGCCGCTGGCCGGTGCCGGTTTTGGCTGTTCTTCATCCAGTGGTGCCAGTTCCA
>DATCSZ010000024.1:0-3618 GCA_036568205.1 Pseudomonadales bacterium
CAGCCTGTCCAACAGCCAGCAGCTGCAGTTATTCCCGCAGGCGGATGTGCAGTTCCAGTTCAATTTCTACCTGACCGACCGTTACCTGCCGTTTATGCACGGCCAGTCACGCACCACGTTTATTGTGCCGGAGCTGCGTGATGCGGTGACATTCACCGCGATTGTTGATGATGACCACCTGCTGTTCAACTTCACCTGGAGTGACCGGGTATTTGCCGATGCCCGTTTTGTTGAGCGGCTGCTGTTTTTGTCGCAGCAGATACTGGCCGGCAAACGGCAACTGGCCACGCTGAGCCTGCAACTGCCGGACGAATTGCCGGCCACTGCCCCGCTCACCGCAGGCCATGCGCCTGATTATCCGGTCAGCTCGGTACTGGCACTGATTGAACAGCAGGCAGAACAAACCCCGGCGGCGATTGCCGTTGCCGATTCACGGCAACAGCTCAGCTACCAGCAGCTGAACCAGGTCGCCAACCGGCTGGCCCATTACCTGCTCAAACAGGGTGTCAAACCCGGTGACCGTCTCGCCATCTGCCACGACAGCGAGGCCGGCTTTCTTGTCGCCCTGCTGGCCACACTGAAATGCGCCGCCTGTTATGTGCCAGTCGATGCAGCATATCCACCTGAGCGTATCCGTCATATTGTCAGCGACTGCAATGCCCGCCTGCTGTTAAGCCAGCACTGCCTGCTGGACAGACTGGACGGCCTGCATGAACAGATTATTGCCATTGACGATATAAACAGCGAACTGGCCGCCCTGCCCGACCACAACCCCGGCATTTACCCGCAGCTGGATGATGCGTTGTATGCGATTTACACCTCCGGCTCTACCGGCCTGCCCAAGGGGGCACTGGTTACCCAGCGCGGTGAACTGAACCTGGTTCAGTGGTATTTGCGCGAATTCGCTTTCAGCCGCGATGACCGGGTGCTGATTATTTCCGCCACCGGTTTTGACCTGACCCAGAAAAACCTGCTGGCGCCGTTGTGCTGTGGCGCGCAGGTGGTGTTTGCCGGCAGCAGCTATGACCCTGGCGTAATCATTGATGCGATTGCACAGCAGGCCATCTCCCTGGTCAACTGCGCGCCATCGGCGTTTTACCCGCTGCTTGACGACAGCCGCCGCTGGCCACAACTGGCCAGCCTGCGGCTGGTGCTGTTTGGTGGCGAGCCTATCCGCATCAGCGCCATGCAGGACTGGCTGCAAAGCGACAGCTGCCAGGCCCGGCTGGTCAATATGTACGGGCCGACTGAATGTACCGATATTGCCACTTTCTATTGCATTGACGATGTTGCGCAATTTGCCGACCAGCCGGTGCCGATCGGCAAGGCCAGCGATCATGTTGTGCTGGCCGTGGCCGATCCGTCACTGCGGCTGCTACCGCCCGGCATGACCGGCGAGCTGCTGATCGGCGGCGAAGGCGTTGGCCTCGGCTATATCGGCCTTGAGCAACTGACCGAGGAAAAATTCATTCACCATCCGCAGCTGGGCCGTGTCTACCGCAGCGGCGACCTGGTGGTGCAGCTGGCTGATGGCAACTACCGTTTTGTTGGCCGTATTGATCACCAGCTGAAGCTGCGCGGCCTGCGTATTGAAGCCGGTGAAATCGAATACGCCTTGCGCCAGCTTGACGATGTCGGCGATGCACTGGTGCAGGTCATCGATGAGCGCCTGCTGGCCTGGGTGCTGACCGGCGATGGCACAACACCCGAACAATGGCGCGCCACGCTGGCCCGCCAGCTGCCGGATTATATGCTGCCGCAGGCATTGGTAGCCGTTAAACAATGGCCGCTGACCGCCAACGGCAAGATCGACCGCAAGGCGTTGCCGCTGCCGGATGACAAAGCCAAAACCGCTATTGCCCCGCGCAATGCCACCGAGGAAAAACTGGCCGCCATCTGGCGTGATGTGCTGGGCATTGAACAGGTCAGTGTGGATGCCGGCTTTTTTGAACTGGGCGGCCACTCGCTGCTGGCTGCACGTGCCGTGGCACATATCCGTGAACAGTTTGGCCAGGATTTGCCGCTGCGCGAGCTGTTCCTGAACCCGACCATTGCCGCCATCGCCGCGCTGCTGGAGCAGGGTGAAAGAGCCAGCCAGCTGCCGCCCTTGCTGCCTGCCCCGCGGACAGAGGACAATCGTTATCCGCTGTCGTTTGCCCAGCAACGGCTGTGGTTTATTGAAAGCCTGCAACCCGGCACGGCTGTCTATAACATGCCTTTTGCGTTGCGCATCCGCGGCCCGCTGGATAGTGCCGCGCTGCAACAGGCCTTTACCCAGCTGCAGCAGCGCCACGAAGTCCTGCGCAGCCGCATTGTCAGCAACAAGGGCCAGGTCTGGCAACAACCTGCCCCTGAACCACTGGCCGAACTGCCGCTGCTGCCGTTTGCCGGCGATGCAGCTGCGCTGCAACTGCAGGCTGCGGATTTTCTCAGCCAGCCGTTTGATCTCGGCCGCGATGCGTTGATACGCGGCCAGCTGCTGCAATTGGCAGATAACGATACCGCCCTGTTGCTGTGCCTTCACCATATCATTGCCGATGGCGGCACGCTGGATATCCTGCTGCGCGACATGCTGGCCCTGTACCAGGCAGCACAAACCGGCAGCCCGGCCCTGCTACCGGCGCTGGAGCTGCAGTATGTCGACTACAGCCTGTGGCAACGCCACTGGCTCAGCGGCACGACACTCGACCGCCAGGTCAACTACTGGCGTGAACAACTGGCCGGCCTGGAGACGCTGAACCTGCCCTGTGATTATCTGCGCCCGGCACGGCTGGATCACCATGGCAGCCAGTACCATTTCAGCCTGGATAAATCACTGAGTGAAACCGTCAGGGCATTCTGCCGCAGCCAGGACATCACCCTGTTTATGCTGCTGATCGGCTGCTTCCGCCTGCTGCTGGGCAAATACAGCGGCCAGCAGGATATTGCCATCGGCACACCGGTGGCCAACCGGCCATTGCCGGCGCTGGACAACATGGCCGGCCTGTTTGTCAACACACTGGTGATTCGCAGCTACAGCGATGACGGTGAATCCGTGCAGGATTTCCTGCAGCAGCTGAAACACACCTGCCTGGATGCGTTTAACCACCAGGATGTGCCGTTTGAGCTGCTGGTGGAGGCACTGAATGTGCCGCGTGACCTGAGCCAGACACCGCTGTTCCAGGCCATGTTTGTCATGCAATCCGCCGCCAGCAGCCAGCCGGCTGCACTTGGCGGGCTGGAACTGCTGCCGCTGGCCGACAGCCAGCCCCATACCACCGCCAAGTTCGACCTGACGCTGAACCTTATCGACGACACACAGCTGGCCGGCGTGATGGAATACCGCACGGCATTGTTCAGTGAGCAGACCATTGCTCGCATGGCCGATCATTTTGTGCGCCTGCTGCAGGCGATTGTTGCCGCCCCGGCCCAGCCATTGTCATCGCTGCAGTTTATCAGCCCGGCCGAGATTGACCGGCTGCAGGCCTTTAATAACACCGCGTTTGACTACCCGCCCTGTGACGCGCTGCACCGGCTGATTGAACAACAGGCAGCCGCCACACCGGCTGCGATCGCCGTGTGTGATGCGCAGCAATCACTCAGCTATGACGAGCTGAACGCCGCCGCCAACCGGCTGGC
>DATCSZ010000025.1:0-7085 GCA_036568205.1 Pseudomonadales bacterium
AAGGCGCTGACCTGGTCGGCGTTTTTGGCATGAATCAGTGTGTCACCGACCGGTGCGCCATGAATATCCTTGATACCGGCAATCACCCAGCCTACCTCACCCGCTTCCAGATATTCTTTTTCCACCCGCTTCGGGGTAAAGATGCCAAGACTGTCCACCTGCTGGATCTTGCCCAGGGTCTTGGCAACGATTTTGTCTTTTTTGTGCAGCCGGCCATTCATGATGCGCACCAGCGACACCACACCCAGATAATTGTCGAACCAGGAGTCAATAATCAGCGCCTGCAGCGGCGCATCACGGTCACCGGCCGGCGGCGGGATCTTCTCGATCAGCTGTTCAAGGATATCCTCAACACCCATACCGGACTTGGCACTGGCATGCACGGCATGGCTGGCATCAATGCCGATAATTTCCTCAATCTCGTGGGCCACCCGTTCCGGCTCAGCCTGCGGCAGATCCATCTTGTTCAGCACCGGCACCACTTCAAGACCCTGTTCAATGGCGGTGTAGCAGTTGGCCACCGATTGCGCCTCAACCCCCTGGGCAGCATCAACCACCAGCAAGGCACCCTCACAGGCAGCCAATGAACGCGACACCTCATAGGAAAAGTCAACATGGCCGGGCGTATCAATAAAGTTAAGCAGGTAGGTTTCGCCGCTTTTGGCGGTGTAATCCAGACTGACACTTTGCGCCTTGATGGTAATGCCCCGCTCGCGCTCAATATCCATCGAATCCAGCACCTGCTCGGCCATTTCCCGGGCGCTCAAGCCACCACAAATCTGGATAAAACGATCCGCCAGCGTTGATTTGCCGTGATCAATATGGGCAATAATGGAAAAATTGCGGATATGCGATAGCTCTGACACAAAAATCTCTGCAGTTGCCTGGCTGGAAAAAACGCGATTCTACCTGAAAGCCGGGCGTGGAGATAGCATCGACGTTACGCTGTCCTCAGCAGCTGGCCAGCAACGGCCCGCCATCAGCATGGCGAACAACCCGGTGCAACACCGGCCGATAAGCCGGGTTATTGCGCTGGACAAACGCATGCAGGCGCAGCAATGCAAGGCCGCCTGCCAAACCGGCAACGGCGCCACTGATGGCACTGGCATCACCGGCCGATGGCCACCAGGACTGGGCCAGCACAGCGCCGCCAATCATCAGCAACAGGGGCAAGACATAAACCCAGAACGATCCTTTCAGCATCACATGTTCGTCAATCGCCAGCTCAACCTCATCATGCACCTGTATCGGTGCTGCCAGATGGCGGCTGTCGACCTGGATAAAATGGCGTTTGCCTGAAAACAGGCCATTCAACACACCCTGGCCACAACCCGCCTTGGCTACACAGGCTCCACAAGCGCTGTTCTGGCGGGTTTCCACCCACACCCGATGCCCGTCAACCGCCACAACACGTCCGTTTTCAAGCATCATGGCCTATCACTCCCTTGCTGAAGTCACTGGCGGGGCGGCTGGGTTTCACCACTGGCACTGATTGGCAGCAGCAGGTCATCTACCGCGTGCTGCTCACCCAGCGGCTTTGGCGAATGCTCTGCTGGCGACTGCTCAAGCACCCGAGGCTGGCCGATTAACGGCGCACGGCCGCTGACCACACTGACACCGGCATTATTGTCATTGCGCAACGGCAACTGACTGGCACTGACATTGCCATTTGCCACAAAGCTGCTGCCTGGCACGGCAGGCTGCAGATAATCCTGCACACCCAGCACCGCAACGAAAGCAATGGTTGCTGCTGTCGCAAAGCCGGTCAGCGGCTTCAGCCAGTTCGCCCGCCGGCTTGATGGACGGGCCTCTTCAGCCAGCGCCTCTTGTACTGCATGACTGACATCCAGCTGCCAATGGCGACTGGCAGCCGGCTGCTGCAGGACATCACGCAGCAGCTGATAGCGTGCCAGGCGCTTCAGGCCGTCATCATCCAGCGTCTGCAGCAGGCGACGGGTTTCAAATTCGCTGGTCTGCCCGTCAAACAAGGCAGATAACATTTCATTTTGTTGCTGGCTCATGACGATTCCCCTCGGTATCGGCCCTGTCTACCCAGTAATGGCTGCATGGCGGCATCAACAGCTTCGCGTGCACGGAATATCCGCGATCGAACCGTTCCCACCGGGCAATCCATCACCTGGGCAATTTCTTCATAACTCAAACCATCGTATTCACGCAGGGTCAATGCCGTGCGTAAATCCTCCGGCAACTGCCGGATAGTGTCATTGATGACTTCATACAGCTGTTCTGTCATCAGACTCGCCTCCGGCGATTCATTATCCTTGAGTGCATCCGAGCCCTCGTAAAACAATGCATCATCGGCATCGACATCACTGCCCGGCGGACGCCGGTTACGTGATACCAGGTAGTTTTTTGCCGTATTGATGGCTATACGGTAAAGCCAGGTATAGAACTGGCTGTCTCCCCGAAATCCGCCCAAGGCACGATAGGCCTTGATAAATGCCTCCTGCGTTACATCCTGGACTTCATCAGCATCCCGGACAAAGCGGCTAACCAGCGCTGCAATACGATGCTGGTAACGTACAACCAGCACATCAAATGCCCGCTTGTCGCCTTGCTGAACCTGCCTCACCAGTTGCTGATCCGAATCGCCAGCCATACATCACTCCCGTTAATATCGCTGGCGCAAACCGTCTGTTTGCTGTGACCAGCACTGCTGCGAGAAGTTCTTGGGCCATGACTGAAAAAACCGTCAGCTGCCAAAGCACCCGCCATCGCCTGAAATCGTGGCAAAAAACACCAAACGGCCATTATAATCCGCCCTTTGCCATCGACAAAAGCCGTTATGAACCGACATTACCTGTATGACGTCCTGATTATCGGCAGTGGAGCCTCCGGTCTGTCACTGGCCCTGAGCCTGGCCAGCCGGCTGAAGGTCGCAGTGATCTGCAAAAATGCCGTCACTGAAGGCAGCACCTACTATGCCCAGGGTGGCATTGCCGTGGTTCTGGATGAGCAGGACAGTATCGACTCACATATTTCAGACACCATGGTAGCCGGTGCCGGATTATGCCATGAAGACGCGGTACGCTTTACCGTTGAAAACAGCAAGGCCGCCATCGACTGGCTGGTTGACCAGGGCGTTGAATTTGACCTGCAACAGGGCCAGCAGGGCGTTTTCCACCTGACCCAGGAGGGTGGCCACAGCCACCGGCGCATCATTCATTCCGCCGACGCCACCGGCCGCGCTGTCTCCACCACGCTGATTGGCCGTGCCACTGCCGAGCCCAATATTACCTTTTTTGAGCACCATATCGCTGTCGACCTGATCACCCAGCAGGATCGCTGCACTGGCGCCTATGTTCTGGACCAGAACCGTGACGAAGTCGATTGTTTCCAGGCACGCTACACCGTACTCGCCTGCGGCGGTGCCAGCAAGGTCTACCTGTACAGCAGCAACCCGGAAGGCAACAGTGGTGATGGCATCGCCATGGCCTGGCGTGCCGGCTGCCGTATTGCCAACATGGAGTTCAACCAGTTCCATCCCACTTGCCTGTATCACCCATCGGCGCGCTCCTTCCTGATCAGCGAAGCACTGCGCGGTGAGGGCGGACTACTGAAACTGCCCAACGGCGAACGTTTTATGCAGCATTACGATGAGCGTGGCGAGCTGGCACCGCGTGATGTCGTTGCCCGCGCCATCGACCATGAAATGAAGCGCCTGGGCCTGGATTATGTCTATCTCGACATCAGCCACAAGCCCGCCAGTTTTATCCGCCAGCATTTTCCCAATATAGCCAGCCAGTGCCTGGCACTGGGCATTGACATCACCCGCCAGCCAATCCCTGTGGTGCCGGCAGCCCATTACACCTGCGGCGGCATTATGGTTGACCATCACGGTGGCACGGATGTTGACGGCCTGCTGGCGATCGGCGAAACCACCTTCACCGGTCTGCATGGTGCCAATCGCATGGCCAGCAACTCACTGCTGGAATGCCTGGTTTATGCGCGCTCGGCCTCACAATACATCCTCGACCAAATTGACCGGCAACCGATGCCGCCGGCTGCACCGGCCTGGGATGCCTCTCGGGTGACGACCTCTAACGAAGACATAACCATCTCACACAGCTGGCATGAGTTGCGCCAGGTGATGTGGGATTATGTCGGCATTGTACGCAGCAATAAACGCCTGAACCGGGCGCTGGCGCGTATCCAGCTGATCAACAGGGAAGTCAGCGACTACTACCGGCAGTACCACATCAACAGCGACCTGATCGAACTGCGCAATCTGGTGGTGGTGGCGGAACTGATTGTGCAATGCGCCATTGCCCGCAAGGAAAGCCGTGGCCTGCATTTTACGGTTGATTATCCCGACCTGCTGCCGCAGGCCAGCGACACAATATTATCGCCACCGGATTTCCGCCAGTCTTGCTGAAACATTACCCGGATAGCGTCAGACGCTGGCTGAGCAAACGGCGCAGGCTGCGAAACTGGGCAGCCGTGGTATTGTCTGCAGCAAAATACAGCCGCTGCCGGCCAAAACCGGCAAGCTCAAGCTCAACAATCAGCACCCGGGCACTCTGCAATGGCAGGCTGCAGACGGTCGCCGGCAACCAGGACTCACTGCCGGCAAGGCGCAGCCGGATACCGTGACAATCCAGTTCAATTGCCACCACCGGTGAGCGGACGCCGTTAACGGAAAACCATACCACCGCCAATACAGACGCCCAGAACAACAACTGCAACGACAGCGAAAGACCGGAAAACAGCACAGCCGTATTTACCAGCAGGCCAAAAACCAGCAACAGGAACAGTGGCAAAACGCTGGGATGGTAGTCAATCCTTGACTTGTCGGGCATGGCTGATAATCCTGTCCACCATATCGGCCAGCTCGGCATCGGCCGGCCGCTCCTTTTGCAGCACCCAGGCAAACAGCTCGGTATCCTCACATTCCAGCAGGCGCCGATAGACCGCCTGATCTCGCTCTGTCAGCTGCGGATACAACTGCTCAACAAACGGCACCAGCGCCAGATCCAGCTCCAGCATGCCGCGCCGGCTGTGCCATTGAACCCGCCGCCACTGCGCACTCTCTGTTTCGGTCATCGGATTTGCCTTTCTTGAAGTCGTGGATTGCAGCGCGACACTATCCGGCCGGCCAGCAAGGCATGTTATTATAAGCGATCATTCACCAGACAGAAATGCCCGTTCCCCAGGAGTTACCATGCCCGATAGCTGGCACGATCTGATCACTGCCGCCCCCTCTGTCGCTTTTTCCGGCACGCTGGCCAATAACGCCATATATCCACTGCCACATTACCGTTTTCTGGCCGTCACCGGCCCCGATGCCGAAAAATTCCTGCAAGGCCAGTTGAGCTGCGATATGCGCCTGATCAGCGAGACCCGCTCCGGCATGGGCGCACACTGCAATGCCAAGGGACGGATGCTGTCGTCATTCCGCATCTGCCGCGAGCGGCCTGACTCCTTTCTGCTGCGCCTGCACCAGTCAATTGCCGTACCGGCAAGCTCGGCACTAGCCAAATACAGTGTATTTTCCAAAGCCACACTGGCTGAGGCCGACAGCATGGCCGCTGTCGGCCTGCATGGCCCGGCTGCGCACGACACATTGCATCGCCTGTTCGGCGAACTGCCGGGACACGACTTTGGCCAACAGCAGATTGGCGAACATGCCATGCTGGTTTGCACCAATGCACAGCTTGCCGCCTATGAAATTTATGCTGACAAGGCACAGCTACTGGCATTGTGGCCGCAACTGGCAGCGTCCCTGCCGATCATGGACCAGCGCCAGCAACAGCTGATTGAACACAACAGCGGCCTTGCTTTTGTTGAACAAGGCACGGTTGAACAGCTGATACCACAAATGCTGAACTACCAGGCCCTGCCTGCCATCAGCTTCAAAAAAGGCTGCTACACCGGCCAGGAAATTGTGGCCCGCATGCAATATCTCGGCAAACTGAAGCGACGCCTCTACCGCTTTCGCTGTGAGGCGGATGGCGACATCGCCTGCGGCGATGAACTGTATATCAACGGCAGCACGCAGAGCTGCGGGCTGGTTGCCAGCACGCTGACACTGGATGAATGCCACCAGGATATGCTACTGGTTTTGACCAGCGAGGCCAGCCGGCAAAATACCCTGGTCACCGCCACAGCCAGACTGAGTGCACTGGAAGCACTCGCCCTTCCCTATGCTGTGGAAACCGGCGAGTGAGTGACGCCACTGCTGATACAGAAAGTTTACCGCTGTTTCTGCGTATTGCGGATGAGCTGCGCCGTGACGGTTACAGCATTATTGCCAATGCGCTGCCGATACCACTGGCTGACGCATTATGCCGGCAGATACAGGATCGGGCCGGCCTTGCCTTTTGCCCGGCCGGCATCGGCCGGGGTAACCAGTTCAGCCACAACAACAGGGTGCGTCGCGATAACATTGCCTGGATGGATGGCAGCCATGAGGCGGAAAAAAACTGGCTGGCCTGGATGGCCAGCCTGCAGCTGACCCTGAATCGCGAACTGTTGCTGGGACTGTTTTCCTACGAAAGCCACTTTGCCCATTACCCGCCTGGCGCGTTCTACAGAAAACACGTGGATGCGTTCCGCGGCCAAACCAACCGGGTCTTATCTACTGTCACCTACCTGAACCGCGACTGGCAGGCAAACGATGGCGGTGAACTGCTGATTTATAGCCATAACGGACAGCAGCTGGCCACCGTGCTGCCGGAATTTGCCACGCTGGTGGTTTTCCTCAGCGAGGACTTTCCCCATGAAGTATTGCCGGCACGGCATGATCGTTTCAGTGTGGCCGGCTGGTTTCGTGTCAACACCTCGATCCCGGGCCGGGTTGACCCGCCCAGCTGATGACATGACCAGGCAGACCCGGTGTCTTATGCAGGCAATGACCAGTCTATCGGTAAAATATGGTGTTGTTGCAGGTAGCGATTGGCAGCAGAAAAATGCCGGCAACCAAGAAAGCCGCGATGGGCAGACAACGGCGACGGATGCGGCGCCTGCAACACACAGTGACGCTGGCGATCAATCAGTGCCCCCTTGCGCTGGGCATAGGCACCCCATAACAGAAACACCACATGCTCACGCTCCTGGTTGAGCCG
>DATCSZ010000026.1:0-2051 GCA_036568205.1 Pseudomonadales bacterium
ACATTGATGACATCATCGGTGCGGCCCATGACAAACACATAACCGTCGCCGTCGATATAGCCGCCATCACCACTGACATAAAAGCCGGGAAAGCGCGCCAGGTAGCCCTGGCGAAAACGTTCGCTGTTGCCCCAGATATCAACCAGGCAGCCCGGCGGCAGCGGCAGGCGAATGGCAATGCTGCCCTGGGCGCCGGCCGGCAAAGGCTGGCTTTCGTCATCGAGTATCTGCATCGCATAACCCGGCATCGGCACGGTGGCTGATCCGGCCTTGACCGGCAGCTGCTCTATGCCGGTCGGGTTGCCGCATATCGCCCAGCCGGTTTCGGTTTGCCACCAGTGGTCAATCACCGGTTTGCCGGTTACCGTTTGTGTCCATTCCAGCGTGCTCGGGTCCAGCCGCTCACCGGCCATAAACACGGTTTGCAGCGCCGACAAGTCATACTGTTTAATCAGCTGGCCTTGCGGGTCTTCCTTGCGGATGGCACGAAACGCGGTTGGTGCGGCAAACAGCGCCTTGACCCGGTATTCGGCACAGACTCGCCAGAATGCGCCGGCATCCGGCGTGCGTACCGGCTTGCCTTCATAGAGAATGCTGGTGCAACCGGCCAGCAACGGCGCATAAACAATATAGGAATGGCCAACCACCCAGCCGACATCGGAAGCAGCCCAGAACACATCGCCGGCATCCATGTTGTAGATGGTTTTCATGCTGTAGTGCATGGCCACCGCGTGACCGCCATTGTCACGCACCACACCCTTGGGCTTGCCGGTGGTACCGGAGGTGTAAAGGATGTACAGCGGGTCGGTAGCCAGCACCGGCACCGCATCGACCTTGCAGGCAACAGCCATGGCACGCTGCCAGTCGATATCACGGCCTGCCACCAGGCTGGCTGCCAGCTGCGGCCGCTGCAGGATAATGCAGTGTTCCGGCTTGTGCTGTGCCTGGGCAATGGCCTCATCCAGCATTGGCTTGTAGGGGATGATTTTATCGACCTCAATGCCACAGGAAGCGCTGACTACCAGTTTTGGTTGGGCATCATCAATACGCAGCGCCAGCTCGTGCGCGGCAAAACCGCCAAACACCACCGAATGCACGGCACCGAGGCGTGCCGCTGCCAGCATGGCAATCACTGCCTCGGCCACCATCGGCATGTAGATGACCACCCGGTCGCCTTTGCCGACACCGTATTGCTGCAATGCACCGGCAAACAGGGCCACTGTGTCGCGCAGATCGCGGTAGCTGTACTGGCGCTTGCTGTTGCTCACCGGCGAATCCACTATCAGCGCCGGCTGCTCACCGCGGCCATTGTCAACGTGGTAATCCAGCGCCAGCCAGGCGGTATTCAGCTCACCATCAACAAACCAGCGGTCAATGCCGTTGTCATCCCTGGCCAGCAGGGTTTTTGGTTTTTTGAACCAGGCAATGGCATCGGCCTGGCGTTGCCAGAAGGCGTGTGGCTGTTCAATGGATTGCCGGTAGGTTGCCTGATATGTCATGGATTTACTCCGCTTGTTGTGGCGCCAGCATGTCATCTGGCCGCACGTAACGGTCGAACTCAGCTTCGCTGAGCAGGTTTAATTGCAGCACCGCCTGTTTCAGGCTCAGCTGCTGTTCATGGGCCAGCTTTGCTGCAGCGGCTGCCTTGTCATAGCCGATATGCGGTGTCAGCGCGGTCACCAGCATCAAGGATTGCTGCATGAGATGCTGCATTTGCCCTTCATTGGCGACAATGCCGCTGATGCAATGCCGCTCCAGGCTGTCCATTGCATCGGCCAGCAGGCGGATCGACTGCAGCACATTGTGGATGATCAGCGGCTTGTAGACATTCAGCTCCAGCTGGCCCTGGCTGGCAGCAAAGCTGACTGCACTGTGGTTGCCCATCACCTGGATGGCCACCATTGTCATTGCCTCGACCTGGGTGGGATTGACCTTGCCCGGCATGATCGAGCTGCCCGGCTCGTTGGCCGGCAGGCTGATTTCCGCCAGGCCGCAGCGCGGGCCGCTGGCCATCAGGCGCAGATCAGCACTGATCTTGTACAGGCTGGTGG
>DATCSZ010000027.1:0-9271 GCA_036568205.1 Pseudomonadales bacterium
CTGGGTGCACTGGGTGGCCACCATTCCCTACCCGGAAACCCGCGATTACGTGAAAAACATCCTCACCTACAGCCGCATCTACCAGTCCCGCCTGCAGACAGATGACAGCATCGAGCTGAGCCTGCTGGCACAACCGCAAAGCTGAGTCCGGCGGTCAGTCAAAATCCTTTTGCTGGCGCCGGGATTTTTCCGCACCCCGGCGCTTTTTGGTCTCGATACGTTTTCTCTGGCTGGACAAGCTGGGTTTGGTAGGCCGGCGTTTCTTGCGGCTGACGGTTGTGCTCTGGATCAAGGCCACCAGCTGCGCCAGCGCCTCCTCACGATTGGCCAGCTGGCTGCGGCTGTGCTGGCTTTTGATAATCAGCAGGCCACTGTCGGTAATCCGGTGATCACGCAGCGCCAGCAGGCGCTGTTTGCATTCATCCGGCAGTGACGAGGCGGCAATATCAAACACCAGCCGCACCGCTGTCGAGGTTTTGTTGACATGCTGGCCACCGGGACCTGCAGCACGCACAAACTGCCACTCCACCTCATTGTCCGGCAGGCTGATGCGACTGCTAATGACAATCATGGGGCGTCCCTGCCTGCCAGCGTCAGTGCTGGTGGCCGCCCACACCATGGGCATGGCGATGGGCAATCTCGTCGGCGCTGGCCTCACGCACCGAAACAATCTCGACATCAAAACCGAGCTGGCGACCAGCCAGCGGATGATTGGTATCAATATCCACGGTAAATTTGCCGGCCTTGATAACCGTGGCAGCTACCGGCCCATTGTCGGTTTCCACATGCACCACCATGCCCGGCTTCAGGCGGGTATTGCGGGCGATACGCAGGTGCTTGACCGGCACCCGTTGCTGGCTGCCCTGCTGGTACTGGCCATAGGCCTTGTCAGGTGTTACCGACACACTGAACACATCGCCAGCCTGATGACCGGCCATCGCTTCTTCCAGCCCCTTGATGATATTGCCGGCACCGTGCAGGTACAGCACCGGCTGGCCGCTGTGCGAATTTTCCAGCTCGTGATTATTGTCGTCTTCATCGCGCAGCCGATAATGAAACTGTACAACCGTGTTTTTATCGATTTTCATGCCATTTGCCCGTCAGGTTTTCGGCAGCGTGACACCACGCTGGCCCTGGTATTTGCCACCACGATCCTTGTACGAGGTTTCACAGACTTCATCGGATTCAAAAAACAGCATCTGCGCCACACCTTCGTTGGCGTAAATCTTGGCCGGCAAGGTGGTGGTGTTGGAGAACTCCAGCGTTACATGGCCTTCCCATTCCGGTTCCAGCGGCGTGACATTGACAATAATGCCGCAGCGCGCATAAGTGGATTTGCCAAGGCAGATGGTCAGCACATTGCGCGGTATACGGAAATATTCCACTGTACGCGCCAGCGCAAACGAGTTAGGCGGAATAATGCAGACATCGCTGACGACATCAACAAAACTGTTTTCATCAAAGTTTTTCGGGTCCACCGTGGCCGAATGCACATTGGTGAAAATCTTGAATTCATTCGAGCAACGCACATCATAGCCATAGCTGGAGGTGCCATAGGAAATCAGCCGCCGCTCACCCTGGTAACGTACCTGGCCAGGCTCGAACGGCTCAATCATCGGGCTATGCCCTTCAGACATACGGCGTATCCATCGATCGGATTTAATGCTCATAGCGTATTCCCGGTCAGTCGTCAGTCATCACGATGTCAATCGTGTCATTGGCAGTATTGCGTCCGCGCATGGCCAGCACGGCAGCCGTCTTGCGGGCGATGTCGCGGTAGATCGCCGCGATGGGTCCGTCAGGCTCGGCGACCACGGTTGGCCGGCCGTTGTCGGTCTGTTCACGGATATGAATATCCAGCGGCAGGGCGCCCAGCAGACGGGTCTGGTATTGCTCGGCGATGCGGCGACCGCCCCCCTCGCCAAACAGGTGTTCCTCATGGCCGCACTGGCTGCAGATATGGGTGGCCATGTTTTCCACCACCCCCAGCACCGGGATATTGACCTTGCGGAACATCTCAATGCCCTTTTTGGCATCCAGTGTGGCGATATCCTGCGGCGTGGTGACAATCACCGCACCGGTCACCGGCACCCGCTGCGCCAGTGTCAGCTGGATGTCACCGGTACCCGGCGGCATATCCACCACCAGGTAATCCAGCTCACCCCACAGGCACTGGGTCAGCAGTTGCTGCAAGGCACCGCTGACCATCGGGCCACGCCACACCATCGGTGTGCTGTCAGTCACCATATAGCCCATCGACATGCTTTCAATACCGTGCGCGACAATCGGCCGGAAGTGTTTTTCATCAACAAACTCGGGGCGCTGCTGCTCGGGAATACCCAGCATCAGCGGCTGGCTGGGGCCGTAGATATCGGCATCCAGCAAGCCCACCCTGGCACCTTCTGCGGCCAGCGCCAGCGCCAGGTTGACCGACGTGGTGGATTTGCCCACCCCGCCCTTGCCGGACGCCACGGCAATAATGTTTTTTACCTGGTTCATGCTGCGCATGTTGTTCTGTGTCATTGCCGCAACAATGCCCCACTCCAGGTTCACCACCGCTTCACTGACGCCGTCCAGCGACAGGATCTGTTCGCGCAGCTGCTGCACCAGTTGCTCACGGATGCCGGCTGCCGGATAGCCCAGCGCAATATCAACGCTGACCTTGCCACCATCAATCACAACATTTTTTACCGCCTTGCGTGCTACCAGATCCTGCTCGTCGCAATACGGATCATGGAACGTGGCCAATGCTGCCAGCACGGATTCCCGGGAAACTGCCATAACACCTGTCACCTCGATTCATGAAGGGCGCATAGTGTATCAACAACCGTTGCCGGCGCAAGCGATACCCGGCCAATTCAGGCCCGGCCGGTGGATGCTATTTGCCGGCAAAATCGCTATAGTAGCCGGCCTGTTTTTCCCGAGCCCGAGGATTTTATCCAGCCATGACTGCCCGACGCACAATCCTGGTGACCAGCGCCCTGCCGTATGCCAACGGCCCCCTGCATCTTGGCCATATCCTGGAAACCATCCAGACCGATATCTGGGTTCGCTTCCAGAAACTGCGCGGTCATGATTGCCGTTATGTCTGTGCTGATGACGCACACGGCACTGCCATCATGCTGAAAGCCGAGCAGCTGGGCCTGACGCCGGAGCAGCAAATTGCCAATATCAAGGCTGCGCACGAACAGGATTTTGCCGGTTTCCTGATCGGCTTTGACAACTTTTACAGTACCCACTCGGATGAAAACCGCTATTTCAGCGAGCTGATCTACCAGCGCCTGAAAGCCAACGGCCACATTGCCGTGCGCAGCATCGAACAGCTCTATGACCCGGAAAAAAACCTGTTCCTGGCCGACCGTTTTATCAAGGGCACCTGCCCCAAATGCAAGGCCGGCGACCAGTATGGCGACAATTGTGAAGCCTGCGGCAGCACGTATACTCCGGCCGAGCTGATTGACCCGTACTCGACCATTTCCGGCGCCACCCCGGTTACCCGTGCCTCCGAGCATTATTTTTTTACCCTGCCGGCCTTTACCGGCTTCCTGCAACAATGGACCCGTGCCGGCCACCTGCAGGAGCAGGTAGCCAACAAGCTGGCCGAGTGGCTGGATGCCGGCCTGCAGGAATGGGATATCAGCCGTGACGCACCGTATTTTGGCTTCGAGATTCCCGATGCGCCGGGCAAGTATTTTTATGTCTGGCTGGATGCACCGATCGGCTATATGGCCAGCAGCAAAAACCTGTGTGACCGGGAAGGACTGGACTTTGACCTTTACTGGCACAAGCAGTCAAACGCCGAGCTGTACCACTTTATCGGCAAGGACATTATCAACTTCCATGCCCTGTTCTGGCCGGCCATGCTGGAAAGTGCCGGCTTTCGCACCCCCACCGGGGTGTTTGCCCATGGCTTCCTGACTGTCAACGGCCAGAAAATGTCCAAGTCACGCGGCACCTTTATCAATGCCGACAGTTACCTGAAGCACCTGAACCCGGAATACCTGCGCTACTACTTTGCCTGCAAGCTCGGCAACCAGGTGGATGACCTCGACCTGAACCTGGACGATTTTATCCAGCGCGTCAATGCCGACCTGGTCAACAAGCTGGTCAATATTGCCAGCCGCTGCGCCCGTTTTATCGAACAGGGCCACGATGGCCTGCTGGCTGCCGAGCTGGCCGAGCCTGCGCTGTGGCATACCGCCGTGACCGCAGCCGACACGATTGCCAGCCATTACGAAAACCGTGAATACGCCAAGGCGATGCGCGAGATCATGGCGATTGCCGACCTGGCCAACCGTTATATCGATGAGAAGGCACCATGGAAACTGGCCAAAATGCCGGGCCACGAAGCCGAGGTGCAGGCGATTTGTTCGATGGGCATCAACCTGTTCCGGGTGCTGATCATCTACCTGCAACCGGTGCTGCCGGCTACTGCTGCTGCCGCTGCCGACTTCCTTGATTGCCAGCTCAGCTGGCAGGGGCCGATTGCACCACTGCTGGCCCATCGTATCCGCCCGTTCCAGCCGCTGATGCAGCGGGTGGACAACAAACAGGTGAACGCCATGCTCAATGACAATGCCCGGCCTGCAGAGGGCGACAGCAAGACCAGCCCGCCGGCCACAGCGACCGGCAGCGACAGCCACATCAGCATTGATGATTTTTTGAAGGTCGACCTGCGCATCGCCAAGATCCTGCAGGCTGAAACCGTCGACGGTGCCGACAAGCTGCTGCGCCTGACCCTGGATGTCGGCGAACTGGGCCAGCGCCAGGTATTGTCCGGCATCCGCCAGGCCTATGCCGCCGAGGACCTGGTTGGCATGTTGACGGTGATAGTGGCCAACCTGGCGCCACGCAAGATGAAATTCGGCATTTCCGAAGGCATGGTACTGGCTGCCGGTCCCGGCGGCGACCAGCTGTGGCTGCTGGAGCCGCATGCCGGCGCCCGCCCCGGCATGCCGGTTCGTTGACAAACAATAATAATTGCCGGATTACCAAACCGCCGGCCAGCTGCAGATGGCGACCACCGCCTGGCAGTACTGGCAACACGGCCGGCACGGTATACGGCCATTTTTTATGCGCTGACACCTGTAAAAAGTCGTGCTGATAATAACCTTACCTTATAACGATATGTAATATTGATTATTGAACCACTGCGGTGAATTCTTTAGACTAGCCCGTCATTTTCACCGGGCTGCCGGCGTGCCGGGCCGGCACAAAATATCGACAGTCACGGGCCGGACGGGCCAATACCGGTGCAGGAAGCACAAGTGCTTCAGCAGCATGCACGGGACCACTGGCATGCTGCCCGGACAGGCCGGGCTCTGTCCAGGCTGCCAGCGCCGGATTAATCATTTGTTCAGGTGATCGTATGGGGCAAGAACTGGGTTACCTTTTTATCAGTGCGGTACTGGTGAACAACTTTGTGTTGGTCCAGTTTCTCGGCCTGTGCCCGTTTATGGGCGTTTCCAACAAGCTGGAAACCGCCATCGGCATGTCAGCTGCCACCACCTTTGTATTGACCATCGCCTCGGTCTGTTCCTACCTGACCAATACCTTTATCCTGGCGCCGCTGGGTCTGGAATACCTGCAGACCATCTCGTTTATCCTGGTCATCGCCGTGGTGGTGCAGTTCACCGAAATGGTGGTACACAAAACCAGCCCGTTGCTGCACCGGGTGCTCGGTGTTTTCCTGCCGTTGATCACTACCAACTGTGCCGTACTGGGCGTCGCCCTGCTGAACGTCAACAAGGAATACAACTTTATCGAATCGCTGCTGTTCGGCTTTGGCGCAGCAGCCGGTTTTTCACTGGTGCTGGTGCTGTTTGCCGCCATGCGTGAACGGCTGGCCGCTGCTGATGTGCCGGTACCGTTCCAGGGTGCGGCTATCGGCATGATTACCGCTGGCCTGATGTCACTGGCCTTTATGGGCTTTTCCGGCCTGGTGCAGCTTTAACGGGTCACACTTATGGGGTTACTGGAGTTTTTCAACAATCATCCGGTCTGGGCAGCACTGATTGCCCTGGGCGCACTGGCACTGGTATTTGGTGGCCTGCTCGGTTTCGCCTCGGTCAAGTTCCGCACTGAAGGCAACCCGATTGTCGACCAGATTAACGCACTGCTGCCGCAAACCCAGTGCGGCCAGTGCGGTTATCCGGGCTGCAAGCCCTATGCCGAAGCCATATCCAATGGCGAGGAAATCAACCGCTGCCCGCCGGGCGGCGAAACCACCGTACAGGCGCTGGCCGACCTGCTGGACGTTGAGGCCAAGCCGCTGGATGCGGTGGAACGCCCGCCATCCTATGCATTCATCCGCGAGGATGAATGCATAGGATGTACCAAATGCATCCAGGCCTGCCCGGTGGACGCCATTCTCGGCGCCGCCAAACAGATGCATACCGTGATCCGCAGCGAATGTACCGGCTGCGACCTGTGTGTTGAGCCCTGCCCGGTGGACTGCATCGAGATGCGGCCAATTGAGACCACGCTGCAGACCTGGAGCTGGGAGCTGCCCAAACCGGCTAACATCATCGCCAGCGACGGAGGTGTTCGCCCATGACGGCTTCCCAACCCCGCAAAACCTGGGCTATTCACGGCGGCATTCACCCGCCGGAAAACAAACAACAATCGCTGCAGCAGGCGATCAGCCCGGCACCGATGCCGGAGCAGCTGGTCCTGCCACTGTCCCAGCATATCGGTGCGCCGGCCGAGGCCATTGTTGCTGTCGGCGACACAGTGCTGAAAGGCCAGATGATTGCCAAAGCTGCCGGCTTTGTCAGTGTGCCGGTGCATGCACCAACGTCCGGCACCATTGTCGCCATTGAAGACCGGCCGATACCGCACCCGTCCGGCATGACCGGTTGCTGCATTGTGCTGCAACCGGATAATGAAGACCGCTGGATTGAACACCAGGGTGTTGCTGACTACCGGCAACTGGACAAGGCCGCACTGGTCGACATCATCCGCAACGCCGGTATTGCCGGCATGGGTGGCGCCGGCTTTCCGGCAGCAGTGAAGCTGAATACCCGCCCCGGCCAGGTCATCGAAACACTGATTATCAACGGCACCGAATGTGAGCCGTACATCACCGCCGACGACATCCTGATGCGCGAGCGGGCGACGGATATTATCGAAGGCGTCAAGATCCTGCGCCACATCATACAGCCGACCAGGGAAACCCTGATCGGTGTCGAGGACAACAAGCCTGAAGCCATTGCTGCACTGCGCAAGGTCGCCGAAGGCAGTGGTATCGAGGTCGTTGTGTTCCCGACCAAGTATCCCTCCGGCGGCGAAAAACAGCTGATCCAGATCCTCACCGGCAAGCAGGTGCCCAGCGGCGGCCTGCCGGCGGATATTGGCATTGTCTGCCAGAACATTGGCTCAACGGCCGCGATTTACCGCGCGGTAGTGCATGGCGAGCCGCTGATCTCGCGCATCACCACCGTCACCGGTGATGCGATTGCCACACCACGCAATTATGAAGTGCTGCTGGGCACACCGATTCGCCACCTGCTGGCTGCAGCCGGTTACCAGAGTGCACTGAACCGCCGCCTGATCATGGGCGGCCCGATGATGGGCTTTACCCTGCTGGATGATGCCATCCCGGTGGTCAAGACCACCAACTGTGTGCTGGCACCCAGCGCCGATGAGCTGCCGGCACCACCGCCGGCCCAGGCCTGCATCCGTTGCGGCATGTGTGCCGAGGCCTGCCCGGTCAGCCTGCTGCCACAACAGATGTACTGGTTTGCCCGCTCAAAAAACCACGAGGCGCTGGAAAACCACAACCTGTTCGACTGCATCGAGTGCGGCGCCTGCTCCTATGTCTGTCCCAGCAATATTCCGCTGGTGCAGTATTACCGTGCATCCAAGGCCGATATCCGCCGCGCCCAGGCCGAGCAGAAAAAAGCCGACTACTCGCGCCAGCGCTTTGAGGCGCGCCAGGCCCGACTGGAAAAAATCGAGGCGGAAAAAGAAGCCCGGCGCCTGGAGCGCCAGCAAAAAGCGGCTGAAGCGGCAGCTGCCGCCAGCGCAGCAAACCCGGCACCGGCCACGCCTGCTGTGGCCAGCCCGGCAGCTGCCGCGCCAGCCAGTGACGATCCGGTACAGGCCGCGATTGAACGCGCCAAAGCCAAACGTGACGGCGGCACGAGCAACGAGGACCCGCGCAGCAAGCTGGAAAATGACATTGCGTCACTGCAAAAACGTGTGAAGAGCAGCGAGGAAAAACTGCAGCTGGCCGAAAGCAGCGGCGCCGATACCGTTGATGCCCTGCGCGCCGGACTCGACAAGATGCGCGACAAACTGGCCAAAGCTGAAGCCGAACTGGCGGCACTCGGCCCCGCCACGGTCGCAACGGCAGCGGCGCCTGTCACTGATGACCCGGTACAGGCAGCTATCGAACGCGCCAAAGCCAAACGCGCCGGCAATGATGCCGGTGAAGACCCGCGCGCACGGCTGGACAAGGACATTGGCTCACTGGAAAAACGTATCGCCAGTGCTGAACAAAAACTGCAGCTGGCCGATGGCGACACCGCTGCAATACTGCAAGATTCGCTGGACAAACTGCAACACAAACTGCAGCAGGCCCGGCAACAGCGTGAGCAACTGGGATAAACTATGGCACTGCTGAAAATCACCTCCCCCCACGCACACGGCCCGCACGATACCGGCTGGGTAATGCGCCAGGTCATGCTGGCCACCCTGCCCGGCATACTGGCCCTGACCTGGTTTTTTGGTTTCGGCACCTTGATCAATATTGTCTGGGCCTGCCTGGTCGCGGTCAGCTGTGAGGCACTGTTCCTGAGCCTGCGCGGCCGGCCGGTGATGTTTTACCTGAAAGACTGCAGCGCACTGGTCACGGCCGTGCTGCTGGGCATTGCCCTGCCACCCTATGCCCCGTGGTGGCTGGTCATGATCGGCGTGATGTTTGCCATCCTGATTGCCAAACACCTGTACGGCGGCATGGGTTACAACCCGTTTAACCCGGCCATGGTGGCCTATGTGATCCTGCTGATCAGCCTGCCGGTGCAAATGACCCAGTGGGCGGCACCACAGCTGCCCGGCAATAACGGCATGATCGGCCCAATCGATGCGCTGCTGAACAACTTTGGCTTTATCAATGTGATTGATGCACACACGATGGCCACACCGCTGGATGTGATGAAGCAGAACAGCAGCCTGATGATGGACCAGTTGTGGGACGCCAATCCACAATTCGGCTGGCTGGCCGGTGTTGGCTGGGAGTGGGCTAATATCGGTTTCCTGATTGGCGGCC
>DATCSZ010000028.1:0-5761 GCA_036568205.1 Pseudomonadales bacterium
TGGCAGGCATGGTATGACGATGGCAAGCTGTGGATGCTGGGCAATAGCACCGCAGCGCAGGCCGAGCCACCACCGCCGGCAGCCTATGTTGCACCACGCAACCGGCTGGAAAACGAACTGCAGGCGATCTGGCAGGAGGTGCTGGGGGTGGCGCCGATTTCGGTCGAGGCCGATTTTTTCCTGCTTGGCGGCCATTCGCTCAGCGCCATGCGTATTGCCAACCGGCTGCGCCAGCACTACCACAGCACGCTGCCACTGGCGCAGCTGTTCCGCCAGCCAACCATTGCCGCACTGGCCGACTGGCTGCAGCAACAGCCGCCGGCCAGCCCGGCGCTGCCACCGATCAGCAAGGCTGCCGTGCAGCCGCATTATCCCCTGTCGTGGGCACAGCAGCGGCTGTGGTCACTGGGCCGGCTGCAGCCGGACAGCCCGGCCTACAATATCCCGCTGGCACTGGATTTATACGGCCTGCTGGACAGGCCGGCGCTGGCCAGCGCGCTGCAGCAACTGTGGCAGCGCCACGACAGCCTGCGTACCCGCATTGTGATTGTTGATGGCGAACCGCGCCAGTTTGTTGATGGTGCGCCCCCTGAACTACTCTGCCAGCCCGCCACCGAGGCCGAAGCCGCTGAGCTGCAGCGTCAGGAAGCACTGGCACCGTTTGCCGGCGATGGCCAGCCGCTGGCCCGCCTGAAACTGCTAGCCATTGGCCCGCAACACCACCGCCTGCTGATCACGCTGCACCACCTGGTCTGTGATGCCGGCTCGCTGGCCATCCTGGCCGGCGAACTGGCCGTATTGTACCCGGCCGCACGCCGGCAACAGCCGCCAATGCTGGCCGCACCGGCCTTGCAATATACCGATTACAGCATCTGGCAACAGCAGCTGCCGGCCGAACAGCTTGACCGGCAACTGCGCTGGTGGCAGGACTACCTGCACGGAGCGCCGCAGCTGATCGGCCTGCCGCTGGATTATCCGCGCCCGCCACGCCAGTCACTGCAGGGTGCGCGCCATCGTTTTACCGTCAGCCATGAGATTGCCGCGCGCCTGCGCACACTGGCCAGCCAGCAGCATGCCAGCCTGTTTATGCTGCTGCTGGCCAGCTACCAGCTGTGGCTGTCGCTGCTGTGCCGGCAAAACGATGTCTGTGTCGGCATTCCGCGTGACGGCCGTTTTGATCGCCAGCTGGAAAACACCGTCGGCTTTTTTGTCAACGCGCTGGTTATCCGCACCGACATATCGGCCAACCCGCGCTTTGACCAGCTGCTGGAACAGGTGCGTGAGCATGTACTGCAGGCCTTTGCCCACGAACAGCTGCCGGCCGAACAGGTGATGCAGGCACTGCAGCTGCCGCGCAGCCTGCAATACACGCCGATTATCCAGGCGGCCTTTAACCTGGCGCAGGCCGATAACACACAGGCCATGCCCGACCTCGACGGCCTGCGCATCGAACTGCTGGAAAACCCTGACAGCAGCGCCAAGTTCGAGCTGCTGCTGACCGTCAGCGACAGCGGCGATGCGCTGGCCTGCGAATTCGAATACAACAGCGCCCTGTTCGATGCTGCCACCATTCACCACTTTGCCGAACAATGGACATGGCTGCTGCAACAGCTTGCCGATGATGCCGGCACCAGCAAATACCAGCTGCAACTGCCACCGCAGCCGCCACAAAGCCAGCCTCTGACACCGATGCAGCGCGACCTGTACCTGGCCTCGCTGGCCCGGCCGCACAGCCTGCAAAACAGCATTGGTTATGCACTGGAGCTGCCGATTGCACTGGATACCGGCATCTGGCAACAATCGCTGCAGGCCCTGCACCAGCACTACTGCATGCTGCGCGCCCGCCTGGCTAACGACAACGCCGTGCTGCCGGCACTGGTATTTGACAGCCCGCCGCCACTGGAGATCATCGACCTGCGTGACCAGGCCATGGACGATGCCGCGCTGCAGCAGTATCTGCGCCAGCTGGTGGTAAAACCCTACCGGCTGCCCGGCGATGCCCTGCAGCGCCAGTACCTGCTGCAGCTCGGTGAACAGCGCTGGTATACCGTGCTGGCCTGTCACCACCTGCTGCTCGATGGCATGAGTTTCACGCTGCACGCCTATTACCTGGTCAGCCATTATTTTTGCCTGCTGCGCGGCGAGGCGCTGCAGTTTGCGCCGGACAACTACCGGCAGTTTGTCGCACAGCAGCTGGCCAGCGTCGACCAGCCACCGGCGATTGCCACCTGGCGCCAGCGGCTGCAGGCTATCGAGCCGCTGGCACCGGTTGCCGGTAACAGCGACCGGCACATCCGCCTGCAAAGCCAGCCACTGGACGACGCCCACTACCAGGCCATCAAACGCTGGTGCCGGCAACGGCGCATTACCCCGGCGCTGTATTTCAAGGCCATTTACAGCCTGCTGGTGAAACTTTACTGCGCCGCAGAACAGGACATGCTGCTGTTTGAATTTCATGCCGGCCGAGGCCGTGAATTTGCCAGCTCGATTGGCTGCCACTACCAGCGCCAGCTGCTGCTGGTCGACCAGGCCGCCACACGCGGCAGCGTCACCGCACTGTTCGACTACCTGCGCCGGCAGCAAAAACACAGCGACGAGCTGCCACCACTGTCGCTGCTGGAACAAACCGCACTGCTGCCCAAAGGCCATACCAGTTTCAGTTATAACTACCTGTTTATGCCGAAAAGCGGCGAGACCGAAGGCATCCGCTTTGACGGCATCAGTTATTCACCGGATTTTGAAGACAATATCGACCTGCGTGTGCAAATCGACAAGGGCCGGCTGACGCTCAGCCTGTGCTACCAGCCATGCCTGCTGGATGAAAACCGTTTTATCGAACGGCTGCTGCACATCAGCGAACAGCTGCTGCGCGGCGTGGAACAACTGGCAGATCTCGACTACCGCCTGGCCGACGAAACCCTGCCCAACAGCTTGCCTGCCCTGGCCGCGCCGCTGGTGCACCAGGCCATCACCGCCCAGGCACAACGCACACCGGCCGCGATTGCCGTGCAGTGTGGGTCAGAGTCATTGTGTTATGGCGAGCTGGAAGCGCGCAGCAACGCACTGGCGCATGCGCTGATCCACCGTGGCGTGCAGCGCGGTGACCGTGTCGGTGTCTGCCTCAGCCGGCGTGTTGAGCTGCTGGTGGCCATCCTGGCGGTGATCAAGGCCGGCGGCTGTTATGTGCCGATGGATGTGTCCTACCCTGCCGAACGGCTGGCCTATATGCTGGATGACTGCGAGGCGACGCTGGTTATCAGCGAAGACTGCATGGCCGAACGCCTGTCTGTTGTGGCGGATCGTTTGGTATCGGTCGATGATGTCCCGTTTGCCGATTTCAGCACGGATGCACCGGCTGTGGCGATTGCGCCGGATGACCTGCTGTACATGATTTACACCTCCGGCTCAACCGGCCTGCCCAAGGGCGCAGCGGCGTATCACAAGAGTGAAGCCAATCTGCTGGGCTGGTATGTACAGCAATACGGCTTCACTGCTGCTGATCGCACCCTGATCATTTCTGCCAGCGGTTTTGATTTAACCCAGAAAAACCTGTTTGCGTTGCTCACCTGTGGCGGCACGGTGGTGTTGCCGGATACCGACCATTACGACGTGGCGCGTTTTGTGCAGCTGATTGCCGACCAGCAGATCACCGTGATCAACTGCGCACCGTCAGCGTTTTACCCGCTGCTGGAATCCGGCGGCGATAACGCCATCAGCGCACTGAACCAGCTGCGCGTGCTGCTGTTTGGCGGCGAGCCGATCCAGCTGCGCCATCTGCGGCCGTGGATTAATCATCCCAACTTTGCCACCACGCTGGTGAACATGTACGGCCCCACCGAATGCACCGATATCGCCAGCCATTACCAGCTGAGCGCCGACCAGCTGCGCAACTGGCCGGATGACACGCCGATTCCGCTGGGCGGGCCGTCGGCCGGCGTCACGCTGCAGGTATTGAATGACCAGCTGCAGGCGATGCCGCCGGGGCTGGTCGGCGAACTCTATATCAGCGGCAACAGCGTCGGTGCCGGTTACTGGAACCGGCCCGAGCTGACTGCCGCAAGCTTTATCGCCAACCCGTTTGCCAGCGGTGCGCATGACAGCCTGCTATACAAAACCGGTGACCGGGTCCGCTGGACCAGCGATCCGTATGGCCAGCCGGTGCTGCAGTATCTCGGCCGGCGGGATTTCCAGCTGAAGCTGCGCGGCCTGCGTATCGAGGCCGGTGAAGTGGAGCAGGCACTGAACCGGCTGGCGGGTGTGATCGACAGCCATGTGCTGGTGGACAATGAGCAGCTGATCGGCTTTGTGCAAAGCGACCAGCCCCTGCCGGACAACTGGCGTGAGGCGCTGGCACTGCCGGAATACATGGTGCCGGCCCAGCTGGTCATCGTGGACGAATGGCCTTTGACGCCGAACGGCAAGATCGACCGCAAAGCGCTGCTGCAGCTGGAACGGCCAGGCAGCACAGGCCAGTACGTGGCACCGCGCAATGACACCGAACAGCAACTGGCAGAATTGTGGCAGGAAGTGCTGGGCAACCCGGTGGGCATTCACGATAACTTTTTTGCCGCCGGCGGCGATTCACTGGCGGCCGTGCGGCTGGTGGCGCGCATCGAACTGCGCTTTGCCACCAAAATCCCGGTGGCGTCCTTGTTCAGCGCGCAGACCATTGCCCAGCTGGCGCATGTCATCCAGCAGCAGACCGGTGAATGGTCACCGATCGTGCCGATCCAGCCGCAGGGCAGCAAGACGCCGATATTTGCCGTGCACGCACTGGGAGCCATGGTGCTCAGCTACCAGCCACTGGCGCAGGCACTGGGCAGCGACCAGCCGTTCTACGGCATCCAGGCCTATGGCTTTGAAGACGGCCAGCAGCCGTTCACCGACCTGGCCGAGATGGTGGCCTATTACACCGCGGCGATCAAACAACAGCAGCCGCAAGGGCCCTACCGCCTGCTGGGCCACTCCTTCGGCGGCCTGATTGCGGTGGAAATTGCCCGCCAGCTGCAGGCCATTGGCGACACAGTGGAGCAGCTGGTGCTGATCGACACCCACATGCCCGGCCGTTACCGCGAACGTTTTATCGACGATGCGATGATTTTGAAAACCTTTGCCGAGCATAACTTCGGTGTGGTGGACGTGCCGCTCAATGCATTGCGCAAACTACCCAGGGACAAGATGGTGGACATCGTGGCCGAACAATTCCACGGGGCGGTCTCTGCCGACTTTATCCAGCGGGCGATTGCCATTATCCACGGCTTCAAGACCATGATGAAAGGCTACCGGCCGGCACCGATTGATGTGCCGATCACCCTGATCCGGCCGGAAAAAGCCATTGAAGGCGGCAAAGGCAAGGCGATCAGGCTGGTGCTGGGTGACAACGCCCACAGCCTGGGCTGGCATAAAATCACCAGCCAGCTGACACTGCATAAATCACCGGGGGATCATCACTCGATGTTGAAACCGCCTGAGGTGGATGCACTGGCGGCGCTGGTGGATAACACGGCGTAGGTCCGGCTGTGGCCGGATAATCATGGCGAGAATACGTGGATTTTACTGTGGTCCTGGTTATTTCAAACACCTTATCAGGCTGACGTGAGGTGTCTGCTTTTCTTGTGGAACCTGGATAACTAATGATTTGAATATGTGTATTACAGAAAAATCCGGATAGCCACATCGAACATAGTGAGCAATATTATGCGCTCGCTAGTTGTCAGCATGAGAAGTGTTGTTTCTTGAATAGAGCCAGGAACCAGCGGTT
>DATCSZ010000029.1:0-24008 GCA_036568205.1 Pseudomonadales bacterium
CTGCTGTGCTTGCCCACGATCCGGTTTTGGCAGGGCCTTGCGGTCGATCTTGCCGTTGGCACTCAAAGGCCAGGCATCCAGCCGGATAATATGCACCGGCACCATATAGTCCGGCAGCTCACGGGCCAGCTGCCGGCGCACGCTGGCGCTGTCCGGCGCGCTGCCTTCATCGGCCAGCAGCCAGGCCACCAGCTGCTGGCTGGCAGCACTGCCATCGGCACTGTGCGCCATGACAATCGCTTCACGCACGCCGGCCATTTTCTGCAGCCGCGATTCAATTTCGCCGAGCTCGATACGCAGGCCACGGATCTTGATCTGGTGGTCGCTGCGGCCGAGGTATTCGAGATTGCCGTCAGCCAGGTAACGGGCCACATCACCGGTCTTGTACAGTTTTTTGCCGGGGTCCTGCGGGCCAAAAAACGGGTTGTCGATAAACGTTGCCGCGGTCAGTTCGGCGCGGTTCAGGTAGCCTTCGGCCAGCTGCACACCACCGATATACAAATCACCCGGCACGCCAATCGGCAGCCGGTTCAGGCTGGCATCCAGCACATACAGCTGCGTATTGTGCACCGGCTTGCCAATCGGCACGCTGCGGTGTGGCTCGTCGGCCACGCAGTCGTAATACGAGACGTCCACCGACGCCTCGGTAGGGCCATACAGGTTGCTCAGCCTGGCCGAGGGCAGTTGACGGTAAAACTGTGCCGTGTGTTCCCGCTGCAAGGCCTCACCCGAGCAGAACACCTGGCGCAGGCTGGTGCAGCGGTCAATGCCGGCGGTTTGCAAAAACACGCCCAGCATCGATGGCACAAAGTGCAGCACGCTGATCTGCTGTTCGATAACCAGATCGCGCAGATAGGCCGGGTCCTTGTGGCCGTCCGGTTTGGCATACACCAGTGTGGCGCCCTGCATCAGTGGCCAGAACAGCTCCCATACCGAGACATCAAAGCTGTACGGGGTTTTCTGCAAAATGCGGTCGGCGGCGGTAATCGGGTATTGCTGCTGCATCCAGCGCAGCCGGTTGATAATGCCGCGCTGCGGCACCATCACGCCCTTGGGCTGGCCGGTGGAGCCGGAGGTGTAGATGATGTTGAACAGCTTGTTGTCATCCAGCACCAGCGCCGGATTATTGTCATCACAATCCTGCCAGTCGCCGGGCTGGTCGATCAGCAGTGGCTGCAGTGCGATCTGCCGGTGAAGATCAATGGCACTGTGGCTGATCAGGATGCGGGCACCGGTGTCGGCCGCCATAAACTGCAGGCGTTCAAGCGGGAAGGCCGGGTCAAACGGCACATAGGCAGCGCCGGCCTTGTGGATGGCCAGCAGTGCCACACTCATCAGCACCGAGCGTTCCAGGCAGACGGCGACCGGCTGCCCGGCGCTAACACCCTGGGCAAGCAGGTAATGCGCCAGCCGGTTGGCGGCGGCGTTCAGCTCGTCATAGCTGAGCGATTGCTGCGCATCACACACGGCGATCGCAGCCGGTGTGGCGGCTGCCTGTTGTTCAATCAGCCGGTGCAGCGCGTCACAGGGCGGGTAGTCAAACGCGGTGTGGTTAAAGGCCTGCAGCCGGTCAATCTCGGCCGGGCTGATAAACTGCAGTGCCGCCAGCGGCTGGGCCGGGGCGGCAACAATCGCCTGCAGCAGGCGCACAAAATGATCGGCCATGCGGGCAATGGTCTGCTCGCTGAACAATGCCGTGCGGTATTCGATCACGCCGGCCAGCTGCGTGTCGTCGATAAGGTTGAGCGTCAGGTCGAACTTGGCGGTGGTATGGGCACTGTCATCCTGCAGTGGCTCGACCTGCATGTTGCTGTCTTCCGGTAGAGCCAGGCGCTGTGCCTGGCTGGCTGCCTGCAGGATAAACATCACGTTGAACAGTGGTGTCTGGGCCAGGTCACGCGGCAGCTGCAGTTCGTCAACCAGCAGTTCAAACGGGATGTCCTGGTGGGCAAAAGCGGCCAGTGCATTGTCGCGCACTTGCTGTAACAGTTCGCTGAAGCTGCGGTTGTTGTCGATGCTGTTGCGCATCACCAGGGTATTGATAAACAGGCCGATCATCGACTGCAGCGCCGATTGTGGCCGGTTGGCCACCGGTGTGCCAATGCTGATGTCTTGCTGGTTGCTGTAGCGCGACATCAGCAGCGAGAATGCCGCAAGGCCCAGCATGAACAAGGTTGCCTGTTGTTCGCCGGCCAGTCGGCGCAGGTCGCCGCTGAGTTTTTCCGGCAGGGTGAACGAGAATTGCGCGCCACGGTTGTCAAGACGCGGCGGACGGCTGTAGTCGCAGGGCAGCTGCAGGATTTCGCTGCCAGCCAGCCGCTCGCGCCAGAAGTCAATTTGCTGTGCCAGTATGTCGCCTTGCAGCCATTGCTGCTGCCATAGCGTGTAGTCGGCATATTGTACCGGCAATGGCGGCAGGACTGGCGCGCCATCGCTAAAATGCCGGTACAGCGCCAGCAGGTCACGCAACAGGATATCCATCGACCAGCCATCGCTGATGATATGGTGCATACATAACAGCAGCACATAGTCGTGGCGCTGTTGCTGTTGCAGCAGCTCGGCGCGGATCAGCGGGCCGCGTGCCAGGTCAAACGGCGTCAGCAGGAATTCACTGGCACGGCCCAGCAGTTCATTGTCATCGTCATCAACGGTGTAAAACGGCAGCGGGTTATTGGCTGCATCGTCGTCGATATGCTGGCAGGCCAGGCCGTTGCTGCTGACGATGCGGGTGCGCAGTGTTTCATGGCGCTGCAGCAGTGCCTGCCAGGCCTGTTGCAGTGCCGCTACATCCAGCGTGCCGCGCAGGCGCAGCGCAAACGGCATGTGGTAGACGGTGTTGCCTGGCTCCAGCTGCTCGATAAACCACAGCCGTTGCTGGGCAAATGACAGCGGCAGTTGCTGAGGCCGGGCCATTGGCTGCAGTGGCGGCAGCTTGTTATTGTGGGCCTGCAGGAACTGCACATGCAGGGCCAGTTCGGCAATGCTCGGGTTCTCGAACAGGTCGGCTATGGTCAGTGGCACATCCAGTTTTTCTCGCAGCCGGGCTACCACGCGGGTGGCCAGCAGCGAGTGGCCACCCGCTTCAAAGAAGTTGGCAAACACACCGATTGCCGGCTGTTCCAGTACCTCCTGCCAGACCGTGGCAATCTGCTGTTCCAGCTCGTTACGCGCTGCCACATACTCGTGTTCGCCACTCAGCAGCAGAGCCGGTTCCGGCAATGCCTTTTTGTCCAGCTTGCCGTTGGCGGTCATCGGCAGCTGCTGCAGCAGTGACCAGGCCTGTGGCACCATGTAATGCGGCAGGCTGTCAGCCAGTGCCTCGCGCAGTTCGCCAATCAGTGATTCAGCTTCTGCAGCCGGTTGCTGCGGCACAATATAGGCGGCCAGGTATTTGTCGCCGGCCGGGTTTTGTCGCACGACAACGGCACAGTCAGAAACAGCCGGCAGCAGGCCAAGCTGGTTGGCAATCTCGCCGGGCTCGATACGGAAGCCGCGAATTTTTACCTGGTCATCAACCCGGCCGATCATGTCCAGCGTGCCGTCTTCGCGCCAGCGGCAAATATCACCGGTGCGGTACAGGGTGTCGCCAATTGCATGCGGGAACGGGTTGGCAACAAATGCGGCAGCGGTCTGTTCCGGCTTGTTCAGGTAGCCGAGCGCAATGCCTTCGCCACTGGCGCACAGTTCACCCGGCACGCCGACCGGCAACAGCTGCATGTTGGCATCCACCACATAGCAGCTGTTGTTGCTGACAGGCAAGCCAAGCGGCACGGTGGCGGCCTGATCGTCCAGTTCACGGATGTCATGACAGGCGGTAAAGCAGGCGTTTTCGGTTGGCCCGTAGCCATTCATCAGGTGGGCCGGTTTGCTGGCGCGCAGCAGTTCGCGTACCCGGTTCGGGTCCAGCGCCTCGCCACCGACAAACAGGTAACGTACATTGGCAAACATGTCGGCATTGCTGCTGACATACAGGTTGAACAGTGCCGTGGTCATCACCATGATGGTGACGTTTTTGTCGGCGATGCGTGCGGCAAAGGCCTCAGGGTCGAGTACCGTCTCCGGGGTGATGCCGACCAGCGTGCAACCGTTCAGCAGCGCAGTCCAGATTTCAAACGCGGTGGCATCAAAGGCGATATTGCACATATGGGCAATATTGTCATCCGTGCTGACGTCGACAAAACTGGTGTTCAGCGCCAGCCGGCATACACCGCGCTGTGGCATCATCACCCCCTTGGGCTGGCCGGTAGAGCCGGAGGTGTACATGATGTAGGCGAGATCCTCGCCATTGCGGTTGTCAGCATCGCTGCGCCAGTGATCCGGGTAATCGCTGGCGGCTGCCAGCGTGCTTTCGATACCGGCAATGGCATGGCCGGTATCGGTGGCCAGCCGCTCGCAGTCGGCGTCCAGCGCAAACACAAAGCGCGGCTGGCTGTCATCCAGCATGTAGCGGATTCGGTCGGCCGGGTATTGCGGGTCTATCGGGATATAGCAGCCGCCGGCTTTCAGTGCGGCGAACAGTCCGACCAGCATCGCCGGGCTGCGCTGGATGCACAGTGCCACGGCATCACCGCGGGCAAAACCGTTGGCTGCCAGGTAATGGGCCAGCCGGCTGGCCTGGCGATCGAATTCCCGGTAGCTGAGCTGGCCTTGCGGAAAATCCACCGCCAGCTTGTCGGGCGTCTGTCCGGCCCATTGTTCTATCTGCGCCGCCAGGGCAATGTGTTTGTTGAACGGGCGGCGGTGGCCGTGCCATTGTTCGGTGAACTGGCGCAGTTCAGCGTCAGTCAGTATCGGCAATGTGGCAATCGACTGCTGCGGATGCTCACAGGCAGCCTGCAGCAGGGTGGCAAAATGCCTGGCCATGCGCTCGATACGCGCAGCGCTGAACAGGTCGCTGTCGTATTCCAGCAGGCACTGGTAGCCGCTGTCACTGTCGCTGATGCCAAGGGTAATGTCGAACTTGGCCGTGCCGGTATCGACTTCGAGCGGCTCAATGGCCAGGCCGGCAACATGGGTCGCCTGCGCCCTTTGGTCTTTCTGGTAGGAAATGGCCGCCTGGAATACCGGCGTGGTGCTCATGTCACGGCTGATACCCAGCGCATCGACGATCGATTCAAACGGCACGTCCTGGTGTTCGCTGGCATCCAGCATGACCTGGTTGGCACGCTGCACCAGCTCGCTGAATGACGGCTTGCCGGACAGGTCGAGCCGCAGTGCCAGGGTGTTGACAAAAAAGCCGATCACGCCATGCAGTTCGGCACGGCTGCGGTTGGCAACCGGGGTGCCGACACAGATATCCTGCTGGCCGGTATAGCGGTGCAGCAGGCCTTGCCAGGCTGCCAGCAATACCACAAACGGTGTGCAACCCCGGCTGCGCGCCAGGCCGGCCAGTTTGCCGGCGGTATCGGCGCCAATGGCAAAATGCAGGGTGCGGCCACGGCCGCTTTTGCGTGGCGGGCGCGGGAAATCGGTGGCCAGTTCCAGTGCCGGTACGCCGGCCAGTTGTTCACGCCAGTAACGGGTCATGCCTGCCAGCCGGGCCGGCGGCAGTTGCTGCTGTTGCCACAATGCATAATCGGCATACTGCACCGGCAGCGCTGGCAGATCGGCAGTTTTCCCTTCGGCCAGCGCCTGGTAACAGAAAGCGATTTCGCGCATCAGGATACCGTTGGACCAGCCATCGGTAATGATATGGTGCAGGTTCAGCAGCAGCAGGTGGCAGGGCTGCTGGTCCTGGTCGGCCAGGCGCAGCAGGCGCAGTCGCCACAGCGGCGCGTGTGCCAGGTCAAACGGGGTGGCCAGTTCGGCAGCGGCCAGCTGCAGCAGTGCCTCACGGTCGTCCAGGCTGAGGCCGGTGGCCTCGCTGTGTATTGCCAGGCTGACATCCTCGGCCACACACTGGCGTGCCTCACCATTGTCAGTGACAAAATAACTGCGCAGCGATTCATGGCGTTGCAGCAGCAGCCTGACCACCTGCTGCAGGATATCGATATCCAGCTGGCCGCGCAGGATCAGCGCTGCCGGCACATTGTAGGTGATATTGCCCGGTGCCAGCTGGTCGATAAACCACAGGCGTTGCTGGGCAAATGACAGCGGTGCCGGTTGCCGGTTGTCGCGGGCCGGGATGGCCTGCTGCATGTCCAGCCGTTGTTGCTGCTCACGTGCCCAGTCCAGCAGTTGCTGCTTGTTGTCTTTCAGCAGTGCCATGATGTCGGGGGTGACGGAACCTTTGGCTGCATTGACCTTCAGCTGGTCGTTTTCCAGGCTGAGGCGGATATTGTTCTGTCGCAGCAGCTGCAGCAATTCAGTCAGGTTCATAAACGGATTTCCTCTTCATCATCTGCCGCCGTGGCGCTGGTGTCGGCCTGCCGCGCCTGGTCGATAACAGCGGCAATGGTGGCGATGGTCGGCTCCCTGAAGATGTCGGATAACGGAATGGGTGTGTGGAAATGCTCTTGCATGCGCAGCATGGCACGGGCAGCCAGCAGCGAGTGGCCGCCGAGGGCAAAAAAGTCATCATCAATGCCGATGTCGTCGCGGCCAAGCAATTCTGCCCATATGTCGGCCACGGCCTGCTCGGTGGCATTGCGCGGTGGTCCGCCGCGGGCAGGGGTATCGCCGCTGGCCGGTGGCAGGCGGTCGCTGTCGATCTTGCCGTGGCTGGTCAGTGGCCAGCTGTCCAGTGCAACAAACTGTGCCGGTATCATGTAGTCGGGCAGCTGTTTTTGCAGGAAACGGCGCAGCATATCGCTGTCCGGTGCCGGCCCGTCGCTGAGCAGCCAGGCCATCAGGCGCATGTCGGCCCCTTCGCCGCGTGCCAGTACCCGGCATTCCCGCACTGCCGGATAACGGTTCAGCTGTTGCTCAATTTCGGCCAGTTCAATCCGTACACCACGGATTTTTACCTGCTGGTCGCTGCGGCCGAGGTAATACAGGCGGCCCTGGCGATCGAAGCGGCCGAGATCGCCGGTTTTGTACAATCGTTCGCCCGGACTGAAGGGGTGGGCAATAAACGCGGCAGCGGTCTGTTGTGGCAGGTTCAGGTAGCCATCGGCCAGGTTGCGTCCGCCGATATAAATTTCACCGACGGCGCCGGTCGGCAATAGCTGCCGGTGGCTGTCCAGCAGGTACAGTGTGGTATTGGCGATCGGCCGGCCGATCGGCAGCGGATCTTGCTGTGCCTGGCAGTTGTGGAATGACACGTCAATGGCGGCCTCGGTGGGGCCGTACAGGTTGACCAGCCGGCTGTGCGGGAACTGCTGGAGAAAACGTGTTGCCAGTGTGCCGGACAGGCTTTCACCGGAGCTGAACACACAACGCAGGCTGGCGCCGCGCTCTGTCGTTGGCTGGGCCAGGAACACGCCGAGCATGGAGGGTACAAAATGCATGATGCTGATTGCGGCGCTGTCGACCAGTGACAGCAGTGCATCCGGCTGGCGTTGCAGGCCGGGCGGGGCTATCACCAGTGTGGCACCGCTCAGCAGCGGCCAGAACAGTTCCCATACCGAGACATCGAAACTGTAGGGTGTCTTGTGCAGCACATTGTCACTGCTGGTCAGCGGAAACTGCTCCTGCATCCACAGCAGGCGGTTGATGATGGCGCTGTGTGATACCAGCACTCCCTTGGGAAAACCGGTAGAGCCGGATGTGTAGATCAGGTTAAACAGGCCGGCGCCATCGTCCGCCAGGTCGGCATCATCCAGCGTGTCGGTTTCACTGCCGATACAGTCGATATCCAGCCGCTGGATGGCAGCTGGCATGGCCCAGTTATCCAGGCTGCTGTGGCTGACGATCATGTCAAGCTGCGCATCAGTGGCAACATAGTTCAGCCGGTCGGGCGGGAAAGCGAGATCCAGCGGCAGGTAGGCCTTGCCGCTTTTCAGGATGGCCAGCAGCACGACCGGCAGTTGCAGGGAGCGCTCCAGGTAAACACCGATGACAGGCTGCCGGCTGCTGGCTTTGAGGTGACGCGCCAGCCGGTTGGCACGCCGGTTCAGGGTGCGGTAATCCAGTGACTGGCCGTCAAATACCACGGCAGTGGCCGATGGCGTGGCAGCTGCCTGTTGCTCGATATAGCGCTGCAGTCGTGGCAGCTCGTTTCGCTGTACACTGGTCTGGTTCCAGTCCTGCAGCTGCTGCTGGCGATCCTGGCTGCTGATACATGGCAGCTTGTACAGCGGGCCGCCGGCATCGGCGATGGCTGCATCGGCCAGCCGCTGCAGGCTGTCGATCATGTTGTCGATGGTGTCGGCGGCAAAAAGGTTGCTGCGGTAGCTTAGCTCTGCCTCAATCCGCCCCTCGACGAGACTGGCAGAAAGGGACAGGTCGTACTGTGTCGAGTGTTTGCCGGTTTCCAGCGGGGTGATCTGCAGCTGCCCCAGCTGTCGTGTTGCCTGTGGCAGTTCCTGCAGCGCAAACATCACCTGGAACAGCGGGCTGACAGCCAGGTCGCGGCTTGCCACGACCTGCTGCACCACCTGCTCGAATGGCACATCCTGGTGGGCCAGTGCCTGGCGCACCGTGTCGCGCACATTGGCCAGGTAGTCGGCAAAGCTGCCGCCATTGTCACGGCAACGGATAGCCAGCATGTTGACAAAACAGCCGATCAGCGACTCGCAACCGCTATGCAGGCGGCCGGCCACCGGTGTGCCGATGCAGAAGTCGTTTTGCTGGCTATAACGCTTCAGTAATACCGCGAACAGGGCCAGCAAGACCATAAACAGCGTTGCATCATGTTGCCGTGCCAGCTGCTCCAGCGCGGCCGTTTGCTGTGCATCCAGTGTGAAGCGCCGGCTGGCGCCGTGATGATCCGGCAATGCCGGGCGGCTGTAATCAACCGGCAGGTTAAGCGGCGGCACGTCGGCCAGCTGCTGTTGCCAGTATTGCAGCTGGCGTTCCGGCCTGGCTTGCCGGCGCTGCCACACGGCAACATCCATATATTGCAGCGCCGGTGGCGGCAGCGCCTGGTCTTGCTGGTACAGGCTGAGGATTTCATCGGCCAGCAGCGCCATCGACCAGCCATCGGTGGCGATATGGTGCACCGTGCTGAGCAGGAAAAAATGCTGCTCGCCGGCTTGCAGCAGGCGGTTGCGGAAAACCTGGCCGGCTGCCAGGTCAAACGGTTGCCGGCTTTCGTCTGCGGCCAGTGCTGCCAGGCTGGCGGGGCTGGCATCAGCCAGCTGCTGGCAGGGCAGTGGCGGCTGTGTGGCCGGCAGTATTTGCTGCCATACGCCGCTGTGATCCTGGCGGTAGGCGGTGCGCAGGATGGTATGGCGCTCGACTAGCTGGGCCAGGGCCTGTTGCAGGCGCTGGCGATCCAGCGGGCCGCGGATGTCGATCAGGTTCTGCAGGTGGAAGGCGCTGCTGGCCGGTTCCAGCTGGCTGAGAAACCAGATGCGCTCTTGGGCAAATGACAGTGGCTGTGGTTGTGTGTAATCCACCGGGGTGATCGGTGGCAGCAGCTGCGGCTGGTTGTCATCCAGGAAGTTGATGATGGCCTGGCGGTGGGCACGGATTTCGTCGCGCACGGCATCGCTCATGCCGCCGGGCGGGGCACTGAAACGAAGCTGGCCATTATCCAGCCACAGGCGAATATCGTGTTCGGCCAGCTGGCTGATCAAGTCAATCACATGCATGGTGCGTCCTGGCGGCCCGCGATGGCGGTGCTGCCTGTGTTGTCGATTTGCCGGTTTGTCGGGCGGGCAAGACTACAGGATAAAGCTGTCATCGTCTTCGCCGGCAGTCTCATCGGTGACAAAAACCTGTTGCTCCAGCCGTGCCTGGTCCAGCAGCGCGGCAATCGCGGCAATGGTGGGCTGGTCAAACACTTGCCGCAACGGCAGCTCGGTGCCGAACTGCTGGCGCGCCAGGCCGAGTGCCTGCACCGCTGTCAGCGAGTGGCCGCCCAGTTCAAAAAAGTTGTCGTTTGCGCCGATGTTGTCGACCCCGAGCACCTGCTGCCAGATCGCCGCCAGCTGTTTTTCAGTGTCGCTGGACGGTGCCACCCATGGCCGGCGGTTCAGGCTGGCCCAGTCCGGCTCCGGCAGTTTGTTACGGTTGATTTTGCCATTTGGACTCAGTGGCCAGGCCGCAACCCGCACAAATGCCGCCGGCACCATATAGGCCGGCAGGTGGCGGGCCAGCTCGCCGGCCAGCGTGTCCGGGGCGAGTTCGGCATCGGCCAGGTACCAGGCCACCAGCCGGCTGTCACCGTTGTTGTCGCGGGTGGCGACCACACATTCACGGATCTGCGGCTGGCGGGCCAGGGCGTTTTCAATCTCGCCGAGCTCGATGCGCAGGCCGCGCAGCTTGACCTGGTGATCCAGCCGGCCAAGATACAGCAGCTCGCCGTTGGCGGCCTGGCGCACCAGATCGCCGCTTTTGTACAGGCGCGGTGACGGGTGTCCCAGCGCGGCAAACGGGTTGGCCACAAAACATTGTTCGGTCAGCGCCTCGCGGTTCAGGTAGCCACGTGCCAGGTTGATGCCGCCGATATACAGTTCGCCGGCCACGCCCGCTGGCACCGGGTTCATGAACGGGTCCAGTACATGCAGCTGGGTATTGTCAATCGGCCGGCCGATCGGCACCGACGGTGTGGTTTCGCCCGCCTGGCAGTGGTGGAACGACACGTCAATCGAGGCTTCGGTAGGGCCATACAGGTTGTGCAGCCGGCAATCGGGCAGGCGCTGCAGAAAACGTTCTGCCTGGCTGCGCTGCAGTGCCTCGCCGGAACAGAATACCTGGCGCAGCGGACGACACTGTTCAATATCGTCCGTGGCCAGGAAGGCGCCGAGCATCGATGGCACAAAATGCATGGTGGTGACCTGGCGCTCGATAATCAGCTGGCGCAGGCGCAGCGGGTCACGGTGATCGTCGACGCCGGCAAAGTGCAGGTGGCTGCCGCACAGCAAGGGCCAGAACAGCTCCCACACCGAGACATCAAAGCTGTACGGGGTTTTTTGCAGCACGCAGTCGCCGGCATCCAGCGGGTAGTTTTTCTGCATCCACAACAGCCGGTTGGCAATGCCCCGGTGCGGCACCATCACACCCTTGGGCTGGCCGGTGGAGCCGGAGGTGTAAATAACGTTAAACAGCGCGTCTGCAGCCAGGTCGATGGCGGGTGCGCTGGCGGCAAACGCGGACAGGTCGGTATCTTCCAGCACCATAAAGCAGCCGCTGATGTCGCTGGCAATGGCCATGCTGGCACGATCACAGAGCAGCGTGCCGATACCGGTGTCCTGCACCATAAACGCCAGCCGCTCAGGCGGGAAATCCGGATCAAACGGCACGTAGGCGCAGCCGGCCTTGAGAATGCCAAGCAGGGCAATGCTCATCGACACACTGCGCTGCATGCACAGGCCGACCAGCTGGCCAGGCCGGTTACGCAGCGCCAGCAGCTGCGCCAGGCGGCTGCTTTCGGCATCCAGCTCACGGTAGGTCAGTGTGCGCTCACTGTCTGATATGGCGATGGCATCCGGGCTGCGCTGCACCTGGTCGGCAAACAGGTGATGGATCAGGCAGTCGTCCGGCAGTGCTGCGGCCGTATCGTTAATGCCGCCGGCGGCCAGTCCCAGCACCTCGGCAAGATCGGCCTTGGCAAACAATGGCAGGGCGCTGAGTGCGGTGTCCGGCTGCTCGATCGCATGCCGGCACAGGCGGACAAAGGCATCGGCCAGCCGCTCAATGGTGCGGTCATCAAACAGCGCCTTTTTGTATTCAAAGGCCAGCTGCACGCCATTGTTGTTTTCCTGCACGGTCAGTTTCAGGTCGAACTGGGCGTCAGCCTCGTCGCTGTCAACAAAACCGATAACCAGGCCGGCCGGCTGTGCCGTCGGCGGCGGGGTGTTCTGCACCGACAGCAGGGTCTGGAACAGCGGTGTGATGTTGATATCCCGCGTGCCACCCAGCGCCTGCACCACCTGCTCGAACGGTGCATCCTGGTTGGCCAGTGCGGCACGGCAGCGCTGGCGGGTGGTAGCAAGATGGTCGCGGAAGGACTGGCCGGGCTGCGGCTCGCAGCGAATCGCCAGCAGGTTCAGGAAACAGCCGATCAACGGTTCCAGCTGGCCGGCATGGCGGCCGGCCACCGGCGTGCCGATACAAAAATCGTTTTGCTGGCTGTAGCGGTACAGCAAGGCCGAATACAGCGCCATCATGGTGATAAACAGGGTGCTGTCATGGCGCCGGTTGAAGGCCTGCAGGGCGCTGCTGGCGGTTTCATCCAGCTTGCGCAGCAGCACGCCGGCACTGGCCGGTGCCAGCGGGTTGCGGGCATGGTCCAGCGGCAGCGCCAGATCCGGCGCGCCGGCCAGCTGTTCGCGCCAGTAATCGAGCTGGCCGGCCAGCCGTGCCTGTTGTGCCTCGCCGGCTTGCCAGGCGGCGTAATCGGCATACTGGATGGCCAGTGGCGGCAGGTTCTGGCCCTGGTACAGGCGGGTCAGTTCGTCGACCAGCAGGCCCAGCGACCAGCCATCGGCAGCGATATGGTGAATGACAAAGGCCAGCCGGTAATGGTGCTCATCCAGCCGGAACAATGTGCAGCGCAGCGGCAGCTCGCAGGCCAGGTCAAACGGCTGCTGTTGCAACTGGCGGATGGCGGCATCCAGCTGTTCTGCCGGGCAGCGTTGCTGTTGCATCTGCCAGTTGCCGCCATCGGTGATGATTTGCTGCAGCTGGCCGTTAAGCTGGCGGTAGACGCTGCGCAATACCGCGTGGCGCTCGATAATCTGCCGGCAGGCCTGCTGCAGGCGGGCAACGTCCAGCGCACCGTCAATACGCAAGGTGGCAACAATATGGTAAGCGCTGCTGGCCGGATCCAGCTGGTGCAGGAACCACAGCCGTTGCTGGGCGAATGACACCGGCAGTGGCTGCTGGTGGTCGACTGGCGGGATCAGCTGTTGTTGCTGGCCGGACTGCTGCAGGAAATGCACGATGTCAGCCTTGTGCTGGCGCAGCTCGGCAATGATGTCAGGGGTCATCGCACCATCGGGTGCGCTGTAGCGCAGCTGGTCTTGTTCCAGCCACAGGCGGATATCGCGGCTGGCCAGCTGGTTGATCAGGGATACGGCATTCATGATCGCGGTTCTTTTATTATCAGTATCGGCGCAAATGCCCGATTATACGGCGCCGGGCGTGGCTTTGCATAGGCAGTGGCCGCCGCTGGCCGGGCAAAGCGGCGGCTTTGTCGGTTGCTTGCCGGTTACAGCACAAAACGCCAGCGCAGGGTCAGCAAAAACTCATTGTTGTCTTCCGTTTTGCCATTGCGCTGAAAGCGGTTGATGGCATATTCCGCGGTCAGGCGCAGGTCGGCAGTGACATCCAGGTTGACGCCAATATCCCACTTTTGCCAGTCCCAGGCGACACTGGGAGCCGGATAGGATGGCCCGGCCTTGAAATGATTGTCCAGCCGGGAGTAACGCAGGGCGGGAATCAGCCGGTGAAAATGCGGGATATCCAGCGCATAGGCCAGTTCCAGTTCGGCACCGTCGCGTTTCAGGCCGGCAATATCCTGGTGTACCAGTTGCAGGAACAGGCTGAGGCGCTGGTGATACCACCACAGGTTGCTGCCCAGTTCCTTTTTCCTGTCATGGCTGACCGGCAGCTCGGCACCGGGAACCAGGTTGTTGATTTCCAGGATGTCCAGGTCGGCGCGGTAGAAACTGCCATTCAGGCGGGTGGAATCGGCCAGGTCACGCTGGTAGGCAAACAGCAGGACATTGACACGACTGGCGGCGTCGTTGCCGAGCCAGCGCCAGCCGAGGCCAAGGCCGGTTTCCGGGGTGCGTTTCAGATTGAGGTCCTCCACCTCGGCATCGTACAAAATGGAGATGCCGTGACTGATGTCGGCATCGGCATTGCTTGCAATCACACCGTTGTCGCCGGCCAGCGCATTCGGGTCACGGATAAATACCGGGTTGCCGGTGGTGTAGCTGAGCCGTGCATACAGGCCGGAGGGCAGCTCCAGCCCGGTCTCGATACCGCTGTCCTCAAGCCGGTTAAAGGCGGTTGACAGCAGGCCGTAACTTTCCAGGTGGCGGTCTTCCTGCCGCTCAAACTTGCCGAATTTGCCCAGTTGCAGGTAAAAATCGGTGTTTTCCGCCAGCAGTCCCTGGCTGTGGCGGGTGCCGTAGCGAATGATCCAGCTGTCGACACTGACCTGGTAATCAGACGAGGTGGGGTTGCGTTCGTACAGGTCCACAACGTCGACCTTGATGCTGAACAGCAGTTTGTCGACCGGCACCCAGCTGCCCATCAGGGCGATATTGGAAATCTCCATAAAGTGCCCCGGCATCACCGTTTCATGGGCCGAGCCGGGCGGGAACGCGGTCGGGTAGCGATTGTCCTGGCTGTAACGGTAATGCGCCTTGGCTTCGGTACGAAAATCCCAGCCATAGGGAAGGGCGTGAACTGGCAGGGTGCAGCACAACAGGCACAGCGTGATGGCGTATTTCATGGCGGGTCTCTTGGGGATTTCGATCCTGTTACGTTGGTAACAGATGTATGGATGAAAAGCATGATAGGGATGGGGTGGCCTGCAGGCAAGCGATGCCATTCGCTGCCGGCTCATGCCAGTGACGGAAAACGGATGGACACTATCTGCGCCTGGTAGAAGGCAAACCACTCGCTGGTGGCAAACTGGTTACCGGCTTGCACTGCAAATGGCAGGCGGTAGCCCTGTACTTCACGAAAGTCTGACAGGTAGCCACCAAATGCTTGCCGGCGATAGCGGTGTTCGGCATTGGCATTGGTCCAGCGCATAAACTGCACCTGCAGCGGCTGGCCATCAGCGGCAACCGTGATGTCAACGGCCTGGGACAGCCCGTTATGGCAGACGGTAACCCGCGCCGTGTCGGCATCCACTGCCTGCCAGCTGATGCCGGGGCCGGGCAGCAGTGCTGCCGGTGTCCAGAGCAGTGCTTCGGCAATACAGCGGCCATAGGCTGCCAGGGCATGATCCGGGTCGCCGCCCAGGCGTGCCACCGGCACCAGGCCGGCAATAAAAAAACGTGTCCAGCGGCCGGAATCCGAACCGGATATTGGCAACAGGCCGGGCAGTTGCAGTTGCCAGACAAAACCGTGCGGTGCTGCCAGCACCTGGGTTGCCTGCATGCGCCGGAAACCAGGCCGGTCGCGGCTGCCAAGGCTGAAGCGTCCGGCCATGTGAATTTCGGCCACCGTCAGCAGCGGGGTGCCCGGCGCAATGGCAAAATGGAAAAAGCGCCGCGCCGGTTCCGGCAGGCCGTCGACCAGCGCGGGTGAATAATGCGCCGGGCTGGCCGGCTGGTATTGCAGCAGCCGCTGCCATTCACGGCGCTCGGCCCGCGCATCGCCGCTGCGCAGCAACAGCAGTGGCAGTGTGATGATGCCGGTAATCGACAGCAGCAGTGCAAGCAGCATCATCGGCGTGACCGGCCTGCGTCAGCCCGGACTGATGGCCGGCAGGTGCTGCAGGATTTCATCAAGCGGCTGCTGCACGAGGTTTTTGTCCAGCTCGTGGATGACCGTCTGCTGCAGGGCGGCGCCCATGCTATGGCGCAGCTGGCCAAGAAAGTGCGGTGCGGCAATGACTATCAGCTGGTCAAAATCCTGGTGCGTGCGGCTGCTTTCCAGCCGTTCTGCCAGCTGGCGGGCAAACACCTGTGCCTCGTGGGTTTTGGCGTCGGTTGGCGGCTGTTCGGCGTGGCGGCCGGCGCCGGCGCTGTCGTAGGTTCTGCCCGGTTTGTCACTGGCCAGGTCCTGCTCGTGCAGGCGGCTTGCGGGGTGGGAAAAACTGTCAATCTCGTGCAGCACGTCTTTCGACTGCCAGTGAAACAAGCGTGCGCGGCTGCTTTCGGCTACCAGTACCATGTGGTTTTCATCGTGTTACTCCCTGTCTGTGCGTGGTGATGGTGATTGCTGCGGTTCCGTGCGGGCCGCAACAGGTCATTTATCAGCCAATGCGGCAGGCAAGTCAATAGTGGCCCCGGTGTTTGCCGGACGGGTACTGGATAAATGTACAGAAATTGCTTGACGACTGTAAAAGCATACATATACTGTACAAAAAAACAGTCAAGAGGGTGTTTGTTATGTTTTCCTTTTCTCCGCGCCTGCAACCGGTCAGCTATGCCAGTTTTCGCCATGCCCTGCAAAGCCGTGGTGCTTTCCGGGTCAAGAACAAGGGCAAGGCCACCATTTTGTATGACCAGCGTAACCGTGCCATTGCCATGCTGAAGTCGGCTTCGGTGGATGCTTTTGGCCGCATCCAGCCAGTACAGTATTACCTCTGCGCCTGAGTGCGTCGCACCAGGATTGTTGTTTCTCACCCCTTGCCCCGCCTGGCGGGGCTTTTTTTATTGTGTCACTGAACGGTACTGTACGGTGCCGGTCTGATGCCCTGCCTGCCGGCAATATCTTGTAATAAACCCTCCTTTTTTATTGCCGATGCGTTACCATGCCGGGATTCTGGAAATCCACAACATAGAGTGTTGAATGACTAAACCGATTGATAAAGACCCCTTTGCCTCGCGTGAGGCTGCCAATTACGACTCCCCGATCCCCAGCCGCGAATTTATTCTCCAGCTGCTGGAAGAAAAACCGTCCCCCCTGAATCTTGATGAACTTGCCGACGCCCTGGCGCTGGGTGATGACGAGCAGCAACGTGAAGCCTTGCGCCGTCGTGTCAAGGCCATGCTGCGTGATGGCCAGCTGAGCCGTAACAAAAAAGGGGGGTTGCAGAAGCTGGATGCCGCCGACCTGGTTACCGGAAGGGTAGTGGCCAACCCGAACGGCTTTGGCTTTGTGGTGCCTGATGAAGGGGGTGATGACCTGTACCTGGCGTTTTATGAAATGCGCAAGGTATTTGATGGCGACCGGGTGCGGGTGCGCAATATCAGCCACACGGCCAGCAAAAGTGAAGCCGAAATCGTTGAGGTGATTGAGCGCAATACCCACAAGGTGGTGGGCAAACTGTTTATTGAAGACGGCAAGCAGCGGGTGGTGCCGGAAAGCCCGAAAATTTCCCATACCGTGTTTATTGATGCCGACTCGCCAATGGTGGTGGAGCACGAGCAGATTGTGCTGGTGGAAATTACCCAGCAGCCGGATGGCCGTCGCCCGCCCAAGGGTATTGTGGTGCAGGTGCTGGGCAACGAAATGGATCCCGGCATGGAAATCCAGATTGCGGTGCACAACTTCGGTATTCCGCATGAATGGCCGGCAGCGGTGGACGAGCAGGTAGCTGCCTTTGCTGATGAGCCGGCTGAGGCAGAGAAAAGCGGCCGCGTCGATTTGCGCCAGCTGCCACTGGTGACCATCGATGGCGAGGATGCGCGTGATTTTGATGACGCGATTCATTGCCGGCGCGAGCAGGACGGCTGGCGGCTGTGGGTGGCGATTGCCGATGTATCGCATTATGTGGCGGTGGATTCACCGCTGGATGGTGAGGCAGCCAATCGTGGTACCTCGGTGTATTTTCCCGAGCAAGTGATCCCGATGCTGCCGGAAAAACTGTCCAATGGCCTGTGCTCGCTGAAGCCGTCGGTGGATCGCCTGTGCATGGTGTGTGAAATGCACATCAGCCGCCACGGTGAGCTCAGCGATTACCGCTTTTATGAGGCCGTCATGCATTCACATGCACGGCTGACCTATACCGAAGTGGGGCGCATGCTGCTGGAAAAAGACGATGCCGACAGCCCGTTGCGCCAGCATTACCACCATTTGTTGCCGCATATTGATGAGCTGCACGCCTTGTACAAGGCGCTGCGCAAACAGCGCGAAAAACGCGGCGCGATGGATTTTGAAACCACCGAAACGCGGGTGATTTTCAACGAGCAGCGCAAGATTGACAGCATTGTGCCGGTGGTGCGCAATGATGCCCACAAGATTGTCGAGGAGTGTATGCTCAGCGCCAACGTGGCCACCGCGCTGCTGCTGGAACAGCTGAAACTGCCCATCCTGTTCCGTGTGCACCAGGGGCCGACCGAACTGCGCTTGCAAAGCCTGCGCGCTTTTCTGGCCGAGCTGGGTCTGTCGATGGGTGGCGGTGATGCGCCACAGCCGGCCGATTACCAGAAGCTGACTGCCGAAGTGGAAGGGCGCGCCGATGCCCATGTGATCCAGACCATGCTGCTGCGTTCAATGAGCCAGGCCGTTTACCAGCCGGAGAATCTCGGCCATTTTGGCCTGGCTTACCCGGCCTATGCCCATTTCACCTCGCCGATTCGCCGTTACCCGGATTTGCTGGTGCATCGCGCCATCCGTTTTGCGCTGCGCAGTGGCAGGCAAAGCCCGCACCTGCACCGGCCGGATCAGGCCGCTGCCGGCGGCAAGCAGCACTATCCCTATGACATGCCGCGCATGGTGCAGCTGGGGGAGCATTGCTCAATGGCCGAACGGCGTGCCGATGATGCCACCCGGGATGTGATGAGCTGGCTGAAATGTGAATACCTGCTGGAGCATCTCGGTTCGGAATTCGATGCAGTCATTACCGGTGTTGCGTCGTTCGGCTTTTTTGCCGAGCTGAGCGAGCTGTATGTCGAAGGCATGGTGCATGTCAGCGAGCTGGGTGATGACTATTTTGTGTTTGATGCTGCCAAGCAGCGCCTGATCGGCGAGCACAGCCGTCGCATTTATCATCTTGGTGATGTTGTGCGGGTGAAGGTAAGCCGGATCGAGATGGAAAGCCGCAAGATTCACCTGGGACTGGTTGGCGGCCTGCCGGCCAGGAAGTCGCGCAACAAGGATGAGCGCGGCAGCCCGGCGGATGGCAAGGCAGGCAAGGGCGGCAAGGGCGGCAAGGATGGCGGCAAAAAGTCGCGCAGCCGCAAAAGGCGCTGAGATGGAGACGGTTTACGGCATTCATGCCGTGCAGAGTGTTATCCGTCACCAGCCGGAAACGGTCAAGGTGCTGTATTACGACCACAAACGGCAGGACCAGCGGCTGACCCAGTTGCTGGAAGCGGCAGGCCAGCAGGGCATTGCCTGCCAGGGTATCAGCCGGCAAAAGCTGGATGACAAGGCCGGCGGCGAACGGCACCAGGGGGTGCTGATTGAAACCAGCGGCAAGACCCGTCATCCGCCGCTGGAAACTTTGCTGGCCGGCCTGGACCAGCCGGCCTTTTTGCTGGTGCTGGACGGTGTGACCGATCCGCACAATCTGGGCGCTTGCCTGCGCACGGCCGAGGCGGCCGGTGTGCATGCCGTGATTTACCCGAAGGACAAATCCGCCGGTATCAATGCCACGGTGCGCAAGGTGGCCTGTGGTGCGGCCGAAGTGTTGCCGGTGTATGCGGTCACCAACCTGGCGCGCACGCTGGATGAATTGAAAGCGCTGGGTATCTGGATTGTCGGTACCGCCGGCGAGGCGGAAAAAAGCCTGTACCAGCTGGATCTGCACGGGCCGATGGCGCTGGTCATGGGCGCCGAGGGTGATGGCATGCGCCGGCTGACCCGTGAACGTTGTGACTACCTGGCCCATCTGCCAATGGCCGGCACGGTCAGCAGCCTGAATGTGTCCGTCGCCACCGGCATCTGCCTGTTCGAGATGGTGCGCCAGCGCAGTGGTTGAGCCGGCCGGCGCCGGTCATGGCCGGCACGGCGGGTGGATTGTAAAAATTGCTTGCAAATTGACCAGTTCCCTCCTACACTGCGCGACCTTGTTTTCACGGCCCCTGGCTGTGGAGTTCTATCCACTCCTTACCTTACCGCGCACGCATAGGCGGAAGGTGCAATCCGCAGGGAGATTACAGTATGCGTCATTATGAAATCGTGTTTATGGTTCATCCGGACCAGAGCGAACAGGTTCCAAGCATGATCGAGCGTTACAAAAGCACGATCGAAGCTGATGGTGGCAAGATTCACCGTCTGGAAGACTGGGGCCGGCGTCACCTGGCATACCCTATCGATAAAATCCACAAAGCCCACTACGTGCTGATGAACGTCGAAATGACGCAAACCGCACTGGACGAGCTGGATGCAGCATTCCGTTACAACGATGCCGTTCTGCGTAACCTGATGATCCGTCGTGACGAAGCCGTCACCGAAGAGTCCGCGATCATGAAGGCCGAACGCGAAAAAGAAAGCCGTGAGCAGCGTCGTGCCGCCGAGCCTCGTCAATCGCGTGACAGCGATGATGATGAGGGTGAAGATGAATCGGCTGATGCCGAAGAAGCCACTGAAGAATAAGGCGAGGAGTTCAACATGGCACGTTTTTTCCGTCGTAGAAAGTTTTGCCGTTTCACCGCTGAAAATGTCAAAGAGATCGATTACAAGGATCTCGAAACACTGAAAGCATACATCTCCGAGACCGGCAAGATTGTTCCGAGCCGCATTACCGGCACCAATGCCAAGTATCAGCGCCAGCTGGCTACCGCCATCAAGCGCGCGCGTTACCTGTCCTTGCTGCCTTACTCGGATTCACACAAATAAGGTGTGATGATGTTTTTGCCCTTTGCACAGTGGTTAATGCAGGGGCGCAGCCGGGCCATCACCGTGGTGGCGATTGCACTGCTGACCAGCCCGGTTATCTGGCCTAACGGCCTGCTGGCTGCCGCTGCAGCCAGCCTGATTACCTTGCGCAGCGGTGCCCGAAACGGCTTGATGCTGTGGCTGACTTGCCTGGCGCCAGCAATATTGCTGGCCGTGTATGTCGACAGCCAGATGCCGTTTCTGCTGCTGACAGTCAGCCTGGCCAGCGCCGGCGTGTTGCGCTGGTCCAGACGCTGGGATGCCACCTTGCTGGCGATGATGCTTGCCAGTCTGCTGGCAAGTGTGGCGCTGGTGCAGCTGGCCGAGCCGTCGCTGCAACTGTATGTGCAGGCGATGGAGGAATTTCTGGCCCGCCTGCAGCAACAGCTGGCCGAACAGCAGCCGGCCATGCAGGACGCCTTGCCGGCCATGGTCAGCAGCGAATTTATCGCTGGCATGTTCGGCCTGATGCTGGTTACCGGCAGCAGCCTGAGCCTGGTTCTGGCACGCAGCTGGCAAGCCGGCCTGTATAATCCGGGTGGTTTCCGGGCGGAGTTTCACCGCCTGCGCCTGGGGCCGGCATCGGTGTTGTTGATGCTGTTGCTGGCCGGGCTGTTGTTTATGGGGGGCGTGCAATACCTGCCGTGGGCATGGATTGTGCTGTTTCCGCTGCTGATAGCCGGTGTTGCACTGTTCCACGCGATAGGCTGGCAGCGCAAGTGGCGGACGCACTGGTATGTGATTTTTTATATCATGCTGGTGATGTGGGATCCGCTGAAAATGATTATGGTGGGCATGGCAATGGCCGACAGTCTGGTTGACTTCCGGCGGCGCCTGTCCGAACGCAATACAGATCAAGACACATGAGGGTGACGTAATGGACGTTATTTTGTTAGAGAAAGTTGGCAGACTGGGTGGCCTGGGCGACAAAGTCAGCGTCAAGGCCGGCTATGGCCGCAACTACCTGGTTCCGTTCGGCAAGGCTGTACCTGCCACCGCGGATAACATTGCCAGCTTCGAAGCCCGCCGTGCCGAGCTGGAAAAAGCGGCCGCCGCATTGCTGGCTGCTGCCGAAGCACGTGCTGCCCAGCTGCGTGACCTGAAAGTCAGCATCGCGGCCAACGCCGGTGATGAAGGCAAGCTGTTTGGTTCTGTCGGTACCAACGATATTGCTGATGCGATTTCTGCTACCGGTGTGGAAGTGAACAAGAGCGAAGTTCGCCTGCCCAACGGCGCCATCCGCGAAACCGGTGAGTTTGAAGTCAGCATCCAGCTGCACAGTGACGTCAGCGAAGTGGTCACTGTGATTGTGGTTGCCCAGTAATACACGGCAAGCCCTGCAGATGCAGGGCTTTTCTGTGCCCACACCGCCACAGCTTGCCCGTTGTGGCGGTTTGCTCTAGGCTGTAGTTTTTCTGATGCCCGGCAGCCCGATGGACGATAATTTCCCCGACAGTCCCTTCCCTGAATTTGAAGAAGAGCTGGATATCAACCAGCTGTTGCCACCGCATTCGGTGGAAGCCGAGCAATCCGTTATCGGCGGCCTGCTGCTGGCCAACCAGCGCTGGGATGATGTGGCCAGCCTGCTCAGCGCCGACGATTTTTACCGTACCGATCACCGCAATATTTTCCGCACCATGGAGTGCCTGGTAGAGGCGCAACAGCCGCTGGATGTGCTGACCCTGGCAGACAAGTTGCGCAGCTTTGACCTGCTGGAAAAATGCGGCGGCCTGGCCTACCTGAGTGAGCTGGCCCACCACACCCCGAGTGCTGCCAATATCGCCGCCTATGCGCGGGTGGTGCAGGAAAAATCGCTGGCCCGCAAGCTGTTGCTGGCCGCCCACAATATTGAACAGATGACCCGCAGCCCGGAAGGGCGTGAGGTCAAGGACATTCTGGAAGAGGCCGAGCGGCAGCTGGTGGCCATCAGCGAAAACCGCGCCAAGGACGGTGGCCCGCGTATCGTCAACCATATTCTTGCCAGTACGCTGGAGCAGCTGGAGTATCTCACCACCAACAAGGGCAAATTGTCCGGCCTGTCCAGCGGCTTTACCGATCTGGACAAGCTCACCAACGGCCTTAACCGCACCGACCTGATCATTGTTGCTGCCCGTCCGGCGATGGGCAAAACCAGCTTTGCGATGAACCTGGTGGAAGCCGCCTTGCTGAAAAACGATGAAGTCAAGCCGGTGGTGGTATTCAGCATGGAAATGTCGTCCGAGCAGCTGATGCTGCGTTTGCTGTCAGCCTCAGGCGGCATCGACCAGGGACGCATGAAGCGCGGCGACCTCAATGCCGATGACTGGGCCAGCCTGTCGGCCGTTATCCAGAAGCTGAATGGAAAACCGTTGTACATTGACGATACGCCAGCACTGACGCCCAATGAGGTGCGTGCCCGCATCCGTCGTATCCAGCGTGAGCATGGCGAGATCGGCCTGGTGATGGTTGATTACCTGCAGCTGATGCAGGTCAGCGGCCGGTCCGAAGGCCGCACGGCCGAAATCTCGGAAATTTCCCGCTCCCTGAAGGCCATGGCCAAGGAATTCAACTGCCCGATGGTGGCCTTGTCGCAGCTCAATCGCGGGCTGGAAAGCCGTCCCAACAAACGGCCGCAAATGTCCGACCTGCGTGAATCCGGAGCCATCGAGCAGGATGCCGACATCATCATGTTTATCTACCGTGACGAGGTCTACAACCCGGACAAGATCGAAAGCCAGGGCCGTGCCGAAATCATTATCGGCAAACACCGCGCCGGCCCCACCGATACCATTCATCTCGCCTTTATCGGCCGGGAAACCCGTTTCGCCAACCTGGCTTATGACAGCGACTACTGAAATCGAGCGCAAATTCCTGTTGCGTGATGACAGCTGGCGTGCCGCCAGCGATGGCGGCACCGTGTACCGCCAGGCCTACCTGAACAGTGAACCACAACGCACCGTGCGCGTGCGCATTGAGGGCGAGCGGGCGTTTATTACCATCAAGGGCAAAACCGCCGGCATCAGCCGCGCCGAATTTGAATACCCGATCCCGCTGGCCGATGCCGGGCAACTGCTGGCCCTGTGTGAAAGCGCGCCGCTGGAAAAAATCCGTCACCGGGTCAGGCACCAGGGCCATGTCTGGGAAATCGACGAATTCCTCGGCGTCAATGCCGGCCTGGTGGTGGCCGAAATCGAGCTGGCCAGCGAACAGGAAAACTTCACCATGCCGGCCTGGGCCGGTGAGGAAGTCAGCGGAGATGCGCGTTATTACAACAGTGCATTGAGCCGGCGGCCGTTTTGCCAGTGGTAAGGGGTGAGGCGTCAGGGGTGAGGAGCAGAGCGTAGTCGGGATAACAGCCTGCCCGCAACGCGGCAAATCTGCTACCCTTGGCCATCACCAACCACCAGGGAGAGATCACCATGGGTTTTGCATTGTCCGATATCAGCCTCAGCTCCAGCGCCTTCGCAGCACATGCCACTATCCCGTCCAAATACACCGGCGACGGTGAAGACGTTTCCCCGCCACTGGCCTTTGCCCAGGTGCCGGCAGCGGCCAAATCACTGGCGCTGTTCTGCCATGATCCCGAT
>DATCSZ010000030.1:0-20219 GCA_036568205.1 Pseudomonadales bacterium
AGTGGTGGTTCCGGTAATTTGAACAGGAAATGCAACTCCTGCCAGGCCACCATCACCGCTTTCACCAGCGCATAAGGCAAAGAGATTTTCGGGAACTGGGCGCCGATGGCTTCAATCAGCGGGCGGGCAAAGTCGAACATGTTGATTTCATCACCATCGTTGATGAAATACGCTTGTCCGGGTGCTGTGCCACCCTCAACCAGGTGTTCGGCGGCCAGGATCTGCCCATGGATCAGGTTGTGTACATAGCTGTTGTCGATCAGTGCCGAACCGTCACCTACACGGGCAATAAACATGCCGTCGAGAATTTGCTCAAAAAACATCTTGAACATGGTCCGGTCGCCACTGCCCCAGATGCCGCTGGGGCGGATCGAGCAGGTCAGAACCCCATTGACATCATTCTGGGCCAGTACCCACTGCTCAGCAACCACTTTAGTTTCAGTGTACAAGTCATTGAATCTGTTGGTGTATGGTGAGTCCTCGCTGGCCTGGCGAACGGCCTTTCCCTCCAGGATCACACTGTTGCTGGCGGTATAGACAAAACGTTTGCCACCGGCTTTCTGCAGTGCCCGCAGCAGGTTTTTGGTGCCTTCAACATTGATGGCATAGGACTGGTCACGATATTCCTTGCTGACCGAGCGGCCACCTTTCAGGCCGATAATGGCTGCGGTGTGGAAAATGGTGTCCACTCCCTCACAGGCTTTTTCCACGGTGGCGACATCACAGATATTGCCTTCAATATTCTGCAGGTTTTCATGTTGCAGGGTGGAGCCAATGATATCGAAGCTTTTGACCTTGTAACCACGATCCAGCAGGGTTTTGACCAGGTTGCCGCCAACAAAGCCGGAGCCGCCGGTGACCAGAATTGTGCCAAGATCCGCCGTTGTCGCTGGAGTGTTGTTAGTCATAGAAATGCCCGTTGTCTTATGTCTTATAGGTGCGGGCGCAGATTATATACGACACGTTTCGCATTTCACCAGTTTGCATGGCCAAAAAACATGCAAAACCATCAATATGGAGGCATTTTAACAGACGCAGCGTTTCGCAATTAAAATGCCGGGCTGTTACAATTGCCTACCCGGCAGAAGCATTGGCATTCAGGACATACTATGAGCAAAAGTGTAGGGCGGCCACGCTCGCAACAGGCTGATGAGGCCATTCTCGCAGCAGCCACCCGCATGTTTTACCGCCACCCCTATGGTGAGGTCAGCATGGAAGCCATTGCCCAGCAGGCGCAGGTCAGCAAGGCAACACTGTACCGCCGCTGGCCCAACAAGCCGACGCTGGCCGTTGAAGTGCTGGTGCGCCTGGCGCTGGCTGAGCGCAGGCCGTTCACCCACATCAGCTACCGTGAACACCTGACCGCCAACCTGAAGGCGTTACGCAACATGTTGTCCAGTGATTATGCCGATGTGATTGTATCGGTGATTGCCGAGACCCAGCATGACCAGTCATTGCGGGATATTTTTTGCCAGCGTTTCCTGGAACCGGTCAAGGCCATTGGTGATGCCGACCTTGATGAGGCCATCCGGCGCAAGGAGGTGATCGGTGATGTCGACAAGGATCTGTTGTTTGACCAGATGTTTGGCCTTTTTTACTATCGCCTGCTGGTTGCCCACAAACCGATCAGGGACAGCGATATCACCACCATTGTTGATGCCTTTTTTACTATTGTGTCGACCGACAACGATCACTGATGGCGAGGCATAGCATGTTTTCCGAACGTCTTTCCGGCCAGCTGCTGCGTTATCGCTGGCTGTTATTGCTGTTGTCATTGGTGCTGGTTGCTTTTGCTGTTGGCGGATTCTCCCGTTTTACCTTCAATGCCAGCGTCAAGGCATTTTTTGCTGACGATTATCCGTATTTTGATGACTTTGAAGCGATGGAATCCCGCTATGGCACGGATTCACGCATTTTTTTCATGATTGAACCGGTCGATGGTGATGTGTTCCAGCCGCAGGTACTGGCGTTTATTGAGCAGCTGACCGCTGAGGCCTGGCAGCTGGATCACTCCATCCGCGTGGATTCGCTGGCGAATTTCCAGCACAGCCGCAGTGTGGATGATGACATGTATGTCAATGCCCTGGTTGAGCAGGCCGGCACACTGGATGAACAGGCCCTGGCTTATGTGCGGGAGGTGGCGCTTGGCGATCCGGCCCTGGTCGACCGGCTGGTCACTGCTGATGGCCGCTATGCGGCGATGGTGGTCAATTTTGCCATTGATGGCAAACACCAGCATGAATACGAATTTGCCCTGGCAGAAAAAGTGTACGACTGGGTGGAGCGACTGGAGCAGCAAAACCCGTTTGTCCGTATCTATGTGACGGGCGACATTATCAGCAACTATAACAACGGCCAGATCCTGCAGGGCGACCTGCTGCGCATGGTGCCACTGATGTTTGCGCTGATGTTTGTGCTGCTGGGCCTGCTGCTGCGCACGCTGAGCGGGGTGATTGTCTGTTATGTGATTGCCATTCTGGCCATGCTGGCCGGCATGGGCCTGTCCAGCTGGCTGGGCATCACATTTTCGATGATGTCGATGAACGCGGTGATGATCACCATTACCGTGACCATGGCCCATTGTGTGCACATTCTTGGCCATTTCCTGCATATGTATCGCAAGCAGGACAAACGAACAGCGCTGGCTGACAGCCTGCATGTCAATTTCCTGCCCGTGACGATTACCAGCTTCACCACGGCGCTTGGCTTTGTCACGCTCAATTTCGGTGATATGCCGCCGGCAGCCGCGCTGGGTAATTCGGCATCGGTGGGTGTGTTGATGAGCTGGCTATTCTCGCTGACCGTGCTGCCGGCACTGGTGATGCTGTTGCCATTTCGCAAACCGCAAGGGGAGAGTGGCCTGATTGAATCCTGGATGCTGCGCTATGCCGGCTGGATTATCCGGCATACCCGGCTGGTGCTGGTGTTGACGGCAGTCTATGCCGTACTGATGACAGTGCTGGCATTGCAGAATACGGTCAATGACCGTTTTAGCGAGATGATCAAGGAGCCGCACCCGTTCCGCAGTGATAATGCGATGATTGACCGGCATTTTGGCGGCCTGTACAACATGAACTTTGATGTGGCTGCTGAACGGCCAGGGGGCATTACGCAGGTTGATTACCTCACGCATCTGGACAAGATGACTGGCTGGTTGCGTGAGCAGCCGGAAATCAACAGCGTGTTTTCGTTTGTTGATGTGATCAAGCGGCTGAACAAAAGCATGCACGGTGATGATCCGGCATTTTATGCCATTCCCGACAGCGACGAGCTGGCTGCCCAGTTGTTGCTGCTGTACGAGATGTCACTGCCGTTCGGCCAGGATCTCGGCAACCAGATCAGCATGGACAAAAGTGCCAGCCGGCTGATGATTACCACGGCCAGCCTGGATACCCATGAAACCCTGGCGCTGCAGCAAAAAATCATCAGCTGGCAGCAGGCCAACCTGCCATCGTATATGCGCGATGATGGCGCCTCACTGTCCATTATGTGGTCACATCTTGGCATTGATGCGCTGGTATCCAGTGTCGAGGGCTCGTTTATTGCCTTGCTGGTTATTTCGCTGGTGATGATTACCGTGTTGCGCTCGTTCCGCTATGGCCTGCTCAGCCTGGTACCCAATGTGCTGCCGGCAGTGATTGGCCTGGGCGTCTGGGCACTGATTAATGGTGAGATGGGTATGGGGCTGATGTCGGTCATTATTATCACGATTGGCATTGTGGTGGATGACACCGTGCATTTCCTGACCAAATATCAATACGCCAGAACCCGCTTTGCCCATGATACCGAACAGGCAATCCGTTATGCCTTTCGCCATGTTGGTACCGCGATCTGCATTACCACGGCAGTACTGGCTACCGGTTTTGCCTTGCTGGTATTGTCGGACATGACGTCCAACAGTGACTTTGGCCTGTTGACTACCATTATCCTGCTGGCAGCGCTGGCACTGGATTTTTTCCTGCTGCCGGCCTTGCTGTTGTGGCTGGACAAAAAACCGCTGCCGGCAGCTGCAGTGCCAGTGCATAAACGCTAGAATGGCGACATCTTTCGCCACCGCAAGGGACAGGCAATGACGTCAGACAACCATGCAGCGATCCTGTTTGCCGATGTTTCCGGCAGTTCACGCCTGTTCAAGACGGCAGGTGACGCCGCCGCCCGTGCCATTATAGCCCGGGTGGTCGACATGATGATGGATACTACCCGTGCCCACAGCGGCATTGTGATCAAGACCATCGGCGACGAATGCATGTCACTGTTTCCTGATGCCGCACTGGCTGCGGATGCCGCCATTGCCATGCAGCGTGATATCAGTTGCACCAATTATGGTGCGCCGCTCAGTATCCGTATCGGTTTTCATTATGGCCCGGTGATTCGCGAGGCTGGCGATGTTTTTGGTGAGGCTGTCAATGATGCTGCTGATCTGGTCAAGGTTGCCAAGGGTGGCCAGGTGATCACCTGCCAGCGCACGCTGGATCAGCTGCCCGCCAGCCATGCTGTTTGCTGCGAGCGCTTTGATGAAATCCGTATCAAGGGTGGTGTGGCCCGGGAATTGATCTACCTGCTGCAGTGGGAAGAAAACAGCCAGGATTCCAATGCCACCCAGTTTATGGCGGTGGTCAATACCACCCGCTTTCATCAGCCGGATGAAAGCCAGGTCCTGATACTGGAGTATCAGGGGCAGGCCCTGCGCCTCGGCAAGCAGGACATGCCGTTCAGCATTGGCCGTGAGTCCAGCGTTAATCTGCCGGTCAATTTCCCGCTGGCGTCGCGTGAACACTGCAAAATTGATTACCGGCGTGGCAAGTTTGTGCTGGTGGATAACAGTACCAATGGCACCTATCTGCTGCCTGACGGCCGCAACCAGTTGTATCTGCGGCGTGAAGAAACGCCCTTGACCGGCGCCGGGCTGATCAGTTTTTCACCCGAGACGGCCACCCCCGGGCCTCACCTGATCCGTTATCGTTGCGATAAATAAGACCTGTTTTTCATTTTTATGCATCTGCTGGCTGCCGGCTGGCGTATTGGATGAAATGTGCATATAGTGCGCATCAATTAACCATAACTAATGCAGAGATATATCAATGCAACAAGACAATCTTTTTCAGGCGCTGGGTGGTTTTGAGGCGATTCTCGCAGCGGTCGATATTTTTTATGAAAAAGTCACCGCCGATCCTGATCTTAGCGGCTTTTTCAATAACCTGGATATGGATGGCCAGCAGCAAAAAATGGTGTCGTTTATGTCGTGGGCTTTTGGCGGGCCACACGAGTACCGGGGGCGTGACCTGCGTGAAGCGCACCGTGGCCTGGTGCGCAACCGGGGGCTTGGCGACAGTCATTTTGACAAGGTGGCCGGCCACCTGCAGGCAACCCTTGAAGAGCTGGTGGTAGCACCGGAATTGATTGGCCAGGTCATTGCACTGGTCGCTGGTACCCGTGATGAAGTGCTGGATCGCTGAAGGAAAAGCCGATGGAAAATATGCTTGGATTTGACCGTATTTGCGTGATGCAGGGAGACAAGGCAGGCAGCCATTACACGCCGGAGCAGTTTGTTTCCCTGCCGGTCAGTGAGCGGGTCAAGATGGTGCTGGGCGGACGGCTGGCGTTCTATTGCCGCAACGAGGAGGTTGATCGCCGCCAGTCACTGAATGCGCTGCGCCAATGGTCGGCGCAGATGAGCTGACGGCGACGCTGCCTACTGGGCGTTGCCGGCCTGCAAAAAGGCCGGTTTTTCGCCGCCACCATGAATGGTCAGGTTGGCACCGGAAATATAGCCCGACATCGGCGACGCAAGAAACAGGCAGGCATTACCAATATCCGCCGGTGTTGCCATGCGTCCCAGTGGCACTGTGGCGCTTACTGCGGCAATGCCGGCTTCATCACCATAATGCAAATGTGCCTGCTCGGTCTGGATCAGGCCGCCGGCAATCGAGTTCAAACGCACTTTGGGTGCCCATTCAACTGCCAGTGATGTGGTCAGGTTTACCAGCCCGGCCTTGGCTGCGCCATATGCTGCCGTGCCCGGCGATGGCCGCAGTGCGCTGACACTGGCGATATTGACAATCACGCCGCCATTTTGCTGTTGCTGCATGATGCTGTTGGCTGCCTGACAGCAATACAAAGGCGCGAGCAGGTTGAGGCCGATGATTTTTTCGGAAAAGCGCGGCGAGGCAGTGGCTGCCTCGGCAAACGGGGCGCCGCCGGCGTTGTTGATCAGCACATCCAGGCTGCCGAATGTGTCGCAGGCAAACTGCATCAATGCCTGAACCTGTTCCCAGTCGCGTACATCACAGGCCTTGAACGCGGCAGTGTTGCCATCAGTCGTCGGTAGCTGTTCCGGCGCAGTGCGGCCACATATCACCACATTGGCGCCGGCTGCAAGAAACCGCTCGCTGATGCCCTTGCCAACGCCTTTGCCGCCACCGGTAACCACGACGGTTTTGCCGCTGAAATCCATTGCCTGTTCGCTCATCATGACCTGCCTTTTTGCCAGCTGTAAAAAGCCCGCCATTATACGGGTTTTTTCAGGATTTTTTAAGCAGCCCATTGCAAGCGCCTGCAAAATTCGTACAATAGTGAACATTACGTTTCGTAATTGATTTTGTTGTGTCTTGCCATGCCGGATGAAGCCGCGTATAAACAGCGGCAATTGACGGTGTTGCCAACAGCATGTCCTTACCATTGATCTTCACGGGAGCCGATTATGTCAGACAACAAGCATAAAATTGCCATTCTGGGCGGAACCGGTGCCCTGGGTACCGGCCTGGCGCTGCGCTGGGCGGCTGCAGGCTATCCGGTCATCATCGGCTCACGCAGGCAGGAAGCAGCCAGCGAGGCGGTTGACAGCCTGCAGGCATTGATGCAGCAGCGCGGTATCAACAATGGCGATATCGAGGCTGCCGACAATCTGTCCGCTGCCAGCGCCGGCGATATCGTGGTGCTGACGGTGCCGTATGCGCACCACCACAGCACGCTGGAAGCCGTGCGTGATGCACTGGCTGGCAAAATCCTGATTGATGTGACTGTGCCGCTGCGTCCACCCAAGGTGGGCACGGTACAGTTGCCTGAGGCCGGTTGTGCGGCACAGGAAGCGCAGAACTTGCTGGGCGAGCAGGTGCGCGTTGTTTCCGCCTTCCAGAATGTTGCCGCCCACCACCTGCAGGAAGGCCATGCCATTGATTGTGATGTGCTGGTTGCCGGTGATAACAAGGATGCACGTGAGACGGTGATTGGCCTGGTTCGTGCTGCCGGCATGCGCGGCTTTTCGGTTGGCCCGGTTGCCAATTCGGCAGCCGCTGAAGCGCTTACTTCAGTACTGATCCAGATCAATCGCCAGTTCAAGTGCCACGCCGGTATCCGCATCTCCGGCCTGCCGGATGATGCCGATGGTATCTGAGCAGCTGCTTTGCCGGGCCTTGCCTGGCATCCCGGAAGTGTTACCCGGGGATGATGTCAGCGAAATCATCGCAGCAGCCCTGCAGCAGGCGCAGTTGAGCTTGCAGGCCGGCGATGTACTGGTGATAGCGCAGAAAATCATTTCCAAGGCCGAGGGACGCTACCGTTATCTGGATGAAGTGGAACCCAGTGAACAGGCACGCGAGCTGGCCAGTGCCTGTGACAAGGATGCCCGGCTGGTGCAGCTGATTCTTGATGAGTCCAGCGAGGTGCTGCGGGTACGGCCGGGTGTCATTATTGTCCAGCATCGGCTGGGTTATGTGCATGCCAATGCCGGTATCGATAAATCCAACCTGCCACACAGTACGCGTGAGCGGGTGCTGCTGTTGCCGGACAACCCGGATCGCAGCTGTCGACAAATTCGTACAGCGATGGCCCGGCGCTTTGGTGTTGAACCGCTGGTGATTATCAATGACAGTGCCGGTCGTGCCTGGCGTGTTGGCACGGTCGGTTTTGCCATTGGTACAGCCGGTTTTGCGCCGGTCAATAACCTGGTCGGCCAGCCCGACCGTTACCAGCGCAAGCTGGAAGTAACCGAAGTGGCGGTGGCCGATGAGCTGGCCGCAGCCGCTTCGTTGCTGATGGGGCAGGCGGATGAATCCCGCCCGGTGGTATTAATCCGTGGTGCGCAGCTGCAGCAAGGTGATTTCCCTTCTTCGGCCTTGATTCGCAACAAAACCGGTGACCTGTTCCGCTGATGGATAGACGGCGGATTGTGGCATTGAGTGGCGGTGTCGGCGGCGCCAAACTGGCGCTTGGCCTGTCGCGGGTTCTGGCGGCTTCCGAACTGACGGTGATTGCCAATACCGCCGATGATTTTGAACACCTTGGGCTTTATATCGCGCCGGACCTGGATACCGTGATGTATACCCTGGCCGGCATCAATAATGCCGCCCAGGGCTGGGGGCTTGCCGATGAAAGCTGGCAGTGTATGGCAGCACTGGAGCGGCTCGGTGGCGACAGCTGGTTTCGTCTGGGTGACCGTGATATCGCCACCCATTTGCTGCGCAGCCAGCTGCTCGCGCAAGGTGACAGCCTGACCGGCGTGACAGCCCGGCTGTGCCGTGCGCTGGGGGTTGAGCATCGCCTGTTGCCGATGTGTGACGCAAAAGTCGACACATGGGTGATGACGGACCAGGGCGAGCTGCCATTCCAGCACTATTTTGTCCGTGAGCAGTGCCGGCCGGTGGCCAGCGGCTTTCGTTTCGCCGGCATTGAGCAGGCGCGCATCAGTACGGCTGTACAGCAAGCCATTGACGACATGGATGCACTGGTCGTCTGTCCCTCCAATCCGTTTGTCAGTGTGGCACCGATTCTTGCCGTGCCCGGCATGCGTCAGGCGCTGCTGGCCAGCGGCAAGCCACGTATTGTGGTATCACCGATTATCGGCGGCCAGGCAGTGAAGGGGCCTGCCGCCAAGATGCTGGCCGAGCTGTCATTGCCGGTCAATGCGCTGGCTGTGGCCAGCCACTATCGCGATTTTGCCAGCCACTTTGTGCTAGACTCCGCCGACACCTGTTACCAGTCCGCGATCGAGGCACTGGGCCTGCAGGTGCTGGTATGCAACACGCTGATGCAAACGCTGGATGACCGGATCACACTGGCCAGTCGGGTATTGTCACAGGTCGGGCAGGACTGAATTTTTATGTGGGTCGTATTACCCGTCAAGACTCTGGCGCAGTCCAAACAGCGCCTGGCTGGTGTGCTGGATCAACAGCAACGTTGCCAGTTGGCAGAGGCAATGCTGGAGGATATGCTGAATGTGCTGACCCGCAGTGACGTGGTTAGCCGTATTCTGGTGGTTAGCCGCGATCCGCATATTCTGCAGCGGGTAACGCAGCATGCACATGTCGATGTGCTGCCCGAGCCACCGCATTGCCAGGATCTCAACGAGGCAGTCAGCCTGGCCGTCGAACATGCCCGTTTGCACGGCGCCAAACACATTCTGGTATTACATGCTGATATGCCGTTGCTGAATCATGATGATCTTGCCTGGCTGGCTCACCATCACGCAGCCAGTACGGTCACGCTGGTGCCGGATCGGGCCGGCGATGGCACTAACGGCATGTTGCTGGATGCCGGCTGCACAATACCATTCTGTTATGGCCCCGGCAGTTTTCTCAAGCACCTCAACGCTGCGCGTCAGTCTGGAATTGACTGCCGGATTGGCGAGCGAGTTGACTTGATGCTGGATATTGATTCTGCTGCTGACCTGGATGTGCTGGCAAGCCGCGTGGCGGATGCCGGCGTCAGCACGTCAGCCTGGTTGCAGCAGCACTGGCCACGCATGATCAATACCGGAGCCAGACCATGATTCTTGATGATTTGCTGGATAGATTACAGCATGGCGAACAGCTGGATCAGGCCGATGCGCTGGCGCTGGCCGCTGTGGATGCGTTGCCGTTACTGATGGGGGCGGCCGGCGCTTTGCGTGACCGGCAGTATCCGAACACGGTGACTTACTCGCGCAAGGTGTTTTTTCCGCTTACCCATTTGTGCCGTGACGTCTGCCACTATTGTACATTTGCCCAGACCCCCAAATTTATTGAACAGGCCTACATGCCGCTGGATACGGTGCTGGAAAAAGCGCGTCGTGCTGCGCGCATGGGATGCAAGGAAGCGCTGTTCACGCTGGGCGAAAAACCCGAACTGCGTTACCGCACCGCCAGGGAAGCACTGGACAGCATGGGCTTTGCTTCCACACTGCACTATGTAGCGCATGTGGCCGGTGCTGTGCTGCGCGAAACCGGCATACTGCCGCATATCAATGCCGGTTGTATGACCGCTGATGAGATCGCCATGCTGCGACCGGTGTCGGCGTCGATGGGCATCATGCTGGAATCGGTATCAGCAAGGCTGTGTGAGAAGGGCATGCCGCACCATGGCTCACCGGACAAGCAGCCGGCGGCCCGGCTGGCCACCCTGGCAGAAGCCGGCAAGGCCAATGTGCCAATGACCACCGGCATCCTGATCGGCATCGGTGAGACACGCGCTGAACGTATCGAGTCACTGCTGGCCATTCGTGATAGCCACCAGCGTTACGGCCATATCCAGGAAGTCATTATCCAGAATTTCCGGGCCAAGCCCGGCACCCGCATGTCACAGTCACCGGAGCCAGACCTGAACGAGCTGCTGTGGACCATCGCCGTGGCGCGGCTGGTACTGGGCGCAGGCATGTCTGTCCAGGCACCGCCAAACCTGAGCCCCGGTGTGTTGCCGCAGCTGCTTGCTGCCGGCATCAATGACTGGGGCGGGGTATCGCCGGTGACACCGGATTTTGTCAATCCGGAAGCGCCCTGGCCGGAAATTGAGGCACTGGCCCTTGAAACGGCGGTTGCCGGCAAATTGCTGCAGGAGCGCCTGACCATTTATCCGGCCTTTGTCCGCGAGCGGGATCGCTGGCTGGACAAGGCCTTGCATACACAGGTGCTGCAACTGACTGACGGTGAGGGCATGCCGCGGGAGGATGGCTGGCTGGCCGGTGATTCCACCGAGCTGCCAGCGGCTTTTGCTGAAACCCGCCAGTTGCCGGTATCCGGCGATATCCGGGCAATCCTGGCAAAGGCCGGCAGCGCTGCCCTGGACGAAGCCGATATTGTCCGCCTGTTCGCGGCCCGCGGTGCAGATTTTGTTGCCGTCTGTGACGCGGCCGATGAGTTGCGCAAAACACTGTGTGGCGACACGGTGACATTCACGGTCAATCGCAATATCAACTACACCAATATCTGCTATTTCAAATGCAGCTTTTGTGCATTTTCCAAAGGCAAGCTCAGTGAAAACCTGCGCGGCAAGCCCTATGACCTGGGGCAGGCCGAGATCCGCCGCCGCACCGAAGAGGCCTGGCAGCGCGGTGCCACTGAGGTGTGTATGCAAGGTGGCATTCATCCTGCCTATGACGGCAACAGCTATCTGGCAATTTGCCAGGCAGTCAGGCAGGCGGCGCCGGACATGCATATCCATGCCTTTTCACCACTGGAAGTCTGGCAGGGCGCAGCAACACTGGGGCTGGATCTGGCAACGTTCCTGCAGCAGCTGAAGCATGCCGGCCTGGCAACCTTGCCCGGAACCGCCGCGGAAATCCTTGATGACGAGGTGCGCCAGATTTTATGTGCCGACAAGATCAATACGGCACAATGGCTGAAGGTGATGGAAACGGCCCATGGCCTGGGTATACGCAGCACGGCGACGATCATGTTCGGCCATGTCGATGGCTACCGGCACTGGGCGCGTCATTTGCTGCGGATCCGTGATCTGCAGCGCCAGACCGGCGGATTCACCGAGTTTGTGCCATTGCCGTTTGTCGCCAGTGAGGCGCCGGTTTACCTGAAGGGCCAGTCCCGCCGCGGCCCGACCCTGCGTGAAAGCCTGCTGATGCATGCCGTGGCGCGGCTGGTGCTGTCACCATGGATTCGCAATATCCAGGCATCCTGGGTCAAGCTCGGGCCGGCCGGGGTTCGCCAGGCGCTGGCCTGTGGCGCCAACGATCTGGGCGGTACCCTGATGAATGAATCGATCACCCGTGCAGCAGGCGCCAGCCATGGACAGGAACTGGGCGTGGACAGGCTGGAAAACCTGATACGTTCCGCCGGTCGTGAGCCCATGATTCGCACTACCTTGTACCAGCCGGCGCCGGCGGAGCGGGTAGCCGCAGCACGCCAGGCAGCGCCGTTAAGCGACATCCGGCTTGATGCACCACAGCCGGTGACGGACAAGATTCGCCTGCTCAAGCCCGGCCACAGCCTGGATCCGCGTGACCAGGTGGAAGCTGGCTAGACTGGCTGTTCGCAGTGTTGTTTTAGTGCCAGCGCCACGGCATTAAAGCCCTGTTGCATGCTGTTGCCGTACAGGGCAATGACTATCGGCGTTAACAGGCCGCTGAAAGCATCCCAGGTCTGGTAACGGCACTGGCTGGCCGATAAGGCCTGCAGCTGCTGGTCGCGGCGAGCCTGCAGCAGCAGTGGTGTCAGCATGGTCAATCCCCAGGACAGTTTTTCCCACTGGTCGACACACAATACCGTTTCCACACTGACGGTATCGCTTTTGCCGGGCATGCGCACATGCAGCTCAACCGGCCGGCCTGGCGTCAGCTCACCGAGCACCTGAAAGGTAAACGGGTTCCAGTCAGGGTAGTGCTCAAGATCGGTCAGCACGTGCCAGACTCTCTCCACTGGCGCATTGATGATCACGGGATCGGAATAAACGGTATGGCGAAACATGGCATTCTCCGGTTCAGGCTGCTCAAACACCCAGTGGCAGGCCCAGCAGCAGGTACAGCATCAGCAGCAAGGCCCAGCCTGACAGCATGATCAGTGAATAGGGCAGCATCGCAGCCACCAGTGTGCCAACACCGGCATCACGCTGGTGTTGCTGTACATAACCCAATACCAGTGCAAAGTAGGGCATTAACGGGCTGATGATATTGGTGCTGCTGTCACCGATACGATAGGCCTGCTGGCTTGTCTCGGGCTGGATGCCTGCCAGCATCAGCATGGGCACAAAGACCGGGGCCATCAGTGCCCATTTGGCGGACGCGCTGCCGATAAACAGGTTGATCAGCGCACTCAGCAGGATAAACAGGGCCAGCAGCAGGTAAGGATCGGGATTGATCACCAGCAGCCAGCGGGCACCACTGATGGCCAGCAACAGGCCGAGGTTTGACCACTGGAACCAGGCAATAAACAGTGCGGCAAAAAACATCATCACCAGGTATGGTGCCATGGTTCGCAGGGTATCCTCCATGGCTGCGATGATATCCGCTGCCGACAAAAAATTGCCATTGGCCAAGCCGTAGACCACACCTGCGCCGGCAAAATACAACGCAATAATTACAACAATCGAGTCAATCAGCGGCGACGGGCTAAGGGCACCGGTCAACGGGTTGCGCAATGGCGCATCGGCAGGCAATGTCAGCCACAACAAGACCAGCAAAAACAACAGGCTGAACACGGCAGTAGCTGCCAGCCGCTGATGTTGTATGTCAGGCACGGCAGCCGCTGCAGGATGGCGATTGGTGGCCGGCCAGCGCGTTTCGGTGACGGCAGTAATCAGTACGGCAAGCACAATGGTCGATAATACATTGAAATACCAGTTGGCAGACGCCGTGACCACGGCATCCGGCCTGACCATTTGTGCTGCAGCGCTGGTCAGGCCGGCCAGCAACGCATCAACCGGGCCGATCAGCAGGTTAGCTGAATACCCGGCTGACACCCCGGCAAATGCCGTGGCAATACCCGCCAGGGCAGGGCGATTGGCCATGCTGAACAACATGGCACTGAGCGGAATCAGCACGACATAGCCGGCATCAGCTGCCAGACTGGACATGATGCCGGCAAAGGCCACCACAAAAGTCAGCAGCACACCCGGCGCGCGCTTGACCGTTTGTTGCAGCAAGGCGGCAAGCAAGCCGGATTGTTCGGCAATGCCGATGCCCAGCATGGCAACCAGCACCACACCAATCGGTGCAAAACCGATAAACTGGCCTACCATGCCGGTCAGGATAAAGCGCAGGCCATCGCCACTGAGCAGGCTGCGGGCACTGACGGGCGAGCCATCCTGCGGGTGCAGGGCCTGCCATTGTGCTGCATCAGCCAGCGCCGACAGCAACAGCATGGCCATACATAACCAGAAAAACAGCAACGCCGGATGGGGAATCCGGTTGCCGAGTTGTTCAATTGTCGCCAACAGTTTATGCATTGTATATTGTGAGGGTTTGTTAACTTGCCAGACTTGCCATGGCACGATAAAACCTTGATCCGCTCTCTGCAATCCCCCAATGGACAATCCTGTGTCAAACCCTCAGCCGTTCAGCCGCGCCCAGCGCACTCTCTATCTGGCCATGATCTGTGTGGGCATGGGGCAAAGTGTGGTTTTTGCTGTCATGCCGATGCTGGGAAGAGAGTTGCAGCTGGACCTGATGGTATTGACGCTGCCGGGCCTGGACTGGCAATGGCAACCGAAGGAGCTGGCCATTACCAGCCTGTCAGCCTTGACCGCGCTGACGTTTTCGCTGATCAGCCCGTTCTGGGGACGCCTGAGTGACCGGCTTGGGCGCAAGCCCGTCATCCTGCTGGGCCTGCTGGGTTATACGGCCGGCATGTTGCTGTTTTCCGTGATGGCCTGGCTGGGCTTGCAGGCAATGATCAGCGGCTTGCTGTTGTACCTGTTGCTGGTGCTGACCCGGTTTTTGCACTCATTGATGATGTCGGCATCGTTTCCGGCAGCCAATGCCTTTATGGTGGACAGTTCACACCAGACTGTTCGTGCCAGGGCGCTGGGCAGGCTGGCAGCCTGTATGCAACTGGGTATCATGTTTGGCCCGGCGCTGGCCTGGCTGGCCGGCTGGCACCTGCTGTTGCCGTTTATCTGCCAGGCCTTGCTGATGCTGCTTGTGGGCCTGTTTGTGCTGTGGCGTTTCCCGGCCCATCCGCCGGTCGCGATGACAGGGCAGCGCAAAAAGCTGGGTTACTTTGCCGGGCCATACCGCGTTTATCTAGGCCTGGCGCTGCTGTTTTATACCGGGCTGGGCATGGTGCAGCAAACCCTCGGGTTTTATTTCCAGGATGTATTGCAGCTGCAGCGCAGTGAGGCAGCACAGGCCTATGCATTTGCGATGATGTTTTCTTCGGCGGCCATGCTGGCAGCCCAGTTTGGTATCGTGCAACGTTTCAGCCTGTCACCGCAGCGCCTGATCCGCGCCGGCCTGCCGTTTGCATTCGGTGGGTTTTTTATGCTGGCGGCAGCCAGCCAGCTGTGGATGTTGCAGCTTGGCATGATGGCTTTTGGTTTTGCCATGGGGCTGGTTGGCCCAAGTATCGCTGCCGCCGCGTCATTGACGGTTGATGGCCGCGACCAGGGGGCACTGGCAGGTCTGGTTGGCTCGGTAGCCGGCATGGGTTTTGTGGTAGGGCCGCTGGTAGGGGGCATGGTGTACAGCCAGATGGCCATCCTGCCATACCTGTTGTCAGCCAGCGCCGCTTTGCTGGCCTGGTTGTATCTGCTGCTGGCGGGCCTGCCCGGTGAAATAATCCGTGAAAGTACTTGATTTATATCATCATCACATTAAAATGCGCGGCGTTCTGTCCCCTTCGTCTAGTGGCCCAGGACACCGCCCTTTCACGGCGGTAACAGGGGTTCGAACCCCCTAGGGGACGCCATCTTATGAAAGCCCGCAACTCGTCGAGTTGCGGGCTTTTTTGTGCGTGTGTGTTTTACAGATCACAGTTGCTGCTCAAAATCTGTACATCTCGGCCGCTTGTCGATACAATTGATCCGCCTGTCGCATATGCTGCATAAGAGTGTATTAACTGGAAGTCCATCACACTCCCGGGGCGGGCAGATCAGTCATAATCACAAAACACTGCGCCAGAATAACAATATCAAGGGGCAGGGTTCACAGAGGAGAGAGTGCATGAGACGTCATGCCGGATTCACACTGGTTGAGCTGATGATAACCGTGACGGTTCTGATGACGGTTGTGGCCCTGGCTGCACCCAGCTTTACCGACACCATCCGTGACCATCAGGTTCGTTCAACGGCCAATGACTTCTACAGCCTGATCCGTTTTGCCCGGGCCGAGGCCTTGCGCAGTGGGGATATTGTTCGGGTGTTACCGCTGGCGAATGAGGACTGGTCCAAGGGTGCACGTGCACTGTCAGCAGACAATACCGAGCTGCGCCGGGTCGGTGTCAGTGGTGATCTGAAAATTCTGGAAAAAAACAATATTTATGCGCTGGTCTTTAACGGCAAGGGCTACCTGCCCAGTCAGGTGGTGCTGACGGTAGGCCGCAACCAGCCGGGCAAGCCGGCGCGGGATATTACCGTGCTGCTTTCAGGTTTTGCCTGGAATAATGAATCCAGCGGGAGTTGAATGATGCGTTCTGCACAACAGGGAGTTTCCATGATCGAGGTGCTTATCACGATTGCGGTCATGTCGTTCGGTTTTCTTTCCCTGGCCTCGTTCCAGCTGGCCAGCCTCAAGCATCTTTCCGGCAGTAACCAGGATTATGTCGCCACCATGCTGGCAAGCAGCATGGGTGAGAGTATCCGGGCCAATATCGACAATCTGGACGATTATGATAATGCCGACACCAGCAACTTCACCAAAGACTGCACCGATATGGCCAATCCTTGCACACTGGCTGAAAGCGATGTGTGGATCTGGAAGCAGGCGCTTGCTGATCATGCCTTGCCTTTGGCCAGGGGAGAGGTAGAACTGACCGGCAACAGCGCCAATGTCAGTATCCATTGGCTTTCCGGTACCAATGAACTTTCCTATCGTTTGCAGGTGCCATTATGAAATCGATCATTGACAGGCAGCGCGGTCTTTCCCTTGTCGAGTTGCTGGTGGCGCTGGCGCTCTCGGCGGTGCTGGCCACCGGCCTGTACCGCATTGTGCTGGCCAACCAGCAAAGCATGGCGCTGACAGATACCTATGCCCGCGCCCAGGAAGCAGCACGCTCTGCACTGGATTTGCTGCAGTTTGACATGCGTATGGCAGGTTTCCAGGGTTGTGTGAATGACATCACCAGCGTTAACAATGGCCTGGCCACCAATCCGGCGACCGGTTATGACCCGCTGCTGCATGATTTTGCCGTGCCGATCCAGGTTTTTGACAATTACGACCCGCTGGTGAACCCGAGCATTGCCGGTGTGCAGCCGGCAGCGGGTACGGATGTCTTTATTTCCCGCGCCGCCATTTCCAGTGATTTGTATGTTGCCAAAACCCCGGCTACAACCGCTGCTGCACTGCAGGTCGCAGGGCCACTGGCCCAGCTCAAAGCCATCAAGGAAGGCTCGGTGGTGATGGTTTCCGATTGTGAAAATGCTGATATTTTTGCCGTCAGTGGCCTGACTGGCCCTGCCAGTCGCCAGTTGCTGCATAACACCAATGTCAGTGATGGTCCCAACAATGCCGGCATTGCCCTCGCTGAGCAATACGCGCATGGTTCACAAATCCTGCTGATGAATACCGTTGCCTATTTTGTTGCCCCCAGCCAGCTGGTAAAAACTGCAGACGGCACCGCTGTCAACTCGCTGTACCGGGTCAGCGCGGTCGATGGTGGCACGGCAATGGAACTGGTGCCGTATATTGATGACATGCAGCTGCGTTATGGTGTTGATACCGACAACAGCGGCTCACCCGACACCTACCTGACCGGCCAGCAGATTCTCAGCAGTGGCCTGGATATGGCCAGTGATGTGTATGCCGTGCATATCGAACTGACCGTGATCACCGAACAAAGCTGTCCTGCAGGCAGTTCAGGCAATCAGGGCTGTCTCCAGCCCAAGCGTTACCAGAGCCTGGTGTATATCCGTAACTCAACCGGGGGTGTGTAAATGGCCGGCTATCAACAACGAGGCTCCATCCTGCTGATCAGCCTGATGCTGCTGGTGGTGCTGACCCTGATGACATTTACCATTTCCAATTCCGTGTTGCTGCAAAGCAGGATGAGCGGCGCGGTGCGTGACGACAGCCTGGCCTTGCAGGTGGCTGAGTCAGCTCTGCGTGACGGTGAGCGGCTGGTCAGCAACTCGGTGCCGGATGACTTCACGCTGACCGGTAATGCCGGTTTTTATGATGGTCGCTGCGACACAGACGAGGCAGACTGTTATCTCAACACCTTTGAAAACCTGGATTTTTTTGCTGACGGCAGCTGGACCGATGCTGACAGCCGGCAAGCGACCACGCCGGTTAAATGTCCACACGGCAGTGCCTGCCCGCAGACCGATGCATTTATTCCCGGCCGTTTCAAGGTAGTCATGCTGGGTGAAGTCGACCTGAGCATTTCCGGCGCGGAACGCATTTCAGCGGTGACCAACCAGTACCAGGACCAGAATGAAGGCGCAGCCCCGACATTTTTCCTGTACCGGGTCATTGCCACTGGCACTGGTGTCGATGCCAGCAATCGCCGGGTGATTGTGTCCCATTTTGCCGCGCCGGTTGATGCGCCTGCACCGTAGGAGTAAGTCATGCATATATTCAGAAAACGACTGATGGCAGGCCTTGTTCTCCCGCTTGCACTGCCGCTATCTCTGCAGGCCAGTGACCTGGACTTGTCCAATGAGCCTTTGGCAATCAAGACCCAGGGTGTTAACCCGAATGTGGTGCTGATCGTCGATGAATCCGGTTCAATGGATTATAACGACGTGTTTTATGCGCCGGGTTACGATGCCGACAAGGAATACCGCTGCCTGGGCAATGTCGAGATTGTCCGGCCGGTGACTGGCCAGACAGTAACTGTCTATATTTCGAAACGCTCCGGCGCCGATGGGGTGCCGTATTTTTATTACGATGGCAGCTATTATGGCTGGGGTGAGGGTGGTGCCGGCCAAACCAATGCATCGTCCGTCACCACTGATGCCTGTTTTGATCCGGATGAAAAATACCGCGTCAAGCTGCGCGCCGACAGCTGCAGCAACAGCAATTATTGTGTGGCCAATGGCAATACCGAGGATATGGAGGGCAACTTTCTTAACTGGTATTTTTCAGCCACTGTGTCTGAATGGGCCGATGAATCGCTGACCGGTGGTTATACCACGTACAGTGGCGCTTACTGGTCTGAAACGGTGGCGGATAACTTCACCACCAGCAACACTAGCAACCGGGGCCTGAAGCCAGGCGTATCCTACGACCATAAGCGCATGACGGTCGCCAAGGATGTGGCCAAAAAGCTGGTTCGTGATACCGACAAGATTAATCTGGGCATCGCCACGTATTCTACCAATTCGAACGGCTCATCCCGATATCGCACCTTGCAGCATGGAGTGGCTGAACTGGATTATGTCAGCCTGCCCACCGAAACAAACAGTCGCAAACTGACCATGCTGGATGTGATTGCCGACATGAGCCAGGGTGGCGGCACACCAACCGGTTCAACCCTGATGGCAGTAGCGAAATACCTGTTCAATGACTGGGATCTGGATTTCCGGAAATTTGATTTTCGCACCAGTGATACAACGACTGAACTGAAATCACTCGACGATGCAGTGGGCAGTTATACCCTGTCGATTCCGGGTGGCACCCCGGGCCATTCGGCCAGCCAGGGCAAATTTATAACCGAACAAAACTGGTGCCAGAAAAATGCCGTTGCCGTGCTGACGGACGGGCAACCAACCGTGGACCAGATCAATACCTTGTTTAACGGTTATGTGCCGCTTGGGGTAAATCGTACAGAGTTTAATGCCTTGTCAGATAACCTGGGGCAGGATGGCAGTGACAGTCCTCGCCATCGCAAAAACCTGATCAAGATAGCCGGTGCCTTGTTTGATCATGACTTTTTTCCGTCAATTCGCGGCAAGCAGAATATCGAATCGTTTTTTATCGCTTTTGGAGAGCCGTCCATTCTTGAACTGCCGGAATTTATCATGGCCGGCCGTGCCGGTGGCGGCGGTGCCGATAACTTCTATGCTGCCCGTGATGGTGGCCAGATCAGCCAGGCCTTTAAGGATATTGTCAGCCGGGTACAGGCCGATTCTGCCTCGGTGACCGCTATCGCAGTCAGCGCGGTATCCGAGCTGCGTGCCGATAACTACGCCATCCAGGCCACCTATGATACCGAATACTGGAACAGTGAGCTGAAAGGCCTGCGGGTCAATGAAGATGGCCAGTTCACCAATCCTGATGGCACAGGCGCCTCTGATTCGTCGGCCGATATTATCCCGGTATGGGAGGCATCGGATGTGATGCACCGCATGTACCTGATGGCCAATCACAGCGACTATATCGGTGTCAAAAAGCGCCGTATTTACACCTGGACCGGCAGCCAGGG
>DATCSZ010000031.1:0-16943 GCA_036568205.1 Pseudomonadales bacterium
CAGTGACTGGCCGATCCGCGCGGCCTTCTGGGTTGCCTCGTTATGCGGCATAAACAGCGCCAGCGCGGCACGCAGCACACGCCCGCCATCCATCGGGAATGCTGGCAACAGGTTGAACACCGCCAGCACAATATTCACCACCATGACCTGGTACCAGAACGGGATACGCCCGGCCATCACATCCTCGGCGGTCAGCGGTGTCATGGTTGCCGACAGGTACAGCCACAGCACGCCGGCAATCACCACATTCACCGCCGGCCCGGCCAGCGCCACCAGGATTTCCTGCTTCGGGTCATCGGGCATTTTTTCCAGTGCCGCCACGCCGCCAATCGGCAGCAATGTAATGCTGCGGGTGCTGATGCCAAAGCGGCGCGCCGTCAGCGCATGGCCAAATTCATGCATCACCACACAGGCAAACAGCGTGACAATAAAGGCCAGGCTGGTGAACACCGCGACCAGCTCCTGGCTCTGGCGCCAGCTGACCAGCGCAAACCACAGCAGCAGCAAAAAGAAGGTGGCATGTACCGATACATCAATGCCGGCAATGCGGGCGATTTTCCATGACCATTTCATCAGGCAGGCTCCACGGTGGACAGACCGGGCCGATTGTAGCAAAAACCCGCTACCAGGGGCTGAATCTTTATTCTCCTGCACGGTCACACACAGTCGACCCGCACCCATTGACTATACTGTGGCCATGAAACGCCTGCGACCGTTATTGATCATCCTGCTTGCTGCCTTGCTGTGCAGCAATGCCGTTATGTCGGCAATGGCCTTGCCGGCCATGCTGGCCGGATCAGCCGCCGCAGACAGCCAGGCCAGTGCGCCCTGCCATGCCAGTGACGATGCAACACGCACCATCGACAACCGCCAGGCAGACCCCGGTGACATGGCGTGTTGCCAGCAAAACAACTGCCCGGACTGCATGGTGCTGCCTGCCTTCCCGGCCATGACCCCGCCAGCGCTGGTGCATATCGCGCCTGCGCTACCGTCAGCGCAGCCATCGACTGCCACGCCCCGTTTCATCAGCGAAGCCCGCTTCCGCCCGCCCATTCACGGCTAACACAGGACAGCTGCGCCTGAACGCAGCATGATTGCGCCATTGCGCCTGTGTTTGACCCAACGGGTATTGTGTTATGAACCGGCTTTTTCCCGGCTGCCATGCGACATGGCGGCCACATTCCAGTTACCGGATAATCCTGTACTGTCTGCTGTTGCTTACCCGGCCTGCCGATGCTGATACGCTGGAAATGCAGCAGGCCATTGAGATTGCCCTGTCGCGTGACGAGGAACTGCTCGCCCTTGCCGCAGACGAGCAGGCATTGCGTCACCAGGCAGGGGCTGACGGCCAGTTGCCGGACCCCTCACTGTCTGTCAGTGCCATGAACATACCGCTGGACAGCGGTTCACTGCGACAGGACAACATGACCCAGCTAAGCGTCGGTGTCAGCCAGTATTTCCCGCCGGCCGGCAGCCGCCAGCTGCAGACAAAAACAACCGCCCTGCAGGCCGACATCACCGCGCTGGAACGCCAGCAGCGCCGTGCCTGGCTGCGCATGACCGTGAGTGAACTGTGGCTGGATAACTGGCAGGCCGACCGTGCCATCGCCCTGATCCAGCAACAGCGGCCGCTGTTTGAGCAACTGATGGACACCGTTAACAGTCGTTACCGGCAAGCTGGCGGCAATGGCCGCCAGCAGGATGTACTGGCAGCGCGGCTGGCACTGACACGGCTGGATGACCGCCTGGCGATGCTGCACAGTGATGCCCGCCAGCAGCAGGCATTGCTGGCCCGCTGGCTGACGGATGAGGTGCCGGCAATGGCTGTCGCCAATACCCTGCCCGCAACACGGCCAGTACCGGATGCCGGTCAGCTGGCCCGGGCAATTACCCGGCACCCGCGCCTGCAGATCGCCAACATACGCTGGCAGCTGGCTGACACCCGTGTGGCACTGGCGGAAAAAGCCGCCAATCCCGGCTGGCGGCTTAGCGCCAGCTATGGTTATCGCAGCGATGCGCCGAATGGCATGGCACGCAGTGACCTGCTGTCGCTGGGTATCAGCATCGATTTGCCGCGCCACCGGCGGCGCCAGCCACAGCTGGCAGCAGCGCAAGCCAACCGGCAGGCCGATGCGCTGGATTACCCGGCATTGCATGCGACGCTGCAGGCTGAAGCCCGGCAACAGCTGGCCAGCCTGCAGCAACTGGCTGAACGGCAACAACGCTACCGGCAACAGTTGTTACCACAGCTGCAACAGCTGGCCGATGCCGCACTGGCCGCCTACCAGCATGATAACGGCAGCGCCAGCGATGTGCTGAACGCCCGTATTGAGCTGCTCAATGGTCATATCGACGCGCTGGCATTGTCTGCCCGCTATCACAAAACACTGGCCCGGCTGGACTACTACCTGGATGCCGGCGACCCGCAGGAGAACAACAATGAAAACCGTTAGTATTGGCCTGATGATGGCCATCGCTATTGCCGGCAGCCTGCTGGCCGGCCGTTACCTGGCCAGCAGCAGCGAGCAGCCGCATGCCGACACAAGCCGCAAACCGCTCTACTGGGTGGCGCCAATGGACCCGGATTACCGCCGCGACGAGCCGGGCAAATCACCGATGGGCATGGACCTGGTACCGGTATACGACGAGACACCGGCGGCCGGCACCGTCAGCGTATCGCCGGCAGTCATGCAAAGCCTTGGCATTCGCACCGCCACCGTTGCATACGGTCGCCTGCAGCAGCAGCTGGATACCATTGCCACCGTACAATGGGATGCCAGTCAGCTGCAGGACATTCACCCGCGCGTGGCCGGCTGGCTGGAAAAACTGCATGTGCATGCCAGCGGAGATGCTGTTGCCAGCGGCCAGCCGCTGTATACACTCTACTCGCCGCAACTGGTCAGCGCCCAGGAGGAATACCTGTTGGCCCTGCAGCAGGGTGATCGCCCGCTGATTGATGCCGCTAGCGCACGCCTGCAGGCACTGCAGCTGTCCGATGAGCTTATCCGCCGGCTGGCAGAACGGCGCCGGCCCTACCGCGAGGTCACCTTTTATGCGCCACATGCCGGCACCATTGCCGAGCTGGCGGTACGCGAAGGCGCCTATGTACAACCGGCCAGCCGCCTGATGCGCATTGCCGCAACCGATTCACTGTGGCTGGAGGCAGAACTGTTTGAAAGCCAGGCCGGCTGGCTCAGGACACCGCTGCAGGCAGACATCCGCAGCGCATTTTTGCCCGGCCTGCAACAGCAGGCCAGCATCGACCATATCTACCCGGCACTGGATGCCGGCAAGCGCAGCCTGCGCCTGCGCATGACCCTGAAGCCGGCCGACCCGCGCCTGCGGCCCGGCATGCTGGTGCATGTGCGCATACCGCTCGGCGCCGACCGCGATACCGCGCTGGTGCCGGTTGACGCACTGATCCGCACCGGCACGGAAACCCGGGTGGTCAAGGCACTGGGGGATGGCCAGTTCCGTTCCGTGCCGGTGCATCCCGGCCTGATCGGTGAGCAACAGGCGCAAATCCTGCACGGCCTCAGCGCCGGTGACCAGGTAGTCATTTCCGCCCAGTTCCTGCTGGATGCCGAAGCCTCCCGTCACAGCGGCCTGCAACGATTCGACAACAGCCCATCCGGCCACGGAGCACATCAGCATGATTGACGCACTGATCCGGCTGGCCATCCGCCAGCGTGTGGTGGTTCTGGCACTGACGTTGATGCTGGTTGCCGCCGGCCTGTACGCCGTGCGCCAGACACCGGTCGATGCCATTCCCGACCTGTCCGATGTACAGGTCATCGTCAAAACAGCCTATCCCGGCCAGACGCCGCAACTGGTTGAAGACCAGGTCACCTATCCGCTCACCACGGCGCTGCTGTCAGTGCCAGGCGCGGTGAATGTGCGCGGCTATTCGTTTTTTGGTGACTCCTATATCTATGTCATTTTTGCCGATGGCACTGATCCCTACTGGGCCCGCAGCCGGGTACTCGAATACCTGAGCCAGGCTGCCGCACAACTGCCGCCATCGGTACGCCCGGTACTGGGGCCCGATGCCAGCGGCGTCGGCTGGGTATACCAGTATGCACTGGTCGATCGCAGTGGCCGGCACGACATCAGCCAGCTGCGCAGCCTGCAGGACTGGTTCCTGCGTTTTGAGCTGCAGGCCCTGCCCGGCGTGGCGGAAGTGGCCAGCATCGGCGGCATGCAACGCCAGTACCAGGTGGTCGCCGACCCGGATCGGCTGCGTGCGCACCAGCTGCCGCTGGCCCATCTGGCCACCGCCATCCGGCGTGCCAACCGGGATACCGGCGCCTCGGTCATTGAACTGGCAGAAGCCGAGTACATGGTACACAGCAAGGGCTACCTGCACGGCATTGATGACATTGCCCGCATCCCGCTTGGGCAAAACCGTGATGGTGCACCGCTGCTGCTGGGTGATGTTGCCGAGATCCGCAGCGGCCCGGCCATGCGCCGTGGCGTGGCGGAGCTGAACGGCGAAGGGGAAGTGGTTGGTGCGGTAGTAGTCATGCGCCAGGGCGGCAATGCCAGGCAAACCATTGCTGCTGTCAAACAACGGCTGGCGGAACTGAAGGCCGGCCTGCCGGAAGGCATCGAGATTGTCACCGTGTATGACCGCTCGGCCCTGATCGACCGTTCCGTGGCCACGTTGTGGCAAACACTGCTGGTCGAACTGCTGGTAGTCGCCGGCGTCTGTCTGCTGTTCCTGCGCCAGGCCAGCTCGGCACTGGTAGCCATCATCAGCCTGCCGGTCGGCATACTGGCAGCGTTTGTTGTCATGCACTGGCTTGGCATCAATGCCAATATCATGTCACTGGGCGGCATTGCGGTAGCCATCGGCACCATGGTGGATGGCGCCATTGTCATGGTGGACAACCTGCAGCGCCACCGGCAAAAAACACCACTGACCGACGACAACCGCTGGCAGCTGGTCAGCCAGGCCGCCACCGAAGTCGGTCCGGCACTGTTTTTCAGCCTGCTGGTGATTACCGTCAGCTTCCTGCCGGTATTTGCCCTGCAGGCACAGGAAGGCCGGCTGTTCACCCCGCTGGCCTGGACCAAAACCCTGTCGATGGCCGCCGCTGCACTGCTGGCCGTTACCCTGGTGCCGGTGCTGATGGGTTACTGCCTGCGCAAGCGCCCGGCCCGCTCACCGGCAGCGACGGCCAGCCGGCTGGCCGGGGCATACCGCCACTGCCTGACACAGGTGCTGGCCCATCCCGGAAAAATCCTGGCAGCAGCCGCCCTGCTGGCACTGGCCAGCTGCTGGCCAGCCAGCCAGAGCGGCAGTGAATTCATGCCGGCGCTGGACGAGGGCGACCTGATGTATATGCCCACCACGCTGCCCGGCCTGTCGATCGACAAGGCACGCGAGCTGCTGCAACAAACCGACCGGCTGATTCGCACCGTGCCCGAGGTTGACACCGTTTTCGGCAAGGCCGGCCGGGCCGACAGCGCCACCGATCCGGCGCCGCTGACAATGTTCGAAACGCTGATCCAGCTGAAACCGAAGGACCAGTGGCGCCCTGGCATGACAATGGAAAAACTGCAGCAGGAGCTGAACCAGCGGCTGCAGATACCCGGCCTCAGCAATGCCTGGGTAATGCCGATACGCACACGCATCGACATGCAATCCACCGGCATCCGCACACCGCTGGGCATCCGCATCACCGGCCCTGATCTGGCCGGCATCCAGCACATCGGTGAACAGCTGGAAAGCCTGCTGGCCGGGCTGCCCGGCACGGCATCGGTATATGCCGAACGGCTGGCCGGTGGCCGCTATATCACCATTGATATTGACCGGGCAGCGGCCGCACGCTACGGGCTTGCCATCGACGACGTGCAGCTGCACATTGCCAGCGCCATTGGCGGCATCAACCTGACCGATACCATTGAGGGGCGCGAACGCTACAGCATTAACCTGCGCTACCCGCAGCAGCAGCGCAACTCGCCGGAAAAACTGCAACAACTGCCGCTGATCACCGCCGATGGCCAGCAGCTCGCTCTGGGTGACATAGCCGACATACGCATCAGCGATGGCCCGGCGATGATAAAAAGTGAAAATGCCCGGCTGGCCGCACTGGTGCTGGTTGACATCAACGGTAACGACATCGGCAGCTACATCCGTGAAGCCCGGCAGCGGGTTGACGGGCAGCTGCAACTGCCGCCCGGTTATTCACTGCACTGGGGTGGCCAGCACGAATACCTGCAACGGGCCGCAGAGCGGCTGGCACTGATCGTACCGCTGACCGTGCTGCTGATCGCACTGCTGCTGTATATCCATAGCCGCAATGTCGGCGAGGTAATGCTGATCCTGCTCAGCCTGCCCATTGCACTGAGCGGCGGCATCTGGCTGCTGTACTGGCTGGATTACGATTATTCGGTCGCGGTTGCGGTCGGCTTTATTGCACTAGCCGGCCTTGCCGTCGAGACCAGCGTCATCATGCTGCTGTATCTTGACCAGGCCTGGCACGAGCTTGTCGACAGCAACAAGCCGCTGGACAAAAACCAGCTGCAAACTGCCATTATTGATGGTGCCAGCCTGCGGGTGCGGCCGGTGCTGATGACTGCCACCGCAGATATCGCCGGTTTCCTGCCGATCCTGTTCAGCCGCGGCACCGGATCGGAAGTGATGGCCCGTATTGCTGCTCCAATGGTGGGCGGTATGCTCAGCGTGATCGCCGTGACACTGCTGCTGGTGCCGGCAGCCTACCTGCTGTGGCGGTTGAGACAGTTGCCCGGCGAGTGATAGTGGCGTTATTCCAGCCCCAGCTGCAACTCCAGCGTGATGCTGTCGCGGCTGGCCTTTTCCGGCTGCAGCACGATTTGCCGGCTTTCTTTTGCCACGCTGTGGCCGTCGGCGACTACCTGCCGGTACAGCTTCAGCCAGGCGCCGGGCAGGCCTTCCGGCGGGCCGGTGTAGAGCATGCTGGCCGACTGGTAGCCCTTGTCCTCGCGCAGCCGGTAGCGGCCCAGCATGTCCGGCGCCTTGCTGACAGGGAAAGCCATCTGGAAGCTGATCACCTCACTGCCCGGCTGGATCGGCTCGGGAAATATAAAATGCATGTTGCCACTGATGCGGCCACGGTTTTTCACCACATCGGTGCCGAGTTTCATTGCCAGTGGCAGCAGGCGCTTTTCCATGTCGCTGACCGCCAGCGTATAGCTGCCGACAACCAGTGTCTGTTCTTCTGACGTTTTTATTGTGTATTCCACAGCCTGTTGGTCGGCCTTTTCGGCAGCTGGCCGGGCGCTGGCAATAGTCAGCTGGCGTGCTTCGGTGCGCGCCCACTTCGGTGTGCAGATGCCGCCAAAGCCGGCGGTTTCCTGTTCGTCGGCCTGTTCCGCCTCCATATACTGCAGCCAGCTGGCGGCCTGTTCACCTTCACCGCCAATCAGCGTGGCATTGATAAACGCCCGGCGCGCCTCGGCGCGGTTGCCCAGTTTCAGCTCGCTGATGCCGAGCAGCAGGTTGGCGCGGCTGACTACCCGGTCCGGCAGTGCGATGCGGCAGGCGGTTTCCACGCTCTGCTTCATGGCCTGCCATTGTTCCGCCTCCATTTGCAGCTGCGCCAGGTGCAGGTAACGATCAATATCCGGCTGCAATGCCAGCGCCTGTTGCAGCGCTGCAATTGCCTGCGCTTTTTCGCGTGCCTGCAGCCAGTAGCGGAACAGGGTATCCCAGTGGCTGGCACTGGCCGTGACCTCGCCGTTTTGCAGTGCGTTTTCCAGCACCCGTGCTGCCGCATACGGATTGCCGGTTTGCTGGTACAGCGCCGCCAGGCGCAGGATATCGTCCTGCTGCAATGGCAGGTTCTGGCCATAGGCCAGTGCCAGGGCATCGGCGGCACGCGCCGGCTGCCGTTGTTTCAGGTGAATCGCAGCCAGCTGGCGCCAGCCGGCCAGGTCGTTTGGGTAACGTGCCAGCCAGCGGGTCTGCACCCGCTGTGCGCTGTCGTAGTGCCGGCTGTGGTAGTAGACAAACAGCAGCTGCTTGAGCAGGTCATCGGACGGGTTTTCGGCCGCTGCCCATGCCGCATCGGCACTGACCACGGCCTGGCCGGAACGGCCCAGCTGGTGATACGCCATTGCCTGCAATATCAGCAGCCTGGCATCGGCCTTGCCGCCCAGCGCCTGGCGCTGGTCAATGCTGTCGACCACGCCCTGGTATTGTTTGGCCTGCCATTGCACGGTGGCCAGTTCGGCCAGCACATCCTGCTTGGCGTAATCGGACAGCCCGTCACCGGCCAGCGCTTCGCGGTAATAACGTATCGCCTTGATGGCATCGTTTTCGCTGCTGAAATGCCGCGCCAGGTAACGTGCGGTGCTGGCCTTGCTGTAGCTATCGGCGATGCTGCCGAGCTCCTGCTCCAGCTGGTCGATGCTTTTTTGCTGCACGGTATTGTCGGCAGGGGCGGCCAGCTCGCGGCTGCGATACTGGCTGGCGGTCGCCGGCATCGCCAGCAGCAAAACAAGCAGAAGTGTTATGGACGCCTGGCTGTGCATCAGTCGCGATCCATATTGTATGGATACTGGTTCCATTCAAACTCGATACGCTGTGAGATAAACCGTGGCTGGCCCTTGAATGGCTGGTAAATCCAGCCACGCACGGCGGCAATGGCATTGGCCTCAAACACGCCACGCGGTTCGGCATCCATTACCCGGATATTGCTGACCTTGCCATCCGGGCTGACGGTAAATGCCAGCAGCACCCAGCCATCAATGCGGTTATCCCAGGCCACTTTCGGGATATTCGGCCGGGTGGTGGAGATCGGCACAATCTCGCGCGTGCCGCTGTCCAGCTCGCCGATATAATCACCGCCGCTGCCGGCGCCCCCGGCCGGCTGGCTCCAGTAATGCTGTTCGATACGCATCGCATCGGCCTGCCAGGCAATGCCCTGCTCCGGCAGGCTGATGGCCACATCGGCTGCCGTGGCCAGCACCGGCGCCGGTGCCGGCTCGACATTCAGCGCCTCCAGCTGCGGCTGCTGTTTTGCCTGCCGTTGTTCGGCCTGTTGCTGAGGGGTCGGCGGCGTAACGCGGCTGATATCGACCCGCGCCGGTGGCGGGCGGCTGGCCTGCTGACCGCCGTCGGCGTGGATCAGCCGGAACATCAGGCCGAACAGCAGCAGCGATACCGCCACCGCCACCAGCAGGCTTGCCAGCCAGCGCATGGTTCAGTCCGCATCGCGCTGGGCAGCCAGCGCAACATTGTTGATACCGGCCAGCCGCACCTGGTCCATTACCTGCATCAGCTGTTCGGTGCGTGCCGCCCGGTCAGACTGGATAACCACCGCGCCTTCCGGGTTTTGCGCATGCAGGCGGGCAACAATCGCCCGTACCGTGCGCACATCCACCTGGCGCCGGTCTATCCACACCTCACCGTTTTCGTTAATCGCGATAAAGATATTGGCATTATCCTGCTGCTCGGCGGTTTGTGCCTCAGGCGGATTGACAACAATGCCGGCCTCCTTGACAAACGAGGTGGTGACAATGAAAAAAATCAGCATGATAAACACGATGTCCAGCATCGGTGTCATGTCCAGCTCGGTTTCCTGCTGGCTGTTGTTATGGCGGCGTGCGCTCATGGTGTTGCCCCTTTTGTCAACCCGTTGGCCAGCCGGTCGGCCAGGGTATCGGCCAGCCGCTGCGCTTTTTGTTGCAGGTGATGACTGAAATACAGGCCGGACAATGCCAGCATCAGGCCGGCCATGGTCGGCAGCGTGGCGCGGTAAATGCCGCTGGCCATCGCCCTGGCATCGCTGGTGCCGGTAATGGCGATGGTATCAAACACACTGACCATGCCGGTGACAGTACCCAGCAGGCCCAGCAGCGGGCAAATGGCAATCAGCATACGGATGCTGGACAGCCGTGCCGTCAGCGCTGCACGCTGCTGTGACAGCAGGGTCTCGCGGATTTTTTCGGCATACCAGGATTGCCTGTCGGCACGCGCCTGCCACTCGGCCAGCACCCGGCGCTGGCAGGCCGGGTAAACCCGGTAGACATAGCTGTAGCGTTCGGCAATCAGCAGCCACAGCAGCAGCGATGCGGCAAACAGCAGCCAGATCACCTCGCCGCCCTGGGCAGCCAGCCGCGCAATATCGGCAAGCCAGCTGTGCATCAGTTATCCCCGCTTTCGCGCTGCTGTTCCAGGTGACGGGCCAGCAGGCCGGCGCTCTGTTCATCCAGCAGCTGCACCAGCGAGCGGCTGAAGGCGCTGACGACGTTGTGGCACAGCAGCAGCGGGATGGCCACCACCAGGCCCAGCACGGTAGTCACCAGCGCCTGGGAAATGCCGCTGGCCATCAGTTTCGGGTCGCCGCTGCCAAACAGGCTGATGCTCTGGAACGTGGCAATCATGCCGATCACCGTGCCCAGCAGGCCTAACAGTGGTGCAATGGCGGCAAGCAGCTTGATCAGCCCCTGGCCCTGCTCCAGCGCCGGCATTTCCTTCAGGATGCTTTCATCCAGCCGTGATTGCAGGGTTTTTTCATCGGCACCGGCCGGCAACGTGGCTGCCTGCTGCAACACCCGGCCGAGCGGATTATTGCCCTGTGGTGTCGCAATGCCGGCCAGCTGGCGGCGGGTTTTCAGCCAAATGATGCCGAGGTACAACATGCGGTACAACGCCAGCAGCAGGCCGGCGATACCGATGGCGATAATCGCATAACCGACTTCACGGCCCTGACGGATTCGCTCAGACAGGTCCGGGCTTTGGCCGAGCAGGCCCAGCAGTTCACCACGGGTGGGATCAATCAGCAGCGGCAGCGGATCACCCTCGCCGCGATAGAAATTGCCGGCGGCACGGCCGATACCGGCTGGCTGGCGTGGCAGCGCCAGCAATTCGCCACTGGCCGGCAGGTATTGCAACAGGCCCTGCTCGCCCACCAGGCTGAAGCTGCCGATACGCCACAGCGTTTGTGGCCGGCTGCTGCCATCGGCCTGCACCACATCAGCCTGGTAACGGCTGATCTTGCCAGCCTCGGTCATTTCCTGCTGTACCAGCAGCCACAGCTCACGCATTTGCTGTACCTGTGGCAGGCTGTCACGCGCCTCGATTGCGGCCAGTTGCGCTTCACGCCCGGCCAGCTGGCTGTGCACCAGCGAGTCCCGCAGGCGGGCGATAAAATCGCCGGCAAATTCGTTATAAATACTGTAGATGTCGCCAAGATCGGTAATGTGCTGCTGCAATTCCTCACGCATCGCCTGCAACTGGCGTTCGTTGTCATCGGCCTGTTGCTGCAGCGGGTTGTTGGTTTTCTGCAAGGCGATAAACCGCGCCTTCGCCTCATCCACCAGCTGCTGCTGGCGCTGGCGATCGGCCAGGAAGCGCTGCTCGCGCTCCTGGTACAGTGCCTTTTCCTGCGACTGGCGCTGGCGCACAGTGTCCAGCAGCTGGTCCAGTGTCTGCGGGCCGGCATCGCTGGCCAGCAGTGCCGGCGCCAGCATCAACATCACTAACAGGTGAACCAGGTTTTTCATGGCTGCACCGCCTGGCTGGCAATCGGCAGCTGCAGCAGTTGTGGTGGCAGCTGCTTGTCTGCCAGCCGTATGCCCTGGCGGATGGCATGGTTATACGCGCTCGCCAGTGGCTGCCACTGGCCGGCCTGCCTGTCCCACCAGGCGCTTTGCTGGCCATCCGGGGTCTGGTAATACAATGCCAGCCGGCCCACCCGCAAAAAATCCACCCGCCGCGGCATGTCCTGCACCAGCACTTCGCCGCGCCAGCTGCCCAGCTGGTAGCTGTAGTCGCTTTCTGCCTGCCAGGCCTCCAGCACACGGCGGAATTTTTCCGCCAGCGAGGTACTGCTGCCGGCCAGCAGCTGTTCCAGCCGCGCCACACTGGCCAGCCGCTGCTGCTGTTCAAACGGCAAATCCAGCTCGACAAACTGCTTCAGCCCGCTGCTCATGTCACGCAGCAGCGGCATCACATGCAGGCGGGTAATCTGCACATCGGCAATCTCCTGCTGCAGCCGCGCCAGCTCCTGCTGCTGCTCTTCAAGGCGCCGCTCCAGTTCCAGGTTATAGGCCTGCTGGTAATCGCCCTGCTGCATCAGTTGCTGGTATTCACGCAACAGCTGCTCGCTGTCACGCGCCAGCCTGTCCACCTGCTGCTGGCTCTGGCGGCCGGCGGCACTGGTCTGCTGTTCGGTGCTGATGCTTTGTTCAATCGAGGCGGCCGCCGCCATGCCGCTGAAAAGGCACAGCCACAGCGCAAAAGCTGCTTGTTGCATAAGAATCCACCACAGTATTGTTATTTGTCTTGCGGCAGCCCGGGCTGCCGCCGGGCAATATTACCGTCTGTTACGGGTTTGATTGTGGGTGAAGGTTCACAGGCTGTCGATTACTGATTGGTAAGGCAGCCGCTTACAGCACCACCGGGCAGCCATGTTGCGGATGGCGGATCACCTGTGCTTCCAGTGCAAACACATCCTGCAGGTGGCAGGGGCGGATCACCTCGCTGGCACTGCCGCTCAGCACCAGCCGGCCATCACGCAGCATCAGCAGGCGGTCGGCAAAGCGGCTGGCCAGGTTCAGGTCATGCATCACGGCAATCACGCCAATGCGATCGGCCAGCAACTGGCGCAGGCTGGCAAACATGCGCTGCTGCATCGCCACATCCATTGCCGAGCTGCATTCATCCAGCAGCAAATAGCGCGGCTGGCCACGCAAGCCAGGCTGTAACAGCTGGATGACCACCCGCGCCAGCTGCACACGCTGCTGCTGGCCACCGGACAGGTGCTGGTAATCCAGCGCCAGCAGCCCTGCCAGGTCAAAACGCCCGCTCACCTCGTCCAGCAGCTGCTGCCGGCTGGCCGCCGGCAAGCCATGGCGCAGGCCCATCAGGATCACATCGCGCACGGCAAAACTGAACGGCAGCTCGACCTTCTGCGGCATCACCGCACGCACCATCGCCAGACTGGCCGCGTTATAACCCGGCAAAGGCCGGCCATTGATGTCGACCCTGCCACTGCTGTGCTGGTCGCCGGCCAGTACCCGCAGCAGCGTCGACTTGCCGGCACCGTTAGGGCCGCAGATGGCCAGCATTTCGCCGGCGGCGCAGTGCATGTTGATGTTGTCCAGCAGCCGGCGCCGCTGTTTTTCCACCGTTACCGATTCAGCCTGCAAGACCATGACCGGCCCCCCGTTGCTGGCGCTTCAGCAACACAATAAAAAACGGTGCGCCCAGCAGCGACATCAGCAGGCCGATGGGCAGCTCGGCCGGTGCGGCAAGCACCCGCGCCAGGCTGTCCGCCAGCAACAGCAGCAAGGCACCCAGCAGTGCGCAGACCGGCAGCAGCCAGCGGTGATCACTGCCAACCAGCAGGCGCCCCAGATGCGGCACCACCAGGCCAACAAAGCCGATCACGCCAGCCACGGCTACCGCAGCACCGATTACCAGCGTGGCCAGCAGAATCACCAGGTGGCGCAGCAACACCACCGGAAAGCCGATATGGCCAGCCACTTCCTCACCCATCAGCAGCGCATTCAGCCCACGTGCACTGGCTGTCAGCAGCAGGCAGGCCAGCGCGGTCAGCGGTGTGATAATCGCCAGCTGCGGCCAGCTCACCTTGGCCAGGCTGCCCATGCTCCAGAACGTCATGTCACGCAACTGGTAATCATCTGCCAGGAACGTCAGCACACCGGTGCCGGCGCCGGCCAGGGCATTGATTGCCACCCCGGCCAGCAATAACAGCGCGGTGCTGGTGCGGCCATTCTGCCAGGCAATCAGGTAGACCAGCAGCGTGGCCAGCAGGCCACCGGCAAAGGCCGCCAGCGGCAACAGCCAGTGTGACCAGGCCTGCAGCCACTGGCCACCCAGCCACGAGGCGCCGACAATCATCAGCACCGCACCAAACGCGGCACCACTGGCCACACCAATCAGGCCGGGATCGGCCAGCGGGTTGCGAAACAGGCTCTGGATGCCGGCACCGGCCACTGCCAGCCCGGCACCAACTACCAGTGCCGCAATAATGCGCGGCAGGCGCAGCTCCAGCAGCACATAACGCGCGGTTGCCATGTCGCCGGCCGGCAGCTCAACCGCCCGGCCCAGCAGCAGCCACGGGCTGGCCGGCAGGCGCATGGCACCGGTATCCAACGACACCAGCATCGCCAGCAGCAAGGCCAGGCCCAGCACAAACAGCACCAGCAACGGCTGGCGATCGGCCACCAGCCGCCTAACGGTAGAGTACATTGGCGATTTGCCGTAACGCAGCGGGCAGGCGCGGGCCGAATACCAGCAACTCGCTAACGTCGGCCTGCAGCACCTGCTGCTGCCGTGCCGCACGCAGGTGATTGACTGCTGCCGGCACCGGCACTGCCGCATCATTGCTGACCAGGATCACCGCATCCGGGTCAAGGCTGACCAGGCTTTCCATGGCCAGCGGCTTGTAACCGTGGTGATCAATCACATTGCCGGCCCCCAGCATTGCCAGCATGGCATCGGCCAGCGTGCCCTGGCCGGCGGCCAGCCACTGGCCGGATTGTACTGCCATCAGGAACAGTACCCTGGCTGGCTTGTCGCTGCCCGGCTGTGGCAGGGCGGCCAGCTGCGTGCGCAGCTCGGCCTGCAGCGCCTCGCCACGGGCCTGGCGATCCAGCAGCCTGGCCACCTCGGCTATGCGCTGCAGCAGGCCGTCAATGCTGTAATCACCACCCACAATATGTACCGCCACGCCGGCCTGGCGCAGCTGCTCAAACACCGGCGCCGGGCCGGCGGCCGGTGAGGCAATCACGCTGTCCGGCTGCACTGATAACAGCGGCTCGGTGGATAACGCCCGCATATAGCCGACATCGGGCAGCTGCCTGGCCTCGGCCGGATAGACACTGGTACTGTCAACTGCCACCAGCCGATCGCCGGCGCCGAGCTGGTAGATGATTTCGGTAATCGCGCCGTCAATGCTGACGATGCGCTGGCCGGCTGCCACCTGGCTTGCCACCAGCGCCAGCACCAGGCAAATCAATACACGCTTCATGCTGCAGCCCTCAGTTGCCATTGTCGGCCAGGTCCATGTAACGCAACGTCACATGGCCGCTGGTGCCGCTGTCGTTGTAATAGCCAATCACCTGCAGTTTCAGCAGTGCATCGGCATCGCTGTTTTTGTCGCGATCAATCACATAGACACGGAAGTTGGGCCAGATGTAATGGCCGCCATTGACACCGTATTCATACCAGCTGTAGCTGCTGAACACACTGGCCTGGCTGTCCTGGCTCCAGGCATGGCTGATCAGCTCGCTGCCGGCGCTGTAGTCATCGGCAGCCACCACCCCATAGGCGGCAGCATTTCCGCTGTTGTCGCCGTCCGGGCCGGCACCGCCATTCAGCCAGATCCGGTAGCTGCGGCTGGCCATGTCGAACATCACGTCCCAGCCATCGCTGCTGCAGTCGACATTGCTGCCGGCATCGAAGTCGTAACAGGTTTTGCCGGGCGTGGTCATGGCTATCGTTACGGTAACCGGGGTATCGCTGAAGCTGTCCTCACCATCGGCCTGCACATAAAACGCAAAGCTGGCGTTATAGCCGGCATCGATGTCAGTGGCATGCATCAAGGCATAGCTGTCTGCCGATGACGAGCGCAACACCCAGTAGTTGTCACTGTTGGCAGTCAGCGCATGGCTGACAAAATTGTAACTGTACCAGCTGTTGTCGATATACGGTTTGGCGCCGCTGGATTCAAACGTCAGGCCACTGGCGTCAGTAACATCGTACAGGCTCTGCTCTTCCAGTGCGGCGGTGGCGTTGACAAAAGCATCCACCAGCGGTGAGCCGTTATCGTAATAATCTGCCTGTTCATCGCCGATGGCGCCCTGCACCTGCTCGTTCAGGCGAATATCGTAACGCCGCAGCGCCACATGCCAGTCATCCGCTGCGCTCACCTGCTCGCCATGGGCAATATCAAAATAGCGCCACTCGCTGGTGCTGCTGGCATCAACAGTGACGGTGACATACGGTTTTTCACTGCCTGGCAGTACTGATACATCACTGTCACTGCCGGACCCGCAGCCGGCCAGCAGGCCAACACTGATTGCAGTAATGCTTACAAGCTGTTTTTTCATGCTGCTTACTCCTGTCGTTCGAGGGTAAAGCCGATATAGACCAGACGGCCTTCTACCGGTCGGTTGTCGTACTGGTCGGAAAAATCCCGCTGCACGTTATTGAGGTTGTTTATGCCGGCATACAGCGTCAGGAAACCGGCCAGCCGCTGGTTCAGGCGCACATCCAGGCTGCCCCAGGCTGGCGAATCCGCTGCATCACTGCCGTTGTATTCATCACTTTGCCAGCGCCCCACCAGCGTCATTTGCAGGCCCGCTGCCAGGCGCGCATCCAGCACCGACTTGAACTGGTGACGCGGCCGCTGTGCCAGCCGTTCGCCGCTGGTCTTGTCGATCGCCCGCAGCCAGGTGTAGCCGTTTTGCCAGCGCAGCCGGCTGCCCGGCCGGTATTGCCAGTTCAGCTCCAGGCCTTCGGTCAATGCGCGCTCGATATTGTTGTACTGGTAGATGGCAATGCCGTTGTCGGTGCCGGCCAGCGGGTACTCGATCAGGTCTTTCAGGCGGTTATGGAACAGGCCCAGCTCAACATCGTGGCGGCGCCCCAACCGGTAAATCCAGGCCAGCTGGTAGCTGTCGGAAAACTCCGGCTGCAAATCCTCGTTGCCGATAATGCGGTAGCCGAGGTGGCTGTGATCAAACACGTAACAGCGCTCTTTCAGGTTCGGCACGCGGTAGCCCCGGCCGGCGCCAATGCGCAACGACAGCGCCTGCTCGCCGGCCTGCCACAGCGGCCGGTAGGCGTTGATTTTTGGTGTCAGTTGCTGGCCAAAACCACTGTCGTGCTGCCAGCGCAGGCCGGGCAATACATTCCATTGGCCCAGCTGCATGTCATCCTGCAGGTACAGTTCCACACTGTCGCGGCTGGCGCGACTGCA
>DATCSZ010000032.1:0-4521 GCA_036568205.1 Pseudomonadales bacterium
GGGTTTGCCCTGCGGCATGCCAAAAAACGGCTGGTTCAGCGAGGCGGCGATACAGCAGGCGCCGCAGCCTGGCCGGCACTCCATCAGCGGGTTTTCATCTGGCAAACGGCCGGATCCGCACCAGCAGGTGCGGCAACAGCAGCAAGGCGCCCATCAGCGCAGCAAACATCGCCACCCCGGTCAGCAGGCCAAAGTAAATACTGGGGGTAAAGTTGGACAGGGCCAGTATCGAAAACCCGGTGATAATCACCACCGAGGTATAAAACATGGCCAGGCCAATGCTGCCATGACAGCGGTACATGGTGGCAATGTAGTCACCATCGGTCTGCAGTTCCCGTTTAAAGCGGTGGATATAGTGGATGGTGTCATCAACCCCGATGCCAACCGTAATCGCGGCGATGGTAATGGTCATGATATCCAGCGGAATGCCGGCCCAGCCCATGCCACCGAGCACCACCAGCGCGGCCAGGATGTTCGGCACGATCGCCAGCAGGGACACCAGCAGGGAGCGAAACAGCACGGCAAACATCAGCATGATGGCAACAAACACAAAACCGAGGGTGGCAATCTGCGAACGGAACAGGCTTTCCAGCATATTGTTGTACAGCACCATCATGCCGGTAATCCGGTATTCATCCTTGCTGTAACCCATCTCCTGCTGCAAAAAACGCTCCAGATCCGCCAGCATTGCCGAGCGATTCAGGCTTTTGCTGGTTTCCTTTACCCGCACGGCAATGCGCGCCTGGTTGCCGTCATCGGACAGATAGGGGCTGACCAGCGCTTCATCAATATCGCCAGTCAGGTTTTTTTTCATCAGCGCCAGCTGGATGTCATCCACATTGCCCCCCACCAGGTCGTTCAGCACCGCATACAGCGTGGCCAGCGACAACACCTTGCCGGTTTCTTCCAGCCCGTCCAGGTAATCGTGCACCCGGCGGACTTCCTGCATGCCCTGACGCGAGAACCAGTAGCTGAGGGCATACGGCGAATCGTCATCGCTGGCAAAATCATCGGCCGGCTCACTGGCAAAAAAATCATCGCCGGCAAAAAAATCATCCTCGACTGCATCCCTGGCTGCGGCACTGTCCGGGCTGCTTTCTGCCACTACAGGCACAATGGGCTTGCGGTTTAACACCACATCCAGCGGCAAGGTGCCGCCCAGTTCGGCATCAATTTCCAGCATGCCCTGGTAGATTTCGGTGCTGTCGTCAAAATAGTCGATAAAGCGGTTTTCCACCTTCAGCTGGGCAATGCCGCTGACACTGAACAGCAGCAGCACCAGGCTGCCGGCAGTGAGCCAGCGGCCCTTGTGCTCGGTCAGCCAGGCAAAGCCGTGGGTAAAATTGGCCGTCACCTTGTCCTCGCTTTCGTGGTAACGGCGTGGCAGCAGCAATAATCCGGCCGGCAAGACAAAAAAGCCCAGCGTCAGCGCCAGTGCCACCGCCACGGTCATCATCCAGCCAAAATCAATCACCGGGCGAATATCACTGACCACCAGCGAGGCAAACGCCACCATGGTGGTCAGCGTGGTATAGGTGCACGGCTTGATCATTGCCCGCATGGTTTTCATCACCAGCCGGTACTGGTCAAGATCCGGGTATTTTTTTTCGTACTCAACAAAACGCACCACCAGGTGAATGGTGATCGACAGCGTGATAATCAGCAGCAATGCCACAAAGTTGGCGGAAATCACCGTCAGCTTGATGCCGGACAAGGCCAGCCCGCCCAGCATGTACAGGCAGGTGAGCAGGCAGGTGGCCATTGGCAGTACCACCCAGCGCGGCGCACGGAAAATGGCCGTCAACGCAACAATCATGAACACCACGATCAGGCTGCCGAACACTTTCATGTCGCTGCGCACATAATCGAGCATGTCGCTGATAATCATCGGGATGCCACCAAGAAAAATTGCCGCGCCGGCCTGTTCACGCTGGCGCTGCAAAATCTGGCGCACATCCATCACCAGCTGTTTTTCCATCGCCAGGCGCTTTTCCTTGGCCTTTTCATAATCGGCATTCACCGCCTGCAACGCGGCACGCTGCTCTGCCGTCCGGTGAGGCAACTCACGCAGCCGGTCACGCTCGGCCCTGACGGCCGCCAGCGCATCATCCATCACCAGGTTCACCTGCAGGGCGGTTACTGTCTGCGCATCATTGACCAGCAGCTGGCGGTAGATCGGGCTGTTGGCAAATTCCTTGCGCACCAGCGCCATATCCACATCGCCGTGTTTCAGGTATTTCACGCCATCACTGAAGCTGGCAATCGTCACCGGCGGGCTGTACAACAGCGGCACATCCAGGTAGGTCATCACATCACGCACACCATCGAGCTGTTCCAGCTGGCGCTGCAGCTGTGCCACATCAGCACGGGTTTTTTCGGCAAAAATATCCTGTGCCGCACGGTAGGTCACAAACAGGAAATCGCTGGTGCCGTATTCACGATTCACCTCACGAAACACCTCCAGCGACTTGTCCCCTTCGAGCACCAGCGAGTCACTGGAGGCATCAATCTGCAGCTCGGGAATATGGCTGGCCAGGTAGCCGGCCAGCGCCAGCAAAAAGCCCAGCACCCACAGCGGGTGACGCATCAGGCGGGCATACAGGTCGGATGGTTTTGCGATGGCCACAGGGCTACTCCTTGTCTGTCCGGCCCCAGGCAGGCAGCAGCTGCTGTGGCATATCAAGATGTTGCAAAATACGCGCCACAACAAAGTCGATCATGTCGCCAATGCTTTGCGGCTGGTGATAAAACCCGGGCGATGCCGGCATGACACGCACACCGAGCTGCGCCAGTTTATGCATATGTTCAAACTGGATGGCAGAAAACGGCATCTCGCGCGGCACAATGACCAGACGGCGATGCTCTTTCAATGCCACGGTAGCGGCACGCTCAACCAGGTTGTTGCTGGCGCCGCAGGCAATCGCCGACAAGGTGCCGGTGCTGCACGGGCACACGACCATCGCATCGATCACGGCCGATCCCGAGGCTACCGGCGATTGCCAGTCATGCTTGCCATAACAGTACAGTTCACCGCCCTCACCCAGCTGCTCGCGCAGCAAACGGCGCAGCGCAGCAGGCTCTGCCGGCAGCGGCATATTGTGCTCCAGCCGCGCCACTTCCCGCGCCGCATCGGATACCAGCAAATGTACACGGCATTGTTGCTGCAAAAGGCACTGCAACAGGCGCAAGGCGTAGACAAAGCCGGAAGCGCCGGTAATCGCCAGGCAAACGGTTTTACTGCTGCTGTGCATAACGCTGCTCCAGTGCGGCCTTCAGCCGGCCATGAAAACCGGCAAAGCCGCCATTGCTCATGATGACCACCTGGTCACCGGGAATCACACAGGCCATCACCTCATCCAGCAGACGGTTGATATCGGCCACGGCACGGCCGGCATCCGCGGCCGGCTGCCAGCTGATATCCGGCGGCAGGTACCAGAATACCCGGTCGGCCTGCTGCACGGCCCCGGCCAGTTGCTGCCGGTGTACACCCATACGCATGGTATTCGAGCGTGGCTCTATCACCGCAACAATACGCCCCTGTTTTTCCTGGCGCAGGCCAGCCAGGGTGGTAGCGATGGCGGTCGGGTGATGGGCAAAATCATCATAGACACAAATGCCGCCAATATCGGCTATCAGCTCCAGCCGGCGCTTGACACCCCGAAACTGCGCCAGCGCCTCAATCGCGGTTTGTGGCCGCACGCCGACATGCTCGGCAGCGGCAATCGCCGCCAGTGCATTCAGCCGGTTATGCTCTCCCAGCAGCTGCCATTGCAGTGGCCACTGTTCGCCACCTTGCCGGCTGATAATCGCCGGCTGGCCATTGGCAGGCGCGGCAACCTGCCAGTCGCCTGCACCGCCAAAGCCCTGTTGCTGCGACCAGCAGCCCATCGCCAGCACATCGGCCAGGTTGGCATCATCTGCGTTGACAATCACCCTGCCGGTGGATGGCACAATGCGCAGCAGGTGATGGAACTGGCGCTTGATGGCATCGAGGTTGTCGAAGATATCAGCGTGATCAAATTCCAGGTTGTTCAGCACCAGGGTGCGCGGCTGGTAGTGCAGGAACTTGCTGCGCTTGTCGAAAAACGCGGTATCGTATTCATCGGCTTCAACCACAAAAAACACGCTGTCACCGATGCGGGCAGAAAACGGGAAATCCTGCACCACGCCGCCGATCAGGAAACCGGGTTTCATGCCGGCATATTCAAGTATCCAGGCCAGCATCGCCGAGGTCGTGGTCTTGCCGTGAGTGCCGGCCACCGCCAGCACCCACTTGTCACGAATCACGTAATCATGCAGGAACTGCGGGCCGGAGGTATAGGCCAGGCCCTTGTCAAGCACGTACTCAACCAGCGCATTGCCACGGCTCATGGCATTGCCAATCACCACCAGGTCCGGCTCACGACCGGCCAGGTGGGCCGGATCAAAGCCGCTGTCCAGCGTGATGCCGGCTTTTTCCAGCTGGCTGCTCATCGGCGGGTAGACATTGGCATCACAGCCGGATACCTGATACCCCATCTC
>DATCSZ010000033.1:0-7624 GCA_036568205.1 Pseudomonadales bacterium
CACGCGCCGGCCCTGGGTACCAGCTTGCCACCACCGGCACCAATGGCAATCAGTGGCAGGCCCATGCCAATGGCCAGCATAAACAGGGCGCTGGCACCAACCAGCTTATCGCCGGTACTGCTGATAAATACCAGCGCACCGGCCAGCGGTGCCGATACACAGGGCGAAACCACCAACGCCGACAACGCCCCCATCACCAGCACACTGACGTCATGCCCTCCCTGCTGGCGACCACTGAGCCTGTGCAGTGCATTCTGCAAGCGGCTGGGCAGGGCCAGGGTATACAGGCCAAACATCGACAGTGACAAAGCGACAAAAACCAGCGCAAAGCAAAGCAATACCCAGCGGTTCTGCATTGCCATTTGCAGATTGCCACTGGCACCAAAAGTGGCCGCCAGCACACCGGCTGCCGCGTAACTGACCGCCATGCCCAGCACATAGGATGATGACAGCAGCAAACCACGACGCACTGTCAGCTGCTCACCCTGGCCAACAATAATCCCGGACAGGATCGGCACCATCGGCAAAATACACGGCGTCAGTGACAGACCAATGCCCAGCAACAGAAACACCAGCACCGTGGTCAGCAGTCCGGCATCCGCCAGGAAACGGCTGATGCCTTCGGTGGACTGCAAATCCTGCATCAACGGCTTGTCTTCTGCCACTGGCAGGGTTTGTGCGTTCATGTCGGCTGCCAGCGGGATATCGTGGATCTGTGGCTGGTAACACAGGCCATTGGCGGAACAGCCCTGGTATTCCAGCTGCAGGCTGGCCGGCAGCTCACCTGCCAGGCTGGCCAGATCCAGTGAGGCCTGTAATTGCTGATAGAAAACCGCCACCTCACCAAAGTTTTTATCCTGCTTCAGCTGGCTCTGGCTGTGAAAGACCAGTGGGACTTCCTGCTGCCGGTCACCGGCCTGGTAAACCACATGGATTCTGTCACGGTACAGGTAATAGCCATCGGCAATCTGCCAGTGCAGCTTGCTATCTTGCACCGTCAGGGCAAAGGCCTGGTCGGGCGGCAAAAAATCACCGGCTACTGCCGGCCAGCTGATCACCATAACCAGCATCAACCAGACGGTACGTATCACTGTCAGACCCTGCATTACTGCCACCCCGTTTGTTCCTCTGATGTCGACAACAGTTTACCGGGCCAGTCTTAAGCGAGGATTAACAGGCCGGGCGGCTGTTAAGTTTCGCTTAAGGCTGGCGCCTTATCATGACAACACGCTTCCATCAGGGGAAAACCGATGACTCGCATTTACCGATTACTGGCTTTACTGCTGCTGGCCGGCAGCACCGCCCATGCCGACATTAGTGGCATGGCACCGGCTTTCGAGCTGCCCGGCACGGACAAGACCGTGCGGCTGGCAGATTATCGCGGCAAGGTGGTGTATCTGGATTTCTGGGCATCCTGGTGCAGCCCCTGCAAGGATTCATTCCCGTGGATGAATGCGATGCAGGAGAAGTACCGTGACCAGGATGTTGTATTTATTGCCGTCAATGTCGACCGGAAAACCGCTGATGCACAAACGTTTTTGCGCCACTCACCGGCACAATTCATTGTCGCATTTGACCCGCAGGGCAAGACACCTGCCGACTACCAGCTGATGGGAATGCCTACCGCCTTTGTGATTGGTCGCGATGGCAGCATTGTTCACCAGCACATCGGTTTTAACGCCACTGACTCTGACCGTTATGAACAACATATACGCCAGGCTCTGTAACCTGCACAGGAGAATGATGACATGAAAACACTTGTGGCAATTGGCATCAGCTGCCTGGCCATTACCGGCTGCAGCAGCATCGGTGCCGAGCCGTGGCAGCGTGACCTGCTCGCCAAACCGGAAATGCAGCCAGTGGCAGCACCGGTCGATGCGGCATTTGACGATCATATTTATTTCAGTAAAGAAGCGTCCAGTGGCGGCGCTGGTTTTGGCGGAGGTGGCTGCGGATGCAACTGACTAAAAAGAACCGGATCGGCGCTGCACTGGCCAGCGCAAGCTGTGCCTTGCTCGGCGTGCAACAGGCATCCGCTGCCGAGACCGATGAGCTTGGCTGGAAAATTGATGCTGCATTGTTGTATTACACCGAGCAGGATCGTGTACAGGCCACCGAACCGACCATCAAGGCACAAAAAACCTTCGCCAACGAGCAGAAGCTGAACCTGAACCTGGTTGTCGACACCCTGACCGGCGCATCACCCAATGGTGCTGCCCCGACCGATGTCGTGCAAACCTTTACCCGCCCCAGCGGGGTTGGCAGTTACACCGTGCCGGCGGGTGACATACCGCTGGATGACACTTTCCACGATACCCGGGTACAGATTGGTGCCGGCTGGGAAGCGCCCATCAATCGCCTGACGCGTTATAACATTGGCGCCAATTTTTCCAACGAATACGACTATACCTCGCTGTCAGTCAATGGCGGTTTAAGCCGTGATTTCAACAAGAAAAATACCACGCTGTCGATTGGCCTGGCCTACGCTGCAGACTCGCTGTCGCCGGAAGGCGGCATCCCGACACCACTGGCCTCCATGGCAGCACCCGGTGCCGTGCAGCCACGCGATGGTAACGATGACACCAAGGATGTCGTTGATGTGGTCATCGGCCTGACCCAGGTGATAACGCCGCGCCTGTTGATGCAATTCAATATCGGCCTCAGTGAGTCTTCCGGCTACCTGAATGACCCGTTCAAGATTGTCAGCATTGTCGACGCCAACGGTCGCCCGCTCGACTACATCTATGAAAACCGGCCGGATTCGCGCAGCAAACAGACACTGTTCTGGAGCAGCAAGTATCATTTGCCGATTGGTGATACGCTGGATGTCTCCTACCGCTTCATGACCGATGACTGGGGCATCGATTCACACACGCTGGACTTTCATTACCGCTGGAACATCACGGATACGGTTTACCTGCAGCCGCATCTGCGCTGGTACCAGCAAAGTGCTGCTGATTTCTATCGCCACAGTCTCGCTGCCAGCGAACCGGTGCCACAGGAAGTCAGTGCCGATTACCGGCTGGCTGAATTTGATGCCACTACGCTGGGCCTGAAATTCGGCTACCTGCTGGGCGAAAACAAGGAGTTCAGTGCCCGGCTGGAAAGCTACCAGCAACGCGGTGACAGCTCACCATCGGACGCCATCGGGGTGCAGAAGAACTACGACATGTTCCCGGACCTGGACGCCCTGATTTTCCAGGTTGGCTACACTTTCTCGTTCTGAGCCACAGGCTGCGGGCAATGATTGCCCGCAGCCTGTTGTGCAACTGCTACAATGCAGGACACCACCCAACACCTGCGATACATCATGCAGCATTTTGACGACCCGGTTGATATAAAACGTCCTGTCAGCATCACCCGCCAGCATGATCTCGGCATGATCCGCTTTGAGGCCATGGCGAGTCCCTGCGAAATTCTGGTCGATTGCGACGACGACAACACGCTCAAGCAGCTGGCCGACATTGCGGCAAAGGAAACCTGGCGTATCGAGCAAAAATTCAGCCGCTATCGCGCCGATGGCATTATCCCGGCCATCAATAGCAGCCACGGTAAAGCCATTACGGTCGATGCAGAAACAGCCATGCTGATCGACTTTGCCTTTGATTGTTACCGCATCAGTGATGGCCTGTTCGATATCAGTTCCGGCGTGCTGCGCCGCGCATTCACGTTCAATGGCGGCAGCCGGCTGCCTGCTGTCCGCACCGTCAACGCCTTGCTGCCACTGGTAGGCCTGAACAAGGTGGACTGGCAGAATCCGCTGATACGCCTGCGACCGGGCATGGAAATTGACCTCGGCGGCATCGGCAAGGAATATGCCGTGGACCGGGTCATGCAGCTGCTGGCAGAAACCGCCGGGCTGCCGCTACTGGTCAACTTCGGCGGTGATATCGCCGTCAGCCAGCCACGACGCAACGGTGAGGCCTGGAAAGTCGGCATTGAGGCCTGCCAACGGCCGGAATCAGCGCAAGGGCTGGTCGCCATTCGCAGCGGCGGCATTGCCACCAGTGGTGACAGCCGACGTTTTATCCTGGCCAACGGCAAACGCTACAGCCATATCCTGAACCCGAAAACCGGCTGGCCAGTGGAACATTCACCGCATGCGGTTACCGTTTTGTCTGACAGCTGCACGCAGGCGGGCATTCTTTCCACCCTGGCCATGCTGCATGGCAAACAGGCGGAACAATTCCTGCAAAATGAACAAGTGCAATACTGGATCCAGCGCTAGCTGCGGTTCAGAATCGCGGACCGATCATCAGGTAAAACGTACCCTGCTGGATATTGCTTTCACCATAACCAAGATACACCGGCCCAAGAAAGGTATCCGCCCCCCAGAATACACTGGCAGAAGACACCCAGTCCCACGGCGTGGCCATCCACGGGTCATCCATGCGTCCGGTCTCCACCGAAAAGCCGACATACATACCAGTGCCCAGTTGCGCCGGCAGGCTGGCGTATTGCCGGTAATAACGCACGGTGGCCAGCTGCATACGCGAGCCGGTCAGCTGGTCCAGGTACAGGCCGGACAGGCGGTTCGGCCCGCCCAGCTTGAACGCATCGTAGGTAGGCAACGCACGGCCGCTGCTGATTTCATCGCCAGCCTCCAGCTGCAGTGCCAGGGTATGGCGCGCAAAAGTGCCCGCCGCCTTGAGCTGCAGCTGTGCCCTGGTGTAGTCCTCGCCCTTGCCATCAGCACTGTGCATGTCCAGCCGGGCAAAAAGCCCCTGGCGCGGGAAACTCGCGCGATCCAGCTGGTCATAGACCGCCTGCAACGCCAGGCCGGACTTTTCTACTGTGCCGTCACTGATCACCGCACCGGCCAGGGTAAAATCCGGCTTGCTGTCGATGCGGCTGATATAAGGACCAAAACGCAACTCGCCTTTGCTGCCTGTCACACCCAGGTCCAGACGCAGCTGCTGGCGCCGCATTTCAACATCACCAAGACGTTCACTGCCCTGATAGAACTGGACAAAATGCCGGCGCACGGCAAAACCCGGCGCAATAAATGCACCATCACGCAACTGTAATGGCTGGATAAATTCGCTGTTGATAAAGGAATGGTAGCCCAGTTGCACATCAGTGCGCCATTCTGCACCGAGACGGTTAATCCAGGTACGCCGGTAACTGGCCGCCAGGTTCAGCTGTGCCGGGCTGCTGAAATCGGCGGCGGCACCCAGGCCGAATTTCAGGTAGCCTGGCCCCCAGGGTTTGGGTTCGGCATTGATTACCAGTAACGCGTCGCCCTGGCCTTGCTCCAGCTGATAGGCGACATAGGAAAAATCACCGCGACCAAAGATATCCGTTATATCCTTGTGCAGCTGCCGCTGGTCAAAGGATGCGCCCGCCCTGACTTGCACATCACGGCTGACTGCATCGGCATTCACATAAGACCCTGTGTGTACCCTGATGGCAGATACCGGATCATCCGGCAACTGTCTGGCAACCCGTGCGGCCTGCCACGCTTGCCATTGCCGGCTGTCAACTGCCAGCTGGCGCAAGCTGGCTGCACTGGCCAGCGCAGCTTCACGGCCACGTTTGATAATGGCTTCCACATCACTGAAGCTGGAGGAATCAAAGCCCTGCAGATCAGGCAAAATCAACACATCCTGACCTTGCAGACGCTGCAACGACACGCCGACATTCTGCTCGGTCAGCAGCACCACAGACTGCAATGCCACATCAACCGAATCCTGCAGCTGTTCACGTGGCTTCGGCCGCGTGCCAAGGTTGACGGCGATCACGACATCACCACACAGTTCACGGCCAACATCAACCGGCAGGTTACTGGCAATACCACCGTCGATATACAGTCGGCCATCCAGTTCCACCGGTGTCAGCACGCCCGGCAACGACATGCTGGCACGCATCACCCGCGCCAGGTCACCATCGGCAAACACCCGGCTGCGGCCACTCTCAAGATCAGTCGCCACTGCACGGTACGGGGTCGGCAAACGATCAAAGTCCAGCCCGGCCCGGGCAACCGGCAGCCCCAGCAAACGGCGCAGAAACAGCTCAATCTTGTAGCCGGCTGAGGCACCGGCAGGCAACTGGATTTGACCGTGATTCAGGCCAAAGCTCATGTCAAACAGCGGCAGGTAGTCATCCCGCTTGAGGTGCTGGGTAATATCAGTACGTGGCGGATCATCATCAAACAGCGCTGCAATATCGGTAGCAGCAACCGCTGCGCCAATCGTCGCCGGCGATACACCGGCGGCCCATGCACCGCCCACCAGCGCTCCCATACTGGCACCTACCACACAATCGACCGGCACCTGCATCTCTTCCAGCACATCCAGCACGCCGATATGGGCGTAACCCAACGCACCACCACCGGACAATACCAGCGCAACACGCGGCCGACTATCATCAGCTTGTACAATCACGGCAGCCAGCAGCCAGAGCGACAATATCAGCGATGACCACAGCCCTTGTTTAGCCATCAGCCTGTTCCTTAACCGGCTTGCCGAACAATAGCCGGGCCCGCAGATCTTGCTGGCGATGGAGATCCCTGGCCAACCGGGAAAAGCCGGACAGCTTGCCATTCAGCATGATTGCCAGGCGGGAGTTGCCAAGAATACCGCCATTGTTCACCTTGCTGAAAAAAAGCTTTTTTGCACCTGCCAGCGCCAGCAAGTCAGCAATGGCATTGCAGGTAGCCATCTGCCGCTCAGATTGACTGTTATAAAACCACGGCCGGTGCAATGGCTGGCCACTGGCAACCAACGGTTTGCCCATTGTATGCACGACATGCCCCCGGAAAAAGTCCTGTGCAAAATCGATAACTGCCATATCATCACTGCAAACCAGAATATCCCTTTCCAGTCGCTTGCGTTTCAGTGCCGAAAAAAATCGTTGGTAGTCTGTCTGGTGGTCCGTATTCCTGACATGAATGGCTGAATAGCTCGCCGGCAGAACAGATAACTTGTCCACAATAAAATCACGGGTTGGCGCTGTCAGTGTCAGGTAGCGGAATAAATCGACCGAGGCACCTCCGCCACACTGCTCATGAATCAACAGCTGCTGGGTATAAGACCGGGAAAAATCAAAGCTCAGGCGCTGGCCGGAAAGCGACTCGCTGTAATTCCTGTAGCGATTATCAAAACCACTGACATAGGCCAATGGGTCGGATGACTGCAGCGGAGGAAAAAAACTTGCTGTCTGCAGCATAGCAGCAAGCTCATCATCCAGCCGGTGGTGAATTCGGGTAATGCTGCTGTGAAGCTGGAAAAACTCATCAAAATCAGCCATCAGGCCGGATTTTTTGCTATCGATGACCAATATCCGATGATGCTTTTCGCTGTAGCGCAGGCATTTCAGCACTTGCACCAGCGTATCATTCAAACCGCCACAGGGCCTGCATAACAGATACTGACCGACCAAAGCCTGGTACCTCCCGGTTATTGCGTCAAATACCTGAACCTGACCGGCTCGCAACAATGCCGTATGGCGTATTCTGCCAGCTAGCGGTTATAGGCGCACTTCGATACCACGCTCCGCCATGTAACGCTTGGCCTCGGGAACCGTGTATTCACCAAAGTGGAAAATACTGGCTGCCAACACCGCATCGGCATGGCCTTCGATAATGCCATCCACCAGGTGCTGCAGGTTGCCGACACCGCCGGAG
>DATCSZ010000034.1:0-1870 GCA_036568205.1 Pseudomonadales bacterium
CAAGTCACCCCCCAAGTCACCCCCCAAGTCGGCGAGCTGCTGGCCGCGCTTGTGGGCGAGATGGGCCGCGAGGTACTGCAATCCGCCCTGGGTCTCTCGGACCGTAAATCCTTCCGCGAGCGCTACCTCAAACCAGCCCTGGCCGACGGCCTGATTGAGATGACCATCCCCGACAAACCCAACAGTCGTCTGCAGCAATACCGCCTGACCGACAAGGGACGCCAATGGCTGGCTCTGCATGGTGAGGGATAACTTGCAACAAATTGGCATAGGCTGCAGCAATGGCGACCGCACAAACCAGCGACAGGATTTGTGCTGTCCTGGCCATGGCAGCCTTGCCTGGTGAAGCTGCTGGCCAAACCTGCCAACTATCAGCACATCGCCCGGCCACGCAATCCCCCCGCAAATCCGTTACCATAGCCGGCCAAACCGGCAACCCGAAACAGCCCGATGATGCACAACAAAAAACCGTCCCCCGGATCACGACTGCGCCGCCGGGCGCTGTACACCCTGCTCACCATTGCCGTGCTGCTCACGCTGTTGCCGCCTGGCCTGCGGATTGGTGGCGAATATGCATTAAAACAGCTGGGCGCCGAAGCCGCCCGGATTGATGATATCGACCTGAACCTGTTCAGCGGCCGGCTGGCCGTGCATGGCCTGCAGCTGGATTATGCCGGGCAGCCGACATTGCGGCTGGACACGCTGGAACTGAACCTGCAGATGCTGGCCTTGCTGCAACAGCGCATGCTGCTGCAGCAGCTGCGTGTCAGCGGCCTGGATGTGCAGGTATTCCAGCAGGATGAAACATGGGTAGCCGGCCTGCCGCTGCCGCCAGCGGCGGCCGATGCGCCGGCGGAGGATACAGCGGTGCAAGCATCTGCCTGGCAGTTTGGCATTCAACAATTGCAGCTGCAGGATCTGGCAGTCACCGTCCGTTACCAGGGAGCCGAACACCTGCTGCAGCTGGATGATCTGCGCCTTAACCCGCTGCTGATGTGGGCGCCGGAAGACAGCAGTGCGCTGGCGGTCAATGCCCGCATCAACCAGGCGCCGATGACGCTGACGGCGGATATCAAGCCGTTTGCCGAGACACTGGCCGTTGCACTGCATATCAGCCTGGCAGACCTGCAGCTGGCCGCGCTGCAGGATGTCCTGCCGCCGGAGACAATACAACAGCTGGCCGCAAGGCTGAGCATGGACAGCGATATCCGCCTTGCGCTGCACAGCAACGGTGATATGCACATCGACCAGCACGGCGACATCAGCGTGGCGCTGGACCAGCTGGCCATTAACGATGCCAGCCTGTCTGCCGATGCCATGCGCTGGCAGGGCCGGGTGAAAGTGGCCATCGCCGCCGGCCAGCCGCCGCAGCTTCATGCCGCCGGCGAGGCATCACTGGCCGGGCTGGCAGCCAGCTACCTGCCGCTGGCCCTGTCCACCGCCCTGACACAATTGTCATGGCAGGGTGAGGCGAACGTGGACCTGGCAGATACCGACAACAGCCTGACGGCCGGCGGCCGGCTGCAGCTGGATAACTGGCAGCTGCAAGACCAGCAGCAACAGGGCAATCTGCTGCAGTTTGACGCGCTGGCACTGGATGACATGCGCATCAACGGCCTGGCCGACATCAGCCTGGCTTCCGTGGCATTGACCGGCCTGCAGGCATTGCAGCACGGTGATGCAGCACTGGCCGGCATCAATACCATCACCCTGGCGGATATCCGTTTGCAGGATCAACAGCAACTGGCGATTGCCGACCTGGCCATTGACACACTGAGTGCCGACCTGCTGCGTAATGCTAACGGCAATATCGAGGTGCTGGACGACTGGCAGGCCAGCCTGCAGCAGCGGCTGGATGCCCGCCAGGCTG
>DATCSZ010000035.1:0-10441 GCA_036568205.1 Pseudomonadales bacterium
GGTGAAAGTCACCACCGAAACAGCCTGGCAAAGCCTGTTTGCCCGCAACATGTTTATCCGCCCGGACAGCTACAACCCGAAAAACAAGCCTGAGTGGCAAATCATCAATGTGCCTTCTTTTGTCTGTGAACCGGATCGTGACGGCACCAACAGCGATGGCACCGTGATCCTCAACTTTGCCGAACGCAAGGTGCTGCTGGCCGGCATGCGTTATGCCGGTGAAATGAAAAAAGCCATGTTCTCGGTACAGAACTTCCTGCTGCCGGATCATGATGTACTGCCAATGCACTGCTCGGCCAACGTCGGCCCTCACGGTGACACCGCGCTGTTCTTTGGCCTGTCCGGCACCGGCAAGACCACCCTGTCTGCCGATCCCGAGCGTTACCTGATCGGTGATGACGAGCACGGCTGGGCCAAGGGCTCGGTATTCAATATCGAAGGTGGCTGCTATGCCAAGACCATCAACCTGAGCAAGAAAAACGAACCGGTGATCTGGGATGCCATCCGTTTTGGCTCCATCATCGAGAACGTGGTGCTGAACGAGCAGCGTCATGCCGACTACGACGATACCTCGCTGACTGAAAACGGTCGCTGCTGCTACCCGCTGGAGCACGTGGAAAAGCGGGTACCGGAAAACTGTGCCGGCGAACCCATAACCGTGATCTTCCTGACCTGTGATGTCTCCGGTGTTATCCCGCCGGTATCCATCCTGTCCAAGGAAGCAGCCGCTTTCCACTTTTTGTCTGGCTATACTGCCCGCGTCGGTTCCACCGAGCTGGGTGCCGAAGCCGGCATCAACCCGACCTTCTCCACCTGTTTCGGCGCACCCTTCATGCCACGTCCGGCGCGTGAATACGCCGACCTGCTGATGAAGCGCGTCGCCGATTTTGACAGCCACGTCTATCTGGTCAACACCGGCTGGACCGGCGGCTCCGGCGCCCCGGGCGGCACCGGCCAGCGTTTCCCGATCCCGGTTACCCGGGCGGTGGTGGCTGCCATCCAGAGTGGCGCACTGCTGAAAGCTGAAACCGAGCACCTGGACATTCTTAACCTGGATATCCCCAAGGCCATTCCCGGTGTTGATGCAAAATACGTCAACCCGCGTGAAAGCTGGGCTGACAAGGCCGCCTACGATGAGCAGGCACGCAGCCTGGCCCGCCTGTTCCAGGAGAATATCCAGAAGTTCAACGTGTCCGAGGCGATTATCGCCGCCGGCCCGAAGGCTGACTGATTACCCACGCCGGCAGCCGCCGGCGTTTTTGTATGCCTGAACTGCCCGAGGTGGAAACCAGCCGGCGCGGTATCGAACCGCACCTTGCCGGCCGTCGTATCGCCCGTATCACGGTGCGCCAGCCGCAGCTGCGCTGGCCGGTGCCGGTGGCTGCGCTGCAACAGCTGCAGGGCGAAACCCTGGGCCCGGTTGAACGGCGCGCCAAATACCTGAAGCTGCACTATGCGGGCGGCTATATCCTGGTTCACCTGGGCATGTCCGGCAGCCTGCGGGTGATTGCTGCTGCCGAGCCATGGAAAACCCACGACCATATCGAGTTGCAACTGGATAATGGCAAGGCCCTGCGTTATCACGATCCGCGCCGTTTTGGCTGCTGGCTGCTGCAGGCGGCAGGCGGTGAACATCCGCTGCTGGACGGGCTTGGCCCTGAACCGCTGCAAGCGGATTTTGACGGTGACTACCTGTACCGGCTGTCTCGCGGCAAAAAACAGGCGGTAAAAAGCTGGATCATGGACAACCACGTGGTGGTCGGTGTCGGCAACATTTATGCAGCGGAATCGCTGTTTCTCGCCGGCATTCACCCGAAACGGGCTGCCGGGCGCATCAGCCTGGCACGTTACCGGCAACTGGCCGATGCCATACGCCAGGTACTGGCTGCCGCGATTACCCAGGGCGGCACCACCTTGCGTGATTTCACCAACAGTGATGGTGCTCCCGGCTATTTCCAGCAGACGCTCAATGTCTATGGCCGCAGCGGCCAGCCTTGCCGGCACTGCCAGACACCGGTACAGGCAATCAAACTGGGCCAGCGCAGTACTTTTTATTGCAGCCAGTGCCAGAAATAGTGTAAAAAGCCGTTCACAACTGTTTGTAAAAAAACCGGAAAATTAACCGACGCCAACAGTTTTTCTGACTTTTTCCGGAAAAAGGGCTAAGCTAGCCCAGTCAATACGCATCGATTGGAGAAATGCAATGATCAGTCAAATAAGCCGAATAATGCTGATGCTTTCCATGGCTTTTGTTTTATCCGTGCCGCAGGCCATGGCCAGCAACGACACAGTCGTGACCGAAAAACCCAGTGCCCTGGCGATGACCGGCGATCTGCTGCTGGTACGCCCGACCATGCTGGCGGTCACCGTGGTTGGCAGCGGCATCTGGTTGCTGGGCCTGCCATTCTCCCTGATGGGTGGCAACGCACTGGAATCCGGCAACGCGCTGGTGGTTCAGCCGGCCAAAACCACGTTTGTGCGCTGCCTGGGCTGTACCAACCCCGGTTACAAAAAGCGTGTGGAAACCGTGCAGGGCGAAGAATAAACCGTTCCCTGCCTGTCGTCTGTTGAAACCCGGCTGCAGCCGGGTTTTTTTATGTGTGGCTGGCCGCCAGCGCGGACTGCAGTCCGCTGCGATAATCCGGATAAACAAACGTATAACCGCTGTCCAGCAGGCGCCGGTTGCTGCAGCGTTTATTACCGGTCCTGGCCTGGCTGGCTGATGGCTGTGCTGACAGCGGCAGCCCGCTTTGTGCCGACAACCAGCTGACCACCTCACTGCACAGCGCCGGCCGGCAATCCACGCCCAGATACACCGGCTCAAGTGCTTTGCCAGCCATATCCCGCTGCAGCAGGTGTGCCAGCACACCGGCACAATCGGCGACATGAATACGGTTGGTAAAATAATCCTGCTGCGGCAGTCCCAGTGTCCCGGCCTGCAACTGCTCCAGCCAGCGATGCCGGCCATCCCGGTAAATACCGGCAAAACGCACGACAACCGCCTTGTCGCCCAGCGATTCCTGCAGCAACTGTTCGGCTTGCAGCTGGCGCCGGCCGGCAAAACGTTGCGGCTCGGTCGCTGAGTTTTCATCCACCCAGCTGCCATCATCCTGGTGATAGACACTGCTGCTGGACACCCACAACAGGCGCCGCAGGCGCGAGCAGTCCAGTGCCGCCAGCACATGGCGCAGGCCGTCCACATAGGTTTGCCGGTAGGACTCATCATCAAAGGCGGCCGGCGTCAGGCTGATCACAACATAATCAAACGCGGTTTGGCCCAGCACCGCCAGCGTCTGCGGTTTGCACACATCGATGCCGGCAGCGACAAAACCGGCCGGCAGCTGTTCCGGCCGGCGACGAAAACCATACACCTCTGCCCCCTGCTGCAGGCATTGTTGCCCCAGCCGGCTGCCAATATCGCCACAGCCGATCAATGCCAGCTTGACGTTTTGCATATTCATAAGCATTCTTTCGCAAATTGGGAATGTTGATTTACTATTTCAATCGCCAGCGGAGATTGCCCGATGACTTTAACCGAACTGCGCTATCTTGTAACCCTTGCCCGCACCGGCCATTTCGGCAAGGCGGCCGAGGCCTGCCATGTCAGCCAGCCAACCCTCAGCATTGCCCTGAAAAAACTGGAGGATGAGCTGGGCGTGGCACTGATCGAACGCAGCAAAAACCGCATCGTGCCAACCGCTGTCGGTGAACAGATTATCCGGCAGGCGGACAAGGTGCTGGGCCAGGTGCAGGTGATTCACGAGCTGGCCGATGCCGGCAAGGATTCGCTGGCCAGCCCGCTGCGTCTGGGTGCCATTTTTACCATTGGCCCTTACCTGTTCCCGCACCTGATCCCGGAGTTGTCGGCCATGGCACCGGCGATGCCGCTGGTACTGGAAGAAAACTATACTGCCGTGCTGCGCCGCAAGCTGGTGGCCACCGAGCTGGATGCCATCCTGATTGCGCTGCCGTTCAACGAGGCCGATGTGGTGACCCGGCCACTGTATGAAGAGCCGTTTGTCGTGCTGATGCCAAAAGACCATCCGTGGGCGGCACGCGAGGCAATTGCGCCGGAAGAACTGGCCAACGAATCGGTGCTGCTGCTGGGCGAAGGCCACTGTTTCCGCGACCAGATCCTGGCGGCAATACCGGCCTTGAAGGCTCGCATGCAGCAGGCCGACTACCCGATTGCAGCCACCGCCAACACCTCGCTGGATACCCTCAAGCACATGGTTTCCAGCGGTCTTGGCATTACCGTGCTGCCATTGTCGGCGGCCGGCCTTGATGCCCACAGCCACCACCGCCTGTGTACCCGACCGTTCACCGGCAACGGGCCGAAACGCACCGTGGCACTGGCCTGGCGTGCCAGTTTCCCGCGCTTCAATGCCATCGACATTCTCTGCAACGCCGTTAACAAGTGCCGTGTCAGCTTTACTGCAAACGCCGATCGCGCAGCTTGACGGCGTTGGCCCGAAGCTGACGGAAAAGCTGGCAAAGCTCGGCATTGAGCGGGTCGCCGACCTGCTGTTCCACCTGCCGCTGCGTTACCAGGACCGTACCCGGCTGACGCCGGTCGGCCAGCTGCGGCCCGGCCAGGAAGCGCTGGTACAGGGCGTGGTCTGCGGCAGCCGCATTGTTTATGGCCGCAAACGCAGCCTGCTGTGTACTATCGAGGATGACAGCGGCCAGCTGCAGTTGCGCTTTTTCCATTTTGCCGCGGCGATGCAAAAACAGCTGCTTGCCGGCCGGCCAATACGCTGCTTTGGCGAATTGCGCAGCGGGCCACAGGGGCTGGAAATGATTCACCCGGAATACCGGCTGGATGCAGACCCGCAGGCCGCTGCAGCCGATGCACTGACACCGGTTTACCCCGGTACCGAAGGGGTCAGCCAGCAACTGTGGCGAAAGCTGCAGCAACAGGCGCTGGATTTGCTGCGCCGCAGTGATGAATCACTGGCACTGGCCAGCCTGCCCGATCACCTGCACTGGCTGGATGTGCCGCTGAAACAGGCACTGGTCTACCTGCATCAGCCACCGGCCGATGCCGATCTGGCAGCGATACAACAGGGACACCATCCTTACCAGCAGCGGCTGGCATTTGAGGAGCTGCTGGCCCACCAGCTGAGCCTGCTGCAACTGCGCGCCCGGCGCCGGCAATACAATGCACCAGCCTGTGCTGCTGACAACCCGCTGGGCCGACAACTGGCCGCACAGCTGCCGTTTGCGCTGACCCGCGCACAACAACGGGTGGTGGCTGATATCAGCGCCGACCTCGCCTGTAACACACCCATGCTGCGACTGGTGCAGGGTGATGTCGGCTCCGGCAAAACCGTGGTGGCGGCCATCGCCGCTGCCCAGGCGGTAGCGGCCGGCTTCCAGGTGGCAATCATGGCGCCAACCGAAATTCTCGCCGAACAGCACCAGCTCAGTTTCCAGCAGTGGTTTGCACCACTGGCCATCCAGGTGGGCTGGCTGGTCGGCAAACACAGCAAGACACAGAAACAGCAAATCATCGACCAGCTGGCCGATGGCACGATACAGATTGTGCTGGGCACCCATGCAATGTTCCAGCAGGGTGTGGAATTCCAGCGCCTGGGCCTGGTGATTATCGACGAACAACACCGTTTTGGCGTACACCAGCGACTGGCACTGCGAGACAAGGGCGCCGATGGCAGCCGGGTGCCGCACCAGCTGATCATGACGGCCACCCCGATTCCACGCACGCTGGCGATGACCGCCTATGCCGACCTGGACCTGTCAGTCATCGACGAGCTGCCACCGGGCCGCACACCGGTGAATACCATTGCCATTGAACAGCACCGCCGCGACCAGGTGATTGCACGTATCCATGCTGCCTGCCGCCAGCGACAGCAGGCCTACTGGGTCTGCACCCTGATTGAGGAATCGGAAACCCTGAACTGCCAGGCTGCCGAAAAAACCGCCGAGCGGCTGCAGCAGGAACTGACCGGGCTGCGGGTCGGGCTGGTACACGGCCGGCTGAAGGCACAGGAAAAGGCCACCACGATGGCCGCCTTTGCTGCCGGTGATATCGACGTGCTGGTGGCAACCACGGTTATCGAGGTTGGCGTCAACGTGCCCAATGCCTCGCTGATGGTAATCGAGAACCCGGAACGGCTGGGCCTGGCCCAGCTGCACCAGCTGCGCGGCCGGGTCGGCCGTGGTGCAGTGGCCAGCCACTGTGTGTTGCTGTACCAGATGCCGCTGTCACAGGCGGCCAGGGCGCGCCTGAACATCCTGCGCCAGACCAATGACGGCTTTGCCATTGCCGAAACCGACCTGTCCCTGCGTGGCCCCGGTGAAGTACTGGGCAGCCGCCAGACCGGCCTGCTGCAGTTTCGTATTGCCGATGTGGATCGTGACCACGAGCTGCTGGCCGCGGTGCATGATTATGCGCCGACATTTTTCCGCCAACAGCGTGGCCAGGTGGATGCGCTGATCCAGCGCTGGATTAACAAGGCCGATTATTATGCCCAGGGCTGACAGCCTGGACAGGCCGGTTCAGGTAACCGCGCCAGGCAACCACGGCACAGGTCAGCGCCAGCAGCAAAAAATACAGCACGCCAGCTGCCAGCGCTGACTGCGGCTGGCTGACCCAATGGCCGGTGGTAGCAAACGCCTGCTCGCGGATCACGGCCGGCGTTATGCCGAGACGCGGCATCGGCAGGAACACCGTGATCATCACACTGAGCAGATACCACAGTGCCGACATGCCCCAGAAAAACTGCATCTCGGTACGGGTGGTCTGGTCCGGCTGGCCGGCAAACAGCGCCGACAGTTTTTCCGCCATCATCACCGCAATCACCAGCAACGGCCAGAGGCTGCCCAGTGACAGGGCAAAGCCCAGCGCCAGCAAACCATACAGCAACGCCAGGCCAGCAATGGCCTTGCCCTTGTCACGACGGCTGCCGGCACCGAGCAGCAGGCCACCCAGCATCGGCGAGGCGTGAATGACCAGAAACTCAACCAGCATGATGCCAATCAGCTGTTTGACATCCTGGGCTGCCAGACTGCCCGGCTTCAGCCACACCAGCAAAAACACCGCCGCCAGCAGCACATGCCAGCCAGCCGACAAGCACAGGCCGCGGCGGGCGGCCGTCGTCAACAACAGGCGTGACGGCTGGTTCATGACAACCAGCGTGCCAGTGTGCGGTTCAGCTCGGCCAGCGAAAACGGCTTGCCCAGAAAACCGTCCATGCCGGCACGCAGGCAGTGCTGTTTTTCTTCATCCAGCACATTGGCCGTTACCGCCACTACCGGCAGCTCGGCCAGCCGGCCACCCAGGCCACGGATCGCACGGGTAGCTTCCACACCGTTCATTTCCGGCATGTGGATATCCATTAACACCAGGTCCACAACCGGGCCCTGCTGCAGCTGCTGCAAGGCCTGCTGGCCGTTGCGTGCACAATGCACCGCCAGGCCCAGCTTCTCCAGCATTTTGGCACCGACTTTCAGGTTCACCTCGTTGTCGTCCACCAGCAGCACCGTATGCCGGTACTGCTGCAATGTTGGTGGTGCAGGCACATCATTGTGGGCAGGCAGCCGCTGCGCCGGTTCGGCCGGCCAGGCAAAAACAAAACAGGAGCCCTTGCCCGGCTCGCTGCTGGCACGGATCTCCCCCCCCATCAGTTGCGCCAGCCGCTGGCAGATGGTCAGCCCGAGGCCGGTGCCGCCATAACGACGGGTAATCGACGCATCGGCCTGGGAAAAGTCATCAAATATCCGCTCCAGGTCATGGGCCGCGATGCCAATGCCGGTATCGGTGACCGCCACCTCTAACATCAGCCGTCCATCACCCTGTGGTATTGCACAGGTTTCAATGCATATGCTGCCATGTTCGGTGAATTTCACCGCATTGCTGATCAGGTTGCCGAGTATCTGGGTAATCCGGTTCGGGTCACCCAGCACCTGGATGTACGAGTCCTGCAGCGGCTGCCAGCTGAGTTGCAGCTGTTTTTTTTCAGTGGCCGGGCGCATCAGCTCCACCACCTGCCTGAGCAGGTAATTGATATCCACCGGAATCTGTTCAATCACCATCGCATCGGCCTCGATCTTGGAAAAATCGAGGATGTCATTGAGGATATTGAGCAGGGTATGGGTGGATTGCTGGATGATCTCCAGCTTGGCCTGTTGTGAGGCACTCAGGCCATCATCGGCCAGCAACTCGATCATGCCCATAATGCCGTTCATCGGCGTGCGGATTTCATGGCTCATATTGGCCAGGAAATTGGCCTTGGCACGCGCCGAGGCCTCGGCTTCCAGCCTGGCCAGTTGCAGCTCCTTTTCTGCCTGCAGCTTGGCGGTCACATCCTGGGCCAGGCTGGCAATACCGACAACATCACCCGCCGCATTGCGGATGGTAGTGCTGAACCACTCACAGATGATGATGCGGCCATCCTTGGTGCAGTTGGGGTAGGGCGGGTACTTGTCAATCTCGCCGCTGGCGATAGCGCTAGCAAATTGCCGGCGCCGGTTTTCCCATTCGGCACGCGGCACAATCAGTTCGGTGAACGGCCGGCCGATGGCTTCTTCACGACGGTAACCGAACATGCTTTCGGCCGCCGGATTCCACTCCACCGTGATCTGGTCAGCATCCCACATCATCGCCGCCAGTGGCGTCTGTTCCAGGTGATCACTGAGCCGCTGGCGTGATTGTTTCAGCTCGCCGATCAGGTTTTTCAGCGGCGCAATGTCGATATGGGTAACCAGCAGGTAAAATGGCCGGCCATCCCGCACCACCGGCAACAGGCGGATCAGTGTCCAGCGAGATTCGCCGCCGAGGCGGATCTCCACCTCCAGCTCGCAGATTTGCAGCCGCTCTGTTGCATCGGCCAGCGTCTCGGCCATCTGCGGCCGGCTTTTTTCACAGCCCAACGACAGGTAATCGCGGCCAATCAGCTGGCCAGGCGTCATGCCGGCCGGTGCGCGGTTACTGTAGACAATCCGGCCATCGGCCGGCGTCACCAGCATCAGCATGTCCGGTATCAGATCGATCAGCAGTTTTTGCTCATCGGTGGTCAGAAAATCGTGTATTGCCAGCTTTTCTTCCATGCCCTTTACCCTGCGACCAGAACACCCAGTATAGATCGGCGCTGCCGTTTGTCAGCCAGCGCCCTGGCTGCCATAGACATTTTCACCCTCACTGCGGGCAATAATCACCGCCGCACAGGAATCACCAAACACATTGACGGCAGTGCGCATCATATCCAGCAGCCGGTCGGTCACCAGCAGCAGGCCAATGCCTTCCAGCGGCAGGCCGACGGCGGTCAGGATAATCGCAATCGCCACCAGGCTGGCCGCCGGAATGCCGGCCACACCAATCGAGGTCAGCAGCGCAATCACCACGATGGTGAACTGGGTGGCAATCGTCAGCTCCAGCCCGTAGACCTGGGCAATAAACATCGCCGCCACACATTCATACAAGGCGGTGCCGTCCATGTTCACGGTAGCGCCCAGCGGTAACACAAAGGCCGCCTTGCTGTTTGATACCCCGGCACCTTGCTCCACGGCTTTCAGCGTCAACGGCAGGGTCGCGGCTGACGAGGCAGTGGAAAACGCAGTCAGCAGGGCTTCGCGCATGGCCCGGTAGTGCTGCCACGGCGAAATGCCGGCCACCTTCAGCAGCACGGCCATATTGATAAACATGTGTACCAGTAACGCCAGTGCCACGGTGACAAAAAAGCCGAGCAGGCTGGCAAACAGGCCAAGGCCGGTTTCACTGAGGGTTTTCGCTACCAGGCCAAATACCCCCAGCGGGGCAAACTTCATGATCAGCATCGTCATCATCAGCATCACCTGCTGCACGCCCTGCCAGAAACCCAACAGCAGCTGTTGCTGGCCGGCCTCCAGCCGGGTGACAAAAAAACCAAACAGCAGGCTGAAAAAAATCAGTCCCAGCATCTGCCCCTCGGCAGCCGCCTCAACAATATTCGGCGGCACCATGCGGATAAAAATCTCGATGATATCGGCGCTGCTTTTGCCGGCCACCTTGTCGACACTGGCGGCCAGTGCCAGATCGTCAACCGGTGCCACCAGGCCAGCCTCACCGGGATGGATCACATTGACCAGCAGCAGGCCGGTCAGGATCGCCAGCAGGCTGCTGAGCAGGTAAAACGCCAGGGTCTTGCCGCCCATGCGGCCAAGGTGACCGGCATCACCAATGCTGGCCATGCCGCAGATGATTGAGGCCATGATCAGCGGCACAATAATCATCAGCAGCGCATTCATGAACAGGGTGCCAAGAAACGCAAACACCGCCGGTACGGCAATGCCGGCAACGGTGGTGTCCGGCTCAACAAACGTGCCGGCCATGGCAGCCAGCAAAATGGCAATCAGGATTTGCCAGTGCAGGGCAAGTTTCATGTTTTATCCTTGGCAGCTAAGGCGTTCACCTTACGCGATTCGCCGGCGCGCTGACAAGCGG
>DATCSZ010000036.1:0-1519 GCA_036568205.1 Pseudomonadales bacterium
ACATCGGCGCTGACATACAAGGCCTTGCCGCCGGCAGCTTCTATCGCTGCCAGTGTGCTGCGTATTTCACGCTGTGCCAGCAACGGGTTCATGAACTGCTGCACCTTGACCGGCGTCGGTTTGTCACCGGCCGCTATCAACGCCTGCATGGCCGCTTTTTTCAACGCGTCAGCATCGCTGATGCCACTCGCCCAGGCGGGTTCAGCATCGGCCAGAGGTGAACGGCCGAGCAGGATAAAGCGGCTGTGTTTTTCCTGCGCCAGGCGGATAACACAGTGTGCTGTCACACCGCGCGCACCACCGCTGACCAGGAACACACTGCTGTCATCAACGCTGTCACCGGCTGCCAGCGCATAGCTGTCGGTCAGTTCCGGCACCAGCGTCAGCCGGCCTTCGCCGTCATAACCGATTTCGGCCAGCTGGCGGTCAGCGGCAAACAGCTCGTCAAACAGGATGTCAGCTGCTTTTGCACCCGCCAGCTTGTCATGCAAATCCACCGTGCGACAGAACACCGATGGCCATTCCTGCGCCAGGGTTTTCACCAGGCCACTGACACCACCCTGTACCAGGTCGGCGTCGGCACTGTCAAAACCAAAGCGACCACCCTGGCGGGTGACTGCAACAAAGCTGGCGCGTGCATGGGATGACTGCTTCAGCTGGCAGTGTTTGGCCAGCAAAAAGGCCAGCAACAGGCCCTGACGGCTGTCCTGCGGATAGGCAATGCCATCCAGCTTGCCAGCACCGTGCATATAAATCACTGCATCCAGCGGCTGGCAGGCAGCCACTGCCTGCGCCACGGCATCATCGTCAGGGCTGGAGACCGGCAACTGGCGAACGGTTTTGGCAAAATTTTTCTTGCGCCCGCTGTTAACCCAGCCCGGCACCATCACCGCAACTGTCCAGCCCTGTGCCTGCAGTTTGCCGGCCAGTGTAACGGCTTCCTGGCTGCCATCATCCACCAGCAGGCAATTACCACTGGCGGAGGCCTCAATCAATGCCGGTGCATTCAGGCGCCGGATGGCAACGGTGGCACTCGGTGCATGTTCAACAACTGCGGCGCCTGTTGTCGCCGCCGTGCCGGCCACCCCGACAAAAGCACTGACGATTTCACGCAACGTGCGCATTTCTGCCAGGGTTTCCGGGCTGACTTCCGGCAAGCCTGGCATGGCATCCTGGGCGGCACCGAGGATTTCCACCCGCTTGATCGAATCAATGCCGAGGTCAGCTTCCATATCCATGTCCAGCTCCAGCATTTCTACCGGGTAGCCGGTTTTTTCCGCCACCACTTGCATCAGCGTATCGGCAAAACGGCCGGCATCAATGCCGGGTGATGCAGCGCTGACTGCAGCGGGCGCACTGCCAGCCGCAACACCGGCCTGTGGCAGCCGTGATTGCATGTAATCCACAATCTGGCCCAGTGTGCGCAGCTCGGCCAGGTCTTCCGGGTTCAACTCCGGCAGGCCGGGCAACTGGTCCTGTACTGCGCCGAGGATCTCCACCCGCTTGATCGAGTCAATGC
>DATCSZ010000037.1:0-4378 GCA_036568205.1 Pseudomonadales bacterium
CGTTGGCTGCTTGAATGAATAGCTCGGCTGCACGCTGATAGTCACCCTCATCATAAAGTTTTACGCCAAGCTCATAAGCAAGCTCAGCATGAGGAATTTCTGATAACGCAGGTTGACTGTTAAAAGCAGATAAAATGAACGCAATAACGACAATATTGAAATGTTTTTTGAACATAAATTTCCATATAAAATTGAGTCTAAAAATTAGAATAAGGGTATGGTTACGTGCTCATAAATTTTACTTTGCTCCCCATTATTTGAAGACAGCCAGAGAAATTCATAAGTGACAGGGTTTAACTGCCCCCCTGCATCATGACAGTTTAACGAATCTTCACTCCAGCAATCCCCGATACAAATCCGGCCGCCGGTCGCGGAAGAACCCCCACACACTGCGATAGTGGCGCAGCGCGGCAAAATCAAAATCCTGCAGCAGTACGCCTTCTTCCTCGGTGCCGAATTGCTGCAGCAGTGCGCCGCTCTGGTCGGTGATAAACGAGTGGCCGTAGAAGGTCTGTTCGCTGCCGTTGGCGTTTTCTGTGCCGATGCGGTTGGCGGCCACCACTGGCATGGCGTTAGATACGGCATGGCCCTGCATGGCGCGCTGCCATGGGCCGGAGGTGTCCAGCGCGTCGTCGTAGGGTTCGCTGCCGATGGCGGTGGGGTAGAGCAGGATGTCGGCGCCCATCAGCGCCATGCTGCGCGCGCATTCGGGAAACCACTGGTCCCAGCAGATGCCGACGCCGACGGTGCCAAAGCGGGTTTTCCACACCTTGAAGCCGGTATTGCCGGGGCGGAAGTAATATTTTTCCTGGTAGCCGGGGCCATCCGGGATATGGCTTTTGCGGTAGATGCCCATGATTTCGCCGTTGTCATCCAGCATCACCAGGCTGTTATAGGTGTGCGGGCCGTCGCGCTCGAAGATGGATACCGGGATCACCACACCGAGTGCGCGCGCCACCGGCTGCAGCTGCACCACGCAGGGGTGCTCTGTGGCCGGCCAGGCCTGGTCAAACCAGGCGTCATTCTGTTGGGTGCAGAAATACAGTCCCTGGAACAGTTCCGATGGCAGGATGATCTGTGCGCCCTGGCGGGCGGCCAGTTCGATGTAGTTGATGGTTTTGTCGATATTGGCCTGCAGGTCGTTGCCGTAGCTGGCCTGGATTGCGGCGACGGTGCTCAGCTCAGTCATGGGCGGGCTCCTGTTGGGTAATGCAATGGAAAGAACCGCCGCCGGTCAGCACGGCATTGGCAGCGACACCAATCACCTCGTGTTGCGGGAACAGCGCCTGCAGTGCGCGCAGCGCGTCATCGGCGCTGGCGGTGCCATAGGTGGGCACCACCACGACACGGTTGGTGATGATAAAGTTCATGTGTGAGGCCGGCATGATGTCACCGTTAGCATCCACCACCTTGCCGGGTGACGGAATCTGCACCACGTCGATGCCCTGTTGTTGCAGCAGGCTGGCAGTGTGCCGGTACAGCGCCTCGTTCGGGTCGTCAGCGCCGCTGGCCATCTGGCACACCACGGTGCGTGGCGCAACAAAACGCGCCAGGTTGTCGATATGGCCGTCGGTGTGGTCGTATAACAGGCCGTCATCCAGCCAGATAATGCCGCTGGCGGCAAACGCGCCGGTCAGTGCCTGTTCGGCCTCGGCCTGGCTCCAGCCGTTGCGGTTCGGGTTCAGCAGGCACTGGCGGGTGGTCATCAGCAGGCCTTCGCCGTTGTGTTCCAGCGCGCCGCCTTCCAGCACAAACGGGTGGCGGGTGATGGCCGTGCCGGCCCGTGCCGCCACGGTGTCGCCCACTTCGTCATCATGCGGGTACAGGTATTTGCCGCCCCAGCCATTGGTGGCAAAACGCAGGGCGCGGCCGTCACGGGTGAAGATTGGCCCGGTATCGCGCAGCCAGATGTCGCCGAAACGGGCGTTGATCAGCTCAAGCTGGCCGTGCAGCAGCTGGCGTGCCGATTGCAGTGCGTCGTCGCCACACACCAGCACCCGCACCGGCTGGTGGCGGGCGATGGCGTTGATCATGCCGGCAATTTCAACGCGTGCGGCAGCCAGCAGCGGGCCGGGCCACAGCTCGGGGTGGGAGGGCCAGGCTGTCCACAGGGCTTTTTGTGCCGACCATTCGGCAGGAACGGGTGCAATCATCACGCAAGGCTCGTGCAAAAAGCGCCATGATACCGTTAATTGCCGGCCGGCACAGCTACTGCCCGCTGGCTCAGGCGCGTTTTTTGTGGCCGTCGCGCAGATGGTCGACAGCGGTGCCGAGCAGCGATGGCCCGCTGAACGCGTAGGCCTTGCCAAAGCCTTTTACGTAGCGGCCGCTGTGCGGTTGCAGGCGGAACAGTTTGAAATCCGCCAGCTGGCTGAGTGCCTGGATGCGCTCGCCATGGCGTGCTGCCAGGCAGGCGATGCCGCGCTGCCAGTCGTCACTGTCAACGGCAATATGTTCAGCGCTTACCTGGTAATTCACCCGCAGCCGGGCAAACAGCTCGGCGGCGCTGTCCTCGTCTTCGATAATCAGCACCGAGGCGGCCGGCTGCTGGCGCAGGTTGACGGCATGCACGGCGATGTCGCTGAGCAGCACGTACAGGCAGTCATCACCAATGGCAAATGGTGCATACGAGGCATAGGGGCTGCCATCACTGCAGCTGCTGGCCAGCAACAGGCTTTTGCGGTGGTGGATAAAGGCCAGGATTTCATCCTGGATACGTTGTTCCAGTGCGCTGTTTTTCATGCGGGAATGCTCCGGTTGAGTTGCTGGAAGCGGTCAAGAAACCACTGTTTCTGGCGGCTGATCACGTCGCCAGCGGCGTCGCGGCCAAGAAAGACCTTGAACGCCACATCGCCGTTGTCGTGGCAGAACTGCCAGTAATAGGTGTCGCGGCCACGGTGCTGGCCACATACCATGTCGATATGGTGGATGGCCGCCAGCCGCAGGTGGCCGGTAAAGCCCTGTTCGGCATGCAGGTTGTAATAGCCTTCGGCCATGCTGCCGGACGGGAACTCCCCTTTATACTCAAAGACATGGCCATGATGGATAACGATGGTGGTCACACTGCCCAGCGCGCTGATTTCCGCCAGCAGGGCCAGCGTGTCGGGTGGGTCGAGGCGGATGGTCTGGTTGGGGCTGGCCATAAGGGCTCCTTATCAAATACAAATAATATTGATAATAATTATCGTTTACAAAGTTAAAGTCAAGCGATATATTGGCGCCTCATTCAACCGAGCGAGGCCCTGTTTCCGGCATGAAACGTTTGTCGATAGCCTGTTTTTTGCTGCCTTGCGCGATGGCGCTGCAGGCCGGCGATGCCATGGTGCCGGCAACGGAAGAGATTGCCGAAGAGATTGTTGTCACCGGTACGCGCACGGCACAGCTGATGCTGGACAGCCCGGTACGGGTGGATGTGCTGAACCGCCAGCAACTGGAGCAGCTGCATGCGCGTGAGCTGACCGAGGCGGTGACCACGGTGCCCGGCATCAATGTACGCCAGGTGGTTGGCAAGGACGGCCAGGAAGCCTGGTTGCAGGGCATTTCTGCCAACCGGGTGCTGGTGCTGGTCGATGGCGAGCCGGTGTCGGCCAGTACCGGCTCGGCGGTTGATCTCAGCCAGGTGTCGGTGGGCGACATTGAGCGGGTCGAGATCGTCAAGGGCGCAACATCGGTGCTGTATGGCAGCGCGGCCATGGGTGGCGTGATCAATATCATTACCGCCGGCCTGCGCCCCGGCCTGCACTACAAGCTCAGTGCCGATGCGGGCAGTTATGGCGGGCAAAACCCGTCCGCCAATGTGTGGGATGCCAGCCGCCGGCGCCTCAATGCTGCCGTTAGCGTGGGTGGCGAGCACTGGCAGACAGCGTTCAGCCTGAATGGCCGTTTCAGCGACGGTTTCCAGCAAGACCCGGATGCCTGGCCGCAGCAGGGTGCCGATGGCCACAAGATCAATGGGGAATGGCAGCTGGCCTACCGGCCAGACCGGAACAGCCGTTATCGCCTGCGTTACGAGGTGTACGACCAGGAGCAGCATACCCGCCTGCTGGGCTTTACCCCGCCGGCGCAGTGGAACCGGCTGGACAAGTACGACAATGCCGAGCGCCATCACCTGGCACTGGGCGGTGAATGGCAGGTGGGGCAAAACGACTGGCGCCTGAATGCGTTTGTGGAGCAATACCGCAATGAAAGCCTGCCGCAAGGCACTTTTGTGCGCGAGGCCGACTTTGACACCGGCAAGATCAGCAGCCAGTGGAACAGCCAGCTGCATGCGGCGCATTTGCTGACACTCGGTGTTGAGCTGTTCAGCGAACAGCTGGCGCAACGCAAGATCGAGCAGGATGGCACGGTGGTGGACGAACTGGATGGCTGCAGCCACGCC
>DATCSZ010000038.1:0-1752 GCA_036568205.1 Pseudomonadales bacterium
TTTCACCGGGAATATTGCCGCCAATCATCAGCACCACGCCAAACTCGCCGACGGTATGGGCAAAACCAAGCACTGCCGCAGTAAGCAGACCCGGTTTGGCCTGCGGCAGAACCACAGTAAAGAAACGATCCCAGGGCCCGGCGCCCAGTGTCGCCGCGACTTCCAGCGGTCGTTCACCCATGGCTTCAATGGCGTTCTGCACCGGCTGCACCACAAAGGGCAGCGAATACAGCAGCGAGGCCAGCACCAGTCCGCTGAAGCTGAACGGCAACAGCCCCAGCCCAAGTGTCTGTGTCAGCTGGCCGAGCGGACCGTTTGGCCCCAGCGCCAGCAACAGATAAAACCCCAGCACGGTCGGCGGCAGAACCAGCGGCAAGGCCACCAGTGCCGATACCGGGCCGCGCCAGACAGAGCGGGTACGCGCCAGCCACCACGCCAGCGGCGTGCCGATTAACAACAGCAACATCGTGACCAGTGTCGCCAGCTTCAGCGTCAGCCAGACCGCCTGCCAGTCTGCTGCAGTTAACAACATGCGTTACTCCCGGTGATAACCATAACCACGGATCAGCTCCGTTACTTCCGCCGATTGCAGAAAAGCCAGAAATGCTCTGGCCGCCGGATTCGGTTCGCCTTTCTTCAGCTCGCCTTTCTTCAGTAGTACTGCATCCTGACGGATCGGCTGATACAGATTGTCGGGCACAATCCAGACACTGCCGTTATTGATATGGCCGCCACTCATCACCTGCGACAGCGCAACAAAACCAAGCTGGGCATTGCCGCTGGATACAAACTGCCAGGTCTGGGCGATGTTTTCCCCCATCACCTGGCGGGTCGCCACGCTGTCGGTCAGTGCCAGGGCTGCCAGCGTCTGCTGTGCAGCAGCTCCATATGGTGCAAGCCGGGGATTGGCCAGCGCCAGCTTGCGGAACTGGCCGCTGTGCAGCTGCGCGCGCACATCCACATCGGGTGTGGTTGTCCACAGGGCCAGACGCCCCAATGCATAGGTAAAGCGGCTGTCGGCACTGGCCAGACCAGCACGGATCAGGGCTTCGGGCTTGGCCTGATCCGCCGACAGAAAGACCTCAAAGGGCGCGCCATTCTGAATCTGGGCGGTGAATTTTCCGGATGAACCAAAGGCCATAATCAGCTGATGGCCGCTGTGCTGCTGAAAGCGTTCGGCGATGTCTTTCATCGGTGCGGTAAAGTTGGAGGCAACCGCCACCATGACTTCGGCCGCGATGGCCTGGGACGGTACTAACAAACAAGAAAGCAGCAAACAAGAAAGCAGCGAAGAAGAAAGCAGCATACCGATAAACGCCAGCGGAGCTTTGCCATACCGGTGGAGTCTGAACATTCGGGAACCTCTTCAGTGCTGATGTCGTATAAACAGCGCTGTTTATACCTGATTCTCTGCTCTGGGGCATCTTCGCCCTCTTTTCAGGCCCTCTCTTGAGCCAGGCTTCCCCAATATGGTTATCACCATGCAGGTATTGTCTGAGGTGACGACAGCAGCAAATGGCAGAGCAGCGTTATAACCATGCTGGTGCAGGAACTGAATCTGGATTGCAGCAGTAACAGGATGGAATAACAACGACGTTACCAGCTACTGTTCAGGGCCCGTCAGCCTTTATCTGACAGACTCTGAGGATAATTCACCTTCAAAGACCGGCTCAGTTCCTGGGTGGAACTGATCACTGCCATACAATTCCGACAGTAATTTTGCTTCGCCATTAGGCTGTACCATACGCGCAT
>DATCSZ010000039.1:0-13918 GCA_036568205.1 Pseudomonadales bacterium
ATCATCGGCCTGCCGGTGGACCGGGGCCGTTATTGGCGCAGCGAGGCCCGGGTGGTGGGTGACGGCGGCGGCCAGCGCCTGCAACTGAGCTGGTATGGTGAAGCCGTGCCCGGCCCGTGCCAGCGCTGGCAGATTACCGCCCGGCTGAAACGACCGCACGGCCTGGCCAATCCCGGTGCCTTTGATTATGCCGGCTACCTGCTGGAACGCGGCATCAGTGCGCGCGGCTATGTGCGCGAAGCCGTGCTGTTGTCGCAGCACAACAACTGCCTGGCCGGCCTGCGCCAGCGTTGGCACAATCATATCGATCGTCACCTGCCGGCCGAGCGTGCGCTGTGGCTGAAGGCGCTGTCAACCGGCGATAAATCCGGCATTGGCGAGGCACCTTACCGGCTGCTGCAGGCGGCCGGCATCAATCACCTGTTTGTGATTTCCGGCCTGCATATCGGTATGGCGGCAACCGCCGTGTATGCGCTGGTGCTGGGCCTGCGGCGTGCCGGCGGTGGCCTGCTGTGGCCAGGTGACTGGCGCCCGGCGGCAGCCTTGCTGGCGATACTGGCGGCATTGGCGTATGCCCTGCTGGCCGGGTTTACCCTGCCGGCGCAGCGGGCGCTGATCATGGTGGCGATATTTTTTGGCGCGGCGGTGCTGGGGGTGATGGTCAGCCTGTGGCTGCGGTTCTGGCTGGCGATGGCGCTGGTGCTGCTGCACAACCCGCTGGCGGCCGGCAATATCGGTTTTGCCTTGTCCTTTGCTGCGGTAGCGGTACTGATCCTGGCATCACACCGCCGCGCTGCAGCTGGCCGGCTGGCCGGACTGGCGCAGATGTGGCGTATGCAGTGGCAGGTGGTGCTGGGGCTTGGCCCGTTGCTGGTGCTGTTTTTTCGCCAGGCGTCGCTGCTGGCGCCACTGGTCAACCTGCTGGCCATTCCGCTGGTATCGCTGCTGGTGGTGCCACTGCTGTTACTGGCATTCCTGCTGTGGGCCATAGGTATCGACAGCGGCGGGCCATTGTGGCTGGCCGACCAGTTGCTGCATGGCCTGTTGTGGCTGGTCCGCACGGCGCTGGACGCGCTGCCGCCATCACTGGACTGGCTGACGGGTTTTTCCCTGCACAGGCGGCAATGGTGGGCATTCCTGTTGCTGGTTGGTCTGCTGCTGTTGCCGGGACACTGGCCGGGGCGCTTGCCGATGGCGGCGTTGCTGCTGGTGCTGATGCTGCTGATGCCGGCGCGGCGGCCGGATCACCTGCTGGAAGTGGATGTGGTGGATGTCGGCCAGGGGTTGGCGGTGTTGCTGCGCACGGCGAACCACAACCTGCTGTATGACACCGGCGCTGCCTGGCCGGATGGCAATATGGCCGGTTTTGCCGTGCTGCCGGTATTGCAGCAGCGTGATGTCAGCCGGCTGGACAAATTGCTGATCAGCCATTTTGACAATGACCATGCCGGTTCAATGGCCGCTGTGGTCGAGGCCGTGGCAGTGGATGAAGTGCTGGCACCGGCGCTGCGCCACGGCGTCAGCCGGCCATGCCGTGCCGGTGAACACTGGCACTGGGACGGGGTGGATTTTTACCTGCTGCACCCCGAAAGCATCGGCCGGCGGCTGGATAACGAACAATCCTGTGTGCTGCTGGTACAGGCCGCCGGCCGCCAGCTGCTGCTGCCCGGTGATATTGGCAGAAAGGCAGAAATGCAGATGTTGCAGCGCTGGCAACACACGGCCGGCCTGCCGCCACCGGCGCTGGACGTGCTGCTGGCCCCCCATCATGGCAGCCGCAGTTCGTCATCGCTGGCCTTGCTGGCAGTGGCGCAGGGGGCGACGGTGATCAACTCCAGCGGCTACCGCAACCGTTACGGCCATCCGCACAGTGAGGTGCTGCAGCGTTACCGGCAGGCCGGCATGCGGGTGCTGGATACCGCCTGTGCCGGGCTGGTCAATCTGCGCCTGGATCACCACGGCCAGTTGCAGATACGGTCGTTTCGTGGTGCCCGACGGCGTTATTCGGAACTGCTCTACCAGTGCCGGCATCGCTGATGCATTCACCTTGAGTATTGGCGGGGGCGCCGCTATCATTGCGCTCTGATTGCGGACAGAGGTAACACCCGTGTACGAATTTGTCATTGCCGGCGGCTGGATCATGCTGCCCATCCTGTTGTGTTCGGTGGCGGCCCTCAGTATCTGTGTCGAACGGCTGTGGAGCCTCAGCCCCAGCAAGATTGCGCCGGCCAACCTGATCGCCCAGGTGTGGATGTGGCTGAAAAACGACGAGTTCAATGTCGAACGCATGCGCACCCTGAAGATGTCCTCGCCACTGGGCTATATCCTTGCTGCCGGGCTCAGCAACTCGGCGCACCGCGACAGCATGAAAGAAAGCATCGAGGAAGCCGCCGGCCATGTCATTCATGACCTGGAGCGTTACCTCAACGCACTGGGTACCATCGCTTCGATCACCCCGTTGCTGGGCCTGCTGGGTACCACGGTCGGCATGATCAAGGTATTCAGCGAAATCATGTTGCGCGGCACCGGTGATGCCCAGGTGCTGGCCGGTGGCATTTCCGAAGCGCTGATCACCACCGCTGCCGGCCTGGCGGTGGCCATCCCGGCACTGATCATGTACCGCTATTTCCAGCGCCGTATCGACGGTATTGTCATCCAGCTGGAACAGCAATCCCTGAAGCTGGTGGATGCCCTGCACAGCGACCGCCAGGTCGATGTGAAAGAGCACTGACATGCAGTTCAAGCGCCAGGCCAGGCGGGAGCTGGACGTCAACCTGACACCGCTGATTGATGTGGTATTCCTGCTGCTGATTTTTTTTATGGTGTCGACCACCTTCACCGACAAGACCCAGCTGACCATCGACCTGCCGAAAGCCAGTGGCGACATCCAGATCAAGGACTCACAGGCCATTGAGGTGGTGATTAATGACCAAGGTGAGTATGCCGTCAATGGCCAGCGCCTGATCAACGACCACTTCGCCACACTGAAAAGCGCCATCAGCCAGGCCCGGCAGGACCAGCAGCAATCCTTTGTGATTACCGCCGATGCCAAGGCACCCCACCAGGCGGTGGTGATGGCGATGGATGCAGCCGGCCAGCTGGGCATCAGCAATCTCAGCGTTACTACTATCCGACCCGACGAGTAAACCTTGGCCAGAAACAAAACCAACTTCAAGCAAGACCTGATGCTTTATCGTCGACTGCTCGGCTATGTGGCACCGTATCGCGGCATTTTTGCCCTCAGCCTGTTTGGTTTTGTGCTGTTTGCCTCCATGGATGTGCTGGCTGCGGACATGATGCAGTACCTGATTGACAGCATGGGCGGCACGGCCGCCGTGGTGGATGTCGGGCAGAAAACCGGCATCCTGGCCGGCCTGTTCCAGCGCTTTTTTGCCATTGACCCGAACGATTCCGCTACCGCGCGCATTTTTATCCCGGTCACCATTGTGGTGCTGGCGATGGTGCGTGGCATCGGTGCCTATATTGGCAACTTTTTTATCAAGTCGGTCGGCAACCATGTGGTGTTCGACCTGCGCCAGCTGGTGTTTGCCAAAATGGTGCGCCTGCCGCTGGCCTTTATCCTGTCGAAAAGCAGCGGCAGCCTGGTCAGTCGTATTACCTACAGCGTCAGCCAGATCACCGGTGCCGTCACTACCGCACTGACGGTGTTGTTCCGTGAAGGCCTGACGGTGGTTTTCCTGCTCAGCTACCTGATCTATATCAACTGGAAGCTGACCCTGACGTTCCTGCTGGTGGCGCCGTTTATTGCCCTGATTGTCAACCTGGTCAGCCGCCGCTTCCGCCGTCTCAGCCACAAGATGCAGACCACCATGGGGGATGTCACCCATGCCGTGTCGGAGATGGTCAGCGGCAATCGTGACATGCGGGTGTATGGTGCCCAGCAGTCCGAGTGTGACCGTTTTGAGCGTATCAGCCGGCGTTCACTGAAACAGCAATTAAAAATGTCGTCCACCGATGCGGCCTTCTCGCCAACCATCCAGGTGCTGGTCAGCATGGCCATCAGCCTGCTGGTGTGGCTGGGCCTGAATCCGGCCATTATCCAGTCGATGTCGCCAGGCCTGTTTGTGTCCTACCTGGTGGCCGCCGGGGTGATCGGCAAGCCGCTGCGCCAGCTGACCTCGGTGGTCAATACCATCCAGAAGGCGCTGGCCGCTGCCGAAGAAGTGTTTGCCCTGCTGGACGAACCCGATGAGCCGGAATTTGGTGATCATGTCCTCGACAAGGTGCGTGGGGATATTCGTTTTGACAATGTCATGTTTCGTTATCCCGGTGCCCGTGACGATACCCTGCGGCAGGTCAGCTTTACCATCAAGGCCGGCGAAATGGTGGCGCTGGTCGGTGCCTCCGGCGGCGGCAAAACCACCATTGCCGGCCTGATCCCGCGTTTTTTCAACGCCACGGGTGGCGAGATTTATCTTGATGATGTGCCGGTGTCGCAGATCAGGCTGGCTTCACTGCGCAAGCATATTTCGTTTGTCAGCCAGAATGTTGTGCTGCTTAACGATACGATCCGTAACAATATCGCCTATGGCGAACTGGCCGGTGCCAGTGATGAGCAGGTGCGTGAGGCAGCCCGGCTGGCCAATGCCGAATCGTTTATCCTGCAGATGGATAATGGTTATGACAGCTATATCGGTGATAACGGCCTGCGACTGTCCGGCGGCCAGCGCCAGCGCATTGCCATTGCCCGGGCGATCCTGAAAAACGCACCGGTGCTGATCCTGGATGAAGCCACCTCGGCGCTGGACAACGAATCCGAACGCATGATCCAGGCGGCGCTGCAGGGTATTGCCGGCCGCTGCACCATGATTGTTATCGCCCATCGCCTGTCAACCATCGAACGCGCCGACCGCATCCTGGTGATTGACCAGGGTGAAGTGGTCGAGCAGGGCAGTCATCACGAATTGCTGGCACTCAATGGCTATTACGCCGGCCTGCACCAGCAGCACAATGAACAGGGTTTCCTGGAATCGTGACGGCATTGCTGCAGTGGCTCTGGTACCGCAGTCGCTGCGCCGGCTGGCTGCTGTTGCCGCTGGCATGGCTGTACACACTGCTCAGCGCCTTGCGCAAACGCCGCTTGCTGGCTGCCCGGCCAACGCTGGCCACACCGGTGCTAGTGGTCGGCAATATCCATGTCGGCGGCACCGGCAAAACCCCGCTGCTGATGGCCATCGTCCAGCACCTGCAGCAACAGGGCATCAGGCCTGCCGTGATCAGCCGTGGTTATGGCGGCAAAACCCGTTATCCCTGCCTGCTCAATGACAGCCACAGCGCCGCCGACGTCGGCGACGAACCGTTGATGATTTACCGTCGCTGCCGCTGCCCGGTGGTGGTCGATCCGGACCGTTATGCTGCAGCACGTTATGTCGAACAGCACTGCCAGGCCGATGTCATCATCAGTGATGACGGCCTGCAGCATTACCGCCTGCCGCGTGATGTGGAAATTGTCGTCATGGATGCAGCACGCGGTTTTGGCAATGGCCTGCGCCTGCCGGCCGGGCCATTACGTGAAAGCCAGTCACGGCTGGTGACGGTGGATTTCCTGGTGACCAACGGTGACAGCCCGCAGCGCTGGCACCCGCAGCAGCATGCCATGCAGCTGTTGCCGGGGGCATTGTTGCCGGTTACCAATGACACCCGGCGGCCAGCACCGCTTGCCGGTGATACCGTGCATGCGCTGGCCGGTATTGGCCATCCGCAACGGTTTTTTGCCACGCTGCAGCAGCTGGGTTACCGGCTGCAGGCACATGCCTTTGCCGATCATTATGCGTTTGCTGCGGATGATGTATCATTTGCCGACGATCTGGCGGTGGTGATGACCGAAAAGGACGCCGTCAAGTGCCGGCCACTGGCCGGGCTGGATCGCCATTTTTATCTGCCGGTAACTGCCGTGCTGCCGCAGGATTTCTGGCAGCAGCTGATGCAGCGACTGGCCAGCATCAACAAGGTGTGACATGGGTTTTATTGTTGTGATTCCGGCGCGTCATGCGTCCAGCCGGCTGCCCGGCAAACCCTTGCTGGATATTGCCGGCAAGCCGATGATCCAGCATGTCTGGGAGCGCGCCTGCCAGAGCGGCGCCGATGCGGTGTTTATCGCCACCGATCATGATGCCATTCGCGAGGCAGCGGAAAATTTTGGCGCCAAAGTCTGCATGACATCGGCCGGCCATGAATCCGGCACCGACCGGCTGGAAGAAGTTGCCAGCCTGCTGAAACTGGCCGATGACCAGGTGCTGGTCAATGTGCAGGGCGACGAACCGCTGATCCCGCCGGCAGTCATCGACCAGCTGGCCAGCCTGATGGCCGATGCCGATACCCGCATGGCTACCCTGTATGAACGCATCAGCACGGCAGAGCAGGTGTTTGACCCGAACTGTGTAAAACTGGTCAGCGACGAGCGTGACCAGGCCTTGTATTTCAGCCGCGCACCCATACCGTGGTATCGCGATGGCTTTGCCAGTGGCAAGAACCTGCCCGATGATGTGGTCTACAAACGCCATATCGGCATTTACGGTTACCGGGCCGGCCTGCTGCGTGAGTTTGTCCGCTGGCCGGTTGCCGGGCTGGAAGCGGTGGAAAAACTGGAGCAGCTGCGTGCCATGAGCCATGGTGTGCGTATCAAGGTGGCCGAGGCCTGCCAGCCAATACCGGCCGGTGTTGATACCGCCGACGACCTGGCGCTGGTGCGGGCATTGCTGGCTGACGGATGAGGGTAGGCGCATGAATGAAAAAACCGGCGTGCTGTTTGTTTGTCTTGGCAATATCTGCCGTTCACCGACTGCCCACGCCATCTTCCAGGCAATGGTCGAACGACACGGCCTGCAGCAACAGGTGATGGTGGATTCCTGTGGCACCGGTTCCTGGCATATCGGCCAGCCGCCGGACTCGCGCATGCAGCGCACCGCTGCCCGCTGGGGCTATGATCTGTCACCGCTGCGGGCACGGCGGCTGGCGGCAGAGGATTTTGGCCGCTTCCAGCATATCCTGGCCATGGATACCCGCAATATGGCTGAAGTGATGAAAAAGGCGCCCAACGATTTTGCCGGCGAAATCCGGCTGTTGCTGGATTATTCCGGCGAGAAAAACGTGCTGGAAGTGCCGGATCCGTATTACGGCGGTGATGAAGGTTTTGAGCGGGTGGTCACGCTGATCGAGTCGGCCTGCCAGGGCCTGGTTGATCACCTGAAACAGCAGCATGGCTGACATCCACCGCAATGCCGACCTTGGCGGGCTGAACACCCTGGCCTTGCCGGTCCACGCCGATTATTACCTGAAAGCCGTCACCCTGGCCGACCTGCAACAGGGGCTGGACTTTGCCCGCCAGCAACAGCTGCCGTTATGGCTGCTGGGCGGCGGCAGCAATACCCTGTTTGCTGCGCATTTTCCCGGACTGGTACTGCATGTGGCCAATCGCGGCATTGACGTTTTGTCAGAAGACGACGAGCGTGTCCGGCTGGCCGTCGCCGGCGGTGAAAACTGGGATGATTTTTTGCAGTATTGCCTGCGCCATCATTACTACGGCCTGGAAAACCTGGCGATTATTCCCGGTACGGTCGGCGCTGCGCCGATCCAGAATATTGGTGCCTATGGCCAGGAAGTGGCCGACTGCATCGACGCCGTTGAGGTGATTGAGACAGCCACTGGCCGGCTGCTGCAGCTGGCAGCACAAGACTGTCGCTTTGCCTATCGCGACAGCCTGTTCAAACAACAGCCCGGCCATTACCTGGTGGTGGCGGTGCATTTCCTGCTGCACAAGCAGTTTGTCGCCAACCTGTCCTACCGGCCGCTGGCCGATGCACTGGCCGGCCAGCCGCTCACTGCCGGTGCCGTGCGCAATGCGGTGATTGGCCTGCGTAACGCACGCCTGCCGGACCCGGCCAGGCTGGCCAACTGCGGCAGTTTTTTCAAGAACCCGCTGGTGGATGCCGGCACCTGGGCTGCCATCCGCCAGTACGATGCCACAGCGCCGGGTTTTGTCCAGCCGGATGGCCGGGTAAAAATCCCGGCCGCCTGGCTGATTGAGCAATGCGGCTGGCGTGGCAAGCGGCTGGGGCCGGTGGGCATGTATGACCAACAGGCGCTGGTGCTGGTCAACCATGGCGGCGCCAGCCACGCCGATGTGATGGCACTGGCCGCTGCCATCCGCGCGGATGTGCAGCAGCGTTTTGCCGTGACCCTGGAGCCGGAGCCGGTTCAGGCCCATGGCGGATGACCGTGTCGAGACCATCGACCTGCCCGGTGGCCGGCAACTGGTTTATTGGCCGGCTGCCTTTGCCGGCCAGGCGGATGACTGGTTTGCACAGCTGTACCCGATTATCGACTGGCGCCAGGACACGATACGTATTGCCGGCAAACACATCCCGTTGCCGCGCCTGCAAGCCTGGTATGGCGAGCATGCTTACCGCTACAGCGGCATTGACATGGCAGCCGCCAGCGCACCGCCGCTGCTGGAGCAGATCCGCCAGCAGGTCGAGCAGTTAACCGGCCGGCATTTCAATGCCGTGTTGGCCAACCTGTACCGCAATGGCAACGACAGTGTCGGCTGGCACAGCGATGACGAGCCGGAACTGGGGCCGGCGCCGGTGATCGCGTCGCTCAGCCTCGGTGCCCTGCGCCGTTTCAGCCTGCGCCCGGCCGGCGGTGGCCAGTCACTGCAACTGGAGCTGGCCCATGGCTCACTGCTGCTGATGACGGCAGGTGTGCAGGCCGACTGGCAACATGCCCTGCTGAAGGCACCCGCCATCAAGCGGCCACGCATCAACCTGACTTTCCGTTACCGCTGGCCGGGTTGATGCCGGTCGCCCTGTGCTTGGGCCTTGCGTCAACAGGTGATATGCTTGCCGGCAAACAAAAAAAGAAACCTGTTAGGGCCATTATGAGCATTCGTGTGATAGTCGCAGATGATCATGACCTGGTGCGTGTTGGTATTGCACGCATGCTGGCAGATATCGACGGCATCGACGTGGTGGCCGAGGCCTGCTCGGGCGAGCAGGCGCTGCAGCTGGCCCACCAGCACCAGCCGCATGTGGTGCTGATGGATGTGAATATGCCCGGCATTGGCGGCATCGAGGCCACCCGCAAGCTGGCCCACCAGCTGCCACATGTCAAGGTGGTGGCAGTCAGCGCAATGAACGAAAACCTGTTTCCGGCCCGTTTGCTGCAGGCCGGTGCATTGGGCTATATCACCAAGGGCGCCGAGCTGGCGGAAATGGTGACTGCCATCCGCCATGCGGTGGCCGGCAAACGTTACCTGGCAGCACCGGTGGCCCAGCAGATGGCGCTGAATGCGGTCAGTGGTGAGCACAGCACACCGTTCGACCAGCTGTCCGAACGGGAAATGCAAATCTGCCTGATGGTGATCAACTGCGAAAAAGTGCAGGATATTTCCGACAAGCTGTGTCTCAGCCCGAAAACCGTCAACAGCTACCGTTACCGCATTTTCGACAAGCTGGGTGTCAATGGGGATGTCGAACTGACCCGGCTGGCCATCCGTCACGGCCTGATCGACAACCAGGATATCTGATGCAGGCAGTCGATGACGGCAGCGGCTTTGATCACCGCAGTTTCCTCAAGCAGCTGACCGAGCGCCCCGGTGTCTACCAGATGCTGGATGCCGAGGGTGAGGTGCTGTATGTCGGCAAGGCCAAAAACCTGAAAAAGCGGGTGGCCAGTTACTTCAAGAACCGCGGCCTGTGCAACAAGACCGTGGCGCTGGTCAGCAAAATACGCCGTATTGATGTCACCGTCACCGCCAGCGAGACCGAGGCGCTGATTCTTGAGCAAAACCTGATCAAGCAATACCGGCCGCCGTATAACATCCTGCTGCGCGATGACAAATCCTACCCGTATATCTTCCTGTCCGATGGTGAGTACCCGCGGCTGGCCTACCACCGTGGTGCACGGCGCGAAAAGGGCAGCTATTTTGGCCCGTACCCGAATGCCTCATCGGTACGTGACAGCCTCAGCCTGCTGCAACGGGTATTCCAGGTGCGCCAGTGTGAGGACAGCTACTTCAGCAACCGCTCGCGGCCCTGCCTGCAATACCAGATCAAGCGCTGCACAGCCCCCTGCGTCGGCAAGGTGACGCCAGAAGAGTATGCCGGGCAGGTGCAGCATACCCGGCTGTTTCTGCAAGGCAAAAACGACCAGCTGCTGCGTGAGCTGGCCGATGACATGGAAAAAGCCGCCGCGGCGATGGCATACGAAAAAGCAGCGGTTTACCGCGACCAGATCCGCAGCCTGCAACCGATGCTGGAAAACCAGTTTGTCGAGGCCGGCAGCAGCCATGCCGATGTCATCGCCGCCGCCAGCAGCGCCGGCATTGCCTGTGTGCACGTGCTGTTTATCCGCGGCGGGCGTATTCTCGGCAGCAAAAGTTTTTACCCCAAACTGCCGCTGGACAGTGAAGCCGGTGACATTGTGCCGGCATTTATCGCCCAGTTTTATCTCGGGGCCGGGCACGAGATACCGGCGCGTATTGTCACCAGCAGCACCCATGACGGCTTTGACACACTGGCCGCCGCGCTGGCAGCGCAGGCCGGCCGCCAGGTGCCGATCAGCAGCCAGGTGCGTGGCAATGCCCAGCAATGGTTGCAGCTGGCAGAGACCACCGCCCAACAAAACCTGGGCGCACGGCTGGCCAGCCGGGTGGGGCTGGAAAAACGCTTCGTCCAGCTGCAGCAGGTACTGGGGCTGGCCGAAGCGCCGCAACGTATTGAATGTTTTGATATCAGCCACAGCCATGGCGAGGCCACCGTTGCCTCCTGCGTGGTATTTGATCGCCATGGCCCGGTGAAAAGCGATTACCGCAAATTCAATATCGACGGCATTACCGGCGGTGATGATTACGCCGCCATGGAGCAGGCGCTGAGCCGGCGTTTCAAGCGCCTGCAAAAAGGCGAGGGCAAGCAGCCCGACATCCTGCTGATTGATGGCGGCAAGGGCCAGGCAGGCATGGCGCAGCAGGTATTAAAACAATACAATCTGCAGCACATCATGGTGATTGGTGTGGCCAAGGGGCCGGGCCGGCGTCCGGGGCTGGAAACCCTGATCCTGGCCGACAGCCGGCAGGAGTTCGAGCTGCCATCCGACTCGCCGGCGCTGCACCTGATCCAGCACGTGCGTGATGAATCGCACCGTTTTGCGGTAAAGGCACATACCGCCCGGCGTGACAAAAAACGCAGCCAGTCGGCACTGGAACAGGTACCCGGCATCGGCAGCAAACGCCGGCGCGAACTGCTGCGTTACTTCGGCAGTGCCCGGGCCGTGGCCGACGCGCCGGTACGCGAGCTGGTCAAGGTGCCCGGCATCAGCGAAAAAGTTGCAGAAGACATATACGCCCATTTTCATAACGAGTAACTGGCAAGCCGATGAATATACCCAATCTCCTGACCCTGTTTCGTATCATCCTGATTCCTGTGTTTGTGGTGGTGTTCTACCTGCCGTTCCAGTGGAGTTACCTGGCCGGTGCCGCCATTTTTGGCCTGGCCGCTCTCACCGACCTGCTCGATGGCTACCTGGCGCGCAAGCTGGACCAGAGCACACCGTTTGGTGCATTCCTGGACCCGGTGGCTGACAAGCTGATGGTGGCGATAGCGCTGGGCCTGCTGATTGAACGGTTTGAAGTCTGGTATTTCACGTTGCCGGCACTGGTGATTATCGGCCGCGAGATTGTCGTTTCCGCACTGCGTGAATGGATGGCGGAAATCGGCAAGCGCACCAATGTCGCGGTGTCGTATATCGGCAAGGTAAAAACCGTGATGCAAATGGTCGCCATCCTGTTTTTTCTTGCCATCGAGCTGGATTACGCCGGTATTCTTTTCTGGCTTGCCTATCTCGCCCTGTACCTGGCCGCCGGCCTCACCCTGTGGTCAATGATGATTTACCTGAAAGCCGCCTGGCCGGACCTGAAACCGAAAGCCTGAGCGCCCCGGCAGTTTTGGCTTGACAGCAAGGCGCAGGTGGCTAGAATAGTCGGCCTTGCCAGCCATGGAACCGGCCACCACTGTTCAGGATAACAGGCAGTTTGCGGGAATAGCTCAGTTGGTAGAGCGCAACCTTGCCAAGGTTGAGGTCGCCGGTTCGAACCCGGTTTCCCGCTCCATATGGCGCGATAGCAAAGCGGTTATGCACTGGATTGCAAATCCACGTAGCCCGGTTCGACTCCGGGTCGCGCCTCCACCTTCTTCTGGTTCCTCCTCTGCAGCCAGACCGCCTGCCCGGGTGGTGAAATGGTAGACACAGGGGACTTAAAATCCCCCGGCTTAACAGGCCGTGCCGGTTCGAGTCCGGCTCCGGGCACCATTTTTCGTTCCAGACTATTCGAGTGGACTCCAAAGAGGTCTTTGAACGCATTGCTATGCCTGATTTACTGTGTCCTTTGGCTCCATCCCAACCGATGAGGCCCTCATGAAAGTACTGTATCTGGCCTTGCATGAAATAGCCAAAAAATGGAGTATGCCAATACGGGACTGGAAGCGAGACGGTAAAAATTTTTGTGCAAATGGCGATTTTCATTGTGGTGATACGCGGTCACCAGGTAATCCCCTCTTTTTTTAACATTCTGCAAAAGTAGAAATATTACTTGTGCTATTTCAGCTATGTACCCTGTGGGCAATAACCGCTTGTGATTTTGTCCACAAGTACATAGTGATCAAGCCGCCAGCGTCGGCGGGTGTTAAAAATTCCGCGTCACGACGCATCTTTTTTTACCCCGCCGCCTTGTTTTTCCAGAACAGCATCATCAGTGCCGGTGCCAGTATCAGGTTGGCCAGCAGTGCAACAAAAATCGCGATGCTGAGCAGCCAGCCGAATTCCTTGTTGGTGTAGAGTTCGCCGGTCAGGTGCACGATAAAACCGCCTATCAGTACCACTGAGGTGAAGAAGATTGCCCGGCCACAGGTGTGCAGGGTTTGGTGGATGGCCTTGCGGATGTCGTCGGTTTGTTGTGCATAACGGCGGAAATGGTGCATGAAGTGGATGGTGTCATCAACCGAGATGCCGATGATGATGCAGCCAATGGTTGAGGTGATGATGTTGAGCGGCACGTCCAGCCAGCCGATCAGGCCAACGGTGAGCAGGATCGGGAAGACATTCGGCGCAAATGCAATCAGGCCGTGACGCAGGCTGGCCATCAGCATCCACATGATCAGGAACACAAACGCAAACGCCATGCCGTAGCTTTTGATGGTATCCAGCAGCAGGTTGTACAGGGTTTCGCCAAAAATCGGCAGCAGGCCAACCACTTTCACTTCGATATGTCCCATGCCGCGTTGCTGCAGCAGGCTCTCGATTTCGCCCTTGATCAGTTTGACATAGTCGCGGTAGTACAACACGTTGCTCCAGCGCAGGCGCATGTCGATGCGGGCAATGCTGAGGTCGTGGTCGGCAAAGTCGTACAGGTCGTCGGAGCCGCTTTCAAACAGCAGCAGTTCCTGGGCAATCATTTGCCTGTCCTGGGCGATGGCAAAATAGGCCGGGTCGTTATCATTCAGTGCCTGGTGGGTTTCCTTCAGCACGGTCAGGATCGAGCTGGCATCATTCACCTGCACATCGGCGTAGCGGAAGGTTTTCAGCAGGGTTTCAATCTCGTCAATCACGTTCAGCAGCGCCGGGTCGTGCAGCGCATTTTTTTCACCGGTGTTGAGGGTGATGGCGGCAATCATCGAGCCGTCCATCCGTTCATCCACCAGCTCAATGCCCTGGCGCAGCGGGTTGTCCTCGGGATACCAGGCCAGCGGGTTGTGTTCAAAACGGATTTGCAGCACCCCTGCCAGGGCGACCAGCGATACCAGCAGGCTGATGCCGGCCACCTTGCCGGCGTGGTTAATGCCAAGGTCGGCAAAGCCGTCGATGATGCGGTCCACGGTTTTCAGCACCAGGCTGGGCTTTTCCT
>DATCSZ010000040.1:0-1538 GCA_036568205.1 Pseudomonadales bacterium
CCTGGTTGGCCGATGGCAGCGGCCTGGTATTTGTGAAGGATGCCGAGCTGGAATACAACCCGATACACATTATCAATCTGGCAAGCGGCAAAAGCTGGCAGCTGAAAACGGATACCAAGATGAACCATGATGTTGCCTGCGGCCCCGGCGGCCTGATTGCGTTCAGGGCGCAGCATGAGCAGTGGGACCAGATTTATATCGCGAAGATAAAAAGTAAATGATGATAGTGCGCCTGATTTCGGTGGGATTGTTGTTGCTGGCGCAAGCGGGCCATGCGGCGGACGATGCAACCGCGCGCGCCATGAAGCTGCATGAGAAACATTATTATGATGCGGCTGCGCAGCAGTTGCGCGCGGCAATGCCGGCCATGGATGCCGCGCAACTGGTGCAAGCCAGGCTGGCCTTGGGCATGATGCATCTGGGCAGCGCGATGCTGTATCGTGAACTGAACCGAACTGCGCTGGTGATAGAGGCGGATTACCTGTCGCAGCTCGGCAAGCAGAAAACCGCCAGGCCCAGCCAGTATGTCGAGCTGTATCTGGGGCAGGTCTTGCAAGAGTCCGGCAGGATTGCCGAGGGCGTGGTGCATCTGCGCAAGTTTGTCGCGCAGGGCAATCTGCCAGCGCTGGATAAGGTGCTGGGCAATATTGAGCTGGGCGTGGCGTACAGCAGGCAAAAACAGATTCAGGCCGCGCAGCAGGAATGGTCCGGCAAGAACATGAAGCGCGCCGAGATCAAGGCCGCGCTGGCCGGTGCGTTTGCACTGGCGGGTTTGGGCGAGAAGCAGCCCGAGCAACTGGCGGATGAAGCATTGCATGAACTGCAGGTGCAGCAGCAAAAGCCCGCCGCGCGCCTGCTGCGCAATGTGCTGCGTGCTTATGCGCATGCCGGCGCCACCGACAAGGCGCTGCAGCTGCTTGCGGGGCGGCAGTGGGAAGATGCGGCGTATGTGGAAGAGCTGGAAGCGTCGAAGAGCATTCGTTTTTATGATAGCAGTCTGCTGCAGGACATGTCGCGCGTGCATCTGGATGCGGCGATTGCCAGCCTGGAGCAGGCCGCGCGGGATGAAAAACTGGCAGCGATGGCGGCTTATTATCTGACCGGTGCTTATCTGTTGCGGGGAAATGCAGAGCTTGCGCAGCTCTATGCAAGCAAAGTGCTGCAATCCGCATTGCCTTTGGCTGTGCGCAATATTGCGCAGATAGACCAGGGCAGCGAGCATTACTTAAAGGGGCGGCGCGAGGAAGCGCAAGCCGTGTGGAGCAGCCTGGCGGAAAAGGCGGCGGGCGATCCGCAGGTGCTGGCCTATGTGCTGCAGGCATGTACGCAGGCGGCAAGCGACTGTGCCAAGCCGGAAAAACTCGCGGTGGCCGCGCTGGAGCACGGCGAGGGGAAAAAGTTTTTTGGCTTGAGCGCGGCACTGGGCCGGTATTATCTGCAACGCAGGGATTATTCCCGCGCCTTGCAATATATGGAGGGCGGACGCGACAAGGCCAACAAGAACAAGATAGAAGCGAATGATCCGCTGTTGCTGGTGG
>DATCSZ010000041.1:0-1002 GCA_036568205.1 Pseudomonadales bacterium
CTGCGTGCGCGCTTCAGAACGGCGGTAGCCGGCTACAGCCACACAATGGCCCGGATTGCCGAGTTTGACGGGGTGTTTGACCTCGCTATGGCGCAGTACACCAGTCAATGTTTTGCTACCCTGCCGGCCCTGCTGGAAAAACGCTTCGTGGCATTGCAACAGGAGCAGGACGCCGGCTCGGACTGGCGGGGATTATTCCAGCAGGAAATTCAGCTGTTGTTGCTGGCCGAACTGGATGTTCGCCTGGAGCCGGCACTTGGCCTGTTGGCCGCTATTCACCAGGAGATAGGTAAAACCCCATGACACGCATAATGTTTGCCCTGGCCTTTGTGCTTGGCGCCGCGGCTGTGGTCTGGATTGGTTCCGGTTTTCTGGACACCAATACCCTGGCGCTCGCCGTTACCCTGATTATCGGCGCGGCCTATGCCATCGGATTTGTGGAGTTGACGGGGTTCCGCCGTGCCACCGGCCGGCTTTTTGACCTGCTGGATAGCCTGCCAGACTCCCGGGAGGCACTGACCAGCTGGCTGGGCCAGTTGCCGCCTGCGCTTCAGCCGGCCGCACGCCGGCGAATAGAGGGCGAACCGGTCGCCCTGCCCGGCCCGATGCTGACTCCTTATCTACTCGGCCTGCTGGTCATGCTCGGGCTGCTGGGTACCTTTGTGGGCATGATTGTCACGCTGAATGGTGCCGCCTCGGCCCTGAAAGGCAGCACGGAGCTGGCCACCATCCGCAGCGCGCTGGCCGCCCCGATTGCCGGCCTGAGCCTGGCCTTTGGCACGTCGATTGCCGGCGTCGCCGCATCCGCCATGCTGGGATTGGCAGCGACCGTCAGCCGCCGCGAAAGGGTGATGGTATCCCGTCAACTGGACATCCGGGTACGCCAGCAGCTCCACCATCTGTCTCTTGACTATCAACGGGAGCAGGCCTTCCTGGCCATCCGGGAGCAATCCCGGGCGTTTCCGGAAGTTGTCAGCAGCCTGCAGGCCATGACCACGCACC
>DATCSZ010000042.1:0-1341 GCA_036568205.1 Pseudomonadales bacterium
ATATGATCAACCATGGCGCCGGAATAACCGCCCAGCACCTTCGGCAGCAGCGTCATCAGCGAGCTGAAAATGGCATATTGTACGGCGGTAAAACGCACACTGGTCAGGGCCGACAAAAAGGCGATAAATGCCGCACTGGCCAGCCCGGCTGCCAGGTTGTCCACCGCCACGGCCAGGTACAGAAATGTCAGGTCATCACCGCGCAGGGCCAGCAGCACAAACAGCAGGTTGGTGGCGCAGGCCAGCAACGCGCCCAGCAGCATCACCGGTTTCAGTGCAAAACGCTGGGCCAGCACACCGCCAACCAGGCCACCGGCAATCGTCATGATCACACCAAACAGTTTCACCGCCGTGGCAATCTCGTTTTTGCTGAAACCCATGTCCTGGTAAAACACATTGGAAATCACCCCGGCGACAATATCGGAAATACGGTACAGACCGATCAGCGCCAGCAACCACAGGGCCTGCCGGCCATAACGGGCAAAAAAATCCAGCACCGGTTCCACCCAGGTGGCAAAAGCGCTGTGACGATCCACCAGGCCGGCACGCACCAGCAACAGACCGGCCAGCCCGGCTGCCGCCAATGCCAGCGCCAGCCGCAGCAGCTGCGCCACAAATGCCAGCAGCACACCGGTCGATGGCAGCAGCCGGCCCAGCTGCCAGAACACCAGCACAAACACCAGCACGGCCGCGGCAAACAGCGCCAGCATACGGGCATGGCGTGCGGCCGGCTGCCCGTCCAGCCTCGCATTCACGGCCGGCTCGGCGACCAGCAGCGTGGTCAGCACACCAACGCTCATGCAGGCTGCCATCACCAGATAGGTATGACGCCAGGCCAGGTAGTTGTAGCTGCCTTCCACCGCACCAAAAAACGTGGCCAGGTACAATGCACCGGCGCCTGCCACCACCATGCCAATGCGGTAGCCGGCGCTGTAGGTAGCCGCCAGCATTGGCTGCATATCGGTATCGGCAATCTCGATACGGTAGGCATCAATGACAATATCGTGGGTGGCTGAGGAAAAGCCCAGCAGAACCGCCGCCAGCGCCATCAGCGTCAGCTCGCCGGAATCGGCCGGGTTGACCAGCGCCATGCCGGCTATCGCGGCGATGATCATCAGCTGGGCCAGCAGAATCCACGCCCGGCGCCGGCCAAGGCCGGCCGTCAGCCACGGCAGCGGCACGCTGTCAATCAACGGTGCCCAGACAAACTTGAACGAATAACCCAGCGCCGCCCAGCTGAACATGGTGACCGTGCTGCGCTCGATACCGGCTTCACGCAGCCACAAGGACAGGCTGGAAAAAATCAGCAGGATCGGCATGCCGGCAGCAAAGCCGAACAAC
>DATCSZ010000043.1:0-8937 GCA_036568205.1 Pseudomonadales bacterium
GTGCTGGCCAGCTATGGATCTATTCGCATCTGCGATGCTCACCCCTGCCGGGGCTGCCAGCGATGCTGGCGTTCTGCGCTTCGCTTGTCGGCCCCCGATAGGGTCGAGGGCAGGCTCTGCGCCGGTATGACAGACGGGGAGGCAAAGACTCGGTGTTAGCCACCCCTGGCTACCGGAAAACATTATTCCGGGCGCATAAAACAGGGTGACGCCTGCCCGGCGCGGCAATGCCGCTGTCACAAACATTTCATCGTTTCATCATTTTTTGTTAACCGCACTGTCATCTGGCGTTTCTATGCTACGCGTTCAATCCAACCCGGAACGTACCGCTTATGAAACGCAATCCCTTCAGCACTTTTCTGTTAGCTTCCACCGCCGCTTCGGCCCTGCTGCTGGCCGGCTGCAACGGCGATGATGGCGCCATGGGGCAGCAGGGCCCGCAAGGCGTGGCCGGCGCCACCGGCAACCCGGGTGCCACTGGCCCGGCCGGTGCAGATGGCGCCAATGGTGCCGGCCAGCTGGTCGCGCTGGAGCAGATTGGCCGCACCGCCTCTCGCGGCTTTGCCGTCAGCGCGGCCGAAATTGTCGCCTTTGATGCGGCTGGCCAGCGCATTTTTACCGTCAATGCCGACAGCGGCGCAGTGGATGTATTTTCCGCCAGCGACCTGGCCAACCCCACCTTGCTGAGCAGCCTGGACATGGCACAGATGCTGGTTGACCAGGGTATCGCCGCCAATACCGGCCTGGTGGGTGCTGCCAACAGCATTGCCGTGCATGGCAGCCTGGCCGCCGTCGCCGTTGAAGCCAGCCCGAAAACCGATAACGGCTGGGTGGTGCTGCTGAACCTGTCCGACCTGAGTTATGCCGCGGCGGTGCCGGTTGGCGCCCTGCCGGATATGGTCACGTTCACGCCGGATGGCAGCCAGCTGCTGGTGGCCAACGAAGGTGAACCGAATGAAGGCTATTCGATCGACCCTGAAGGCAGTGTCAGCGTGATTGATACCGGCGATTTCAGCGTGGTGCATATTGGTTTCAGCGATTTCAACGACGGCAACAGCCGTTACGGCGAACTGCCGCTTGAGCGCATGATTATCGACGGTTACAGCGCCGTGAATGCCGGCAACCGTGCCAGTGTTGCCCAGAGCCTGGAGCCGGAATACATCACCGTATCGGACGATGGCAGCCAGGCCTATGTTGCACTGCAGGAAAACAACGCCGTCGCCGTGATTGACCTGGCCGACAACAGCGTGGCACGGATTTTTGGCCTCGGCTTCAAGAACCACGCCATTCCCGGCAATGAAATGGATGCCGGCGACGAGGATGGCGCCATCCAGCTGCAGAACTGGCCGGTGATGGGCATTTACATGCCGGATTCGATGGCCAGCTTCAGCTACAACAACAAAACCTACCTGCTGACCGCCAACGAAGGCGACAGCCGCGAGGACTTCCTTGTGGGTGTTGCCGACCAGCCCGGCTGCGAAGCGGCTGGCTACTACTTCCGCAGCGGCGAGTGCCTGGACGAAGTACGCGTCAAGCACCTGGTCAGCCGTGCCGGCCTGACACTGGGCCCGGCACTGGCCGGCCTCGATGGTGACGACAAGCTGGGACGGCTGAAGGCCTCGCACCACACCACGGTTACGATGAACGGTGGCAGCACCATCAATACCGTGTATGCCTATGGCGCACGGTCATTCTCGATATGGGATACCATCAGCGGCGAACAGGTGTTTGATTCCGGCAATGATTTTGAGCGCATCACCGCACTGCGTTACGGCCTGGCCTTTAACAACAACAATGATGAAAACGCCAACGAATCACGCTCCGATGACAAGGGCCCGGAGCCGGAGGCCATTGCCGTTGGCCGTATTGGCGGCCATACCTATGCATTTATCGGCCTCGAGCGCATGGGCGGCATCATGGTGTATGACATCTCCAACCCGTTTGCGCCGCAGTATGTGCAGTATGTCAACAACCGCCGGCTGGACGTGGCGCCGGCCGATGGTGTGGATGCCGGCGACCTTGGCCCGGAAGGCATGCAGTTTGTCAGCGCCGGCGACAGCCCGAATGGTGAGCCACTGCTGATTGTCGGCAACGAGGTCAGCGGCACCACCACGGTTTACCGCATCCAGCGAACGCTGCTGCAGGACTAGCAGCGCGATGGTGACCGGCGCCTGCCAGGGCAATGGTCGCCATTTCCGGCATCACCGGCAGGAGGCCGGTCGATGCACAGGCACGGGCCAGTGGCCACTGCCAGAGCAATAATCCAGCCTTCCACACACCTTGCCCCGCTGCTGCGGGGCTTTTTTTGTCAGCGGTGCTTATGCAAGCCTGGCCAACATGGTCTAAGCTCTTCAAACGTCTTGCCGGCGCAGTTGTGTGCGCCTGCCCGAACCTCCCATAAAAAGAGCGGACATGACCAGCCACGTTGTACAGCCCATGCCATCGGTACTGGACAAAATCCAGAAAAGCCTGCAGACCCCGGTCAACACCATTTTTGACCAGCTGGCACAGCAGCTGGCCGCCTCCCTGGCCGCCCCGGCTGATGCACCTGCACCGGCAGCGGCAGAAAAAGCCGCCGCACCAGCCCCCGCCACAAAAGACAGCAGCGCAGCACTGGATTTTGTCAAACAGGCCGCGCCGGCCGCCAGCAAGCCGGCCGATAACAAGCCACTGCGGCTGACCGGCATCAGCCAGGAGGCAACGGATGAATACAACCGCAAACTGGCACAGCTGAAACAGCACTTTTTTACCGAGCTTAACCACAGCTTCCAGCAGGCCTTGCAACGCCAGTCACGCCGGCTTGGCCAGGCGCTGGCCGAACTGCAACTGGTCTCGCACGATGAGCTGGAATTCCAGCTGGTGCTCAGCCATGTGGAATCCAGCCTGCTGGACAATTTCCGCCATCCGCTGACACTGGCCACATTGCGCCTGGAGCACCTGCTGAAACGCGAACTGAACCTGGGCCAGGTGCCGATCGGCCCGGTGACGCTGGGCCGCGCCTTCCTGGCGGCGATAGAACCGCTGCAGCTGGAACGCGAACAGAAAAAAAACATACTACTGGCCCTGCTGCTGAACCTGAAACGCTATTACGGCAGCATGCTTGACAGCGCCAACCGGCTGCTGATCGAGCACAATATCCTGCCCGACCTGACCGAAGAGGACAGCCGCTCACGCGAACGGGCCGAAAAAACCCGCCAGGAAGCCAGGGACAAACGCAAAAAAATGCTCGGCGTCAGCGAGGACAGCGACGACGAGCAGCAGATTTCCGCCGAGATTGCCGGCTTTATCAGCCAGCTGAAAATACCGGAATCTGCCAGCCAGCATGTTATCCAGTCGAAAGCCGGCGCACCGCGCATCAGCAAGCAGGAGCTGGCCGCCAGGGTTGACCTGATCCGTGCCATGCCGGTCACCGGCGATGATGGTGTCTACCGCAAGCTGGACGATACCGCACCGCTGGCGCAACAGCTCGGTGACAAGGCACAGCTGCAGGAATACGGCCTTAACCCGCAGGCCGCCAATACCATCAGCGTGATGTCGATGGTGTTTGAAAACCTGCTCGGCAACGCCCACGTACCGAACGAGATCAAGGCACTGCTGACCCAGCTACAGGCGCCACTGCTGAAAGCCGCAGTACAGGATGAACTGTTTTTTGGCGACACCGACAACCCGGCACAAAAGCTGTTCAACAGCATTGCCGAGGCCAGTGTCAGCTGGTCACCGGAGAAAAACCCGGAACACGATTTCCTGTACAAAAAAATGTCTGCCGTGGTCGACAAGGTCAGCAACGACTTTGATGACGACTACCTGATTTTTGATGAAGCGATTGAGGATTTTTTCACCTTCAAGGAAAGCGAGGAGAAAAAAACCAGCCAGCTGGAAAACCGCATTGTCGACCGCGAAACCGCCCAGGCGCGGCTGCACACCGCACGTGAAAAAGCCGGCAAACACATCCAGAAAAAATTCGGCCACCTGCGCCTGCCCGATGCGGTGCGCCAGTTTATCGACACCACCTGGCAACAGGCGCTGTTTTTTATCTACAACAAGGAAAACGACAAAAATTCGGTCGCCTGGCAGGATGCCATGGAAATCGAGAACAGCCTGCTGGCCAACCTGCGCAGCAAGGAACAGGAAGACGTCGAAGTATTCATGATTGTGCTGGAAGAAAAGCTGGCCGATGCCGGTATTGAGGCCAGTGAGATTGAACGCCAGCTGCAGGCGATTGAATCCGCACTTGGCGCCGGCCATGACAATATCGGTGAAGACCTTGCTGACGAGGATGACAGCGACAATGAAGACGCCGCCCGCCAGGCCGAGGAAGATGCGCTGCTGAAAGACATCCAGATCGGCAGCTGGCTGCGCAAGCTGGACAGCGATCCGCCCATCAAGGTGAAAGTGGCGGCGCATATCAAGTTTAACGACACCTGGGTGCTGGTGCTGCGCAACGGCATGAAGGAAGGCACCTACACCAGCCAGCAACTGCTGGAACTGATCCGCAACGGCAAGCTGGAAGTGGTCAGCAACACGCTGCTGTTCGACAGCGCGCTGGAATCGGTGATCAGCGACATGCGCTGATCACCTCTGCAGCAAGCTCACGCCTGCTGCTGGAACTGCTCCACTGCCTGCATCGCCTCAATGCCATATACCACCGATGGGCCGCCGCCCATCAGGATCGCCACTGATACGGTTTCGGCAATTTCCCCGGCGCTGGCACCGGCCTGCAAGGCATCGTGCACATGGTAGGCAATGCAACCGTCACAGCGCACGGTAATGGCAATGCCGAGCGCGATCAGCTCCTTGGTTTTGCTGTCCAGCGCACCGGGCTGGATACTGGCCTCATGCAAGGCGCCAAAGCCCTGCATCACCGCCGGCATCGCGGTGCCCATTTTTTCCATCCAGCGGCTCAGTTCGGCGTAGTGGGCGGGAAAGTCTTTCATCACATCATCTCCATGGTGGTTTTATTGCGGTTTATCCGCCACTGCCAGTGGCATCACGGCAACGGCAAAACGCGGCTTTTGCAGCAGGCATGCGCCTATTCACCGAGCCACTTGATCTTGTACAAATCCCGCCGGCGATCCAGGTAATTGCGCACCGAGCCTTCATTCTGCAGGCGTTTCAGTTTTTCAAAATCGAGGTCGACAATCAGCGTCATCTCGGTATTCGGTGTGGTTTCTGCCATGATCGCATCGTGCGGGAAGGCAAAATCCGATGGCGAGAACACCGCCGTCTGGGCGTACTGGATATCGGCGTTATCCACCTTGGGCAGGTTGCCGACACTGCCGGCTATCGCCACATAACATTCGTTTTCTATCGCCCGTGCCTGGGCACAATAACGAATGCGCAGGTAGCCGTTTTTGGTGTCGGTCCAGAATGGCACAAACAGGATTTGTATGTCGTGCTCGGATAACAGCCGGGCCAGCTCCGGGAACTCCACGTCATAACAGATCAGGATGCCGATCTTGCCAAAATCGGTATCAAACACATTCAGCTTGTCGCCACCTTGCATGATCCAGTCGCGCTTTTCACTCGGTGTCGGGTGCAGCTTGTACTGGTTTTCCACCGTACCGTCGCGCCGGCACAACCAGGCCACATTGTACAGGCCGTCGTCTTCCAGCTGCGGCATCGAGCCGGCAATGATGTTGATGTTATAGGCCACTGCCAGCTTGCTGATCGCCTCAACAATATCGTCAGTAAATGTCGACAGCGCCTTGATCGCATCCAGTGAGGTGCGGTGGTTTTCCAGCCCCATCAGCGGGGCATTGAAAAATTCCGGGAACAAGGCCACATCACACTGGTAGTCGGACAGTGCATCAACAAAGTATTCCACCTGCTGGATAATTTCCTGCATGGATTGCACCGGCCGCATCTGCCACTGCACACAGCCAATGCGTGCCGCACTGCGTGGTGCGCCGATCAGCGGGGTTTTTTCCGGGTCGTAATACAGGTTGTGCCATTGCAGCAGTGTGGCATAACCGCGCGATGCCTTGTCTTCCGGCAGGTAGGCGCTGAGTACCCGCTTTACCTCGAAGTCGTTGGACAACTGGAAGGTCAGGATCGGGTCATAGATCTCTTTCTTTTTGACCTTTTCGATATACTGCTGCGGTGTCATCTGCTCGGCATACTGGCCATAGTTGGGGATACGGCCGCCAGCGATAATCGCCTTCAGGTTGAGGTTCTGGCACAGCTCCTTGCGCGCTTCGTACAGGCGCCGGCCAAGGCGCATGTCACGATAATCCGGCGATACAAAAACATCCACCCCGTACAAGACATCACCGTTAGGGTCATGGGTGGTCAGGTAGGCATCGCCGGTGATCTCGTCATAGGTATGCTGGTCGCCAAACTTGTCGTAATCGACAATCACGGCAAATGCGGCGGCCACCACCTTGCCGTGGTCTTCAATGCAGATTTGCCCTTCCGGAAAGGTTTTCAGCTGGGCGAGAAACTGCCGTTTTGGCCACGGCCCGCCCACCTCGGTGTAAACCCGCGTCATGATGGCACGGATATCGTCATAATCTTCCGGCTGCACATGGCGCAACGCCAGGCGGTGTTCGGAATCTTCGTTGTACTGCTCAGTCATTACTGTGGTTTCCGGCGTGGGACAAGGCAACTACTCTAAGCCAGCACGCCGGCAGTGACAAGGCGTCCGCTATAAGCGCTGCACATCAACGGCGACATTCAGCACCGGCGCATCGCCGCCGCCAAAGATCACACCGCGCAGCGGCGTGACATCGTAGTAATCGCGTCCCCAGGCGGTAATCACGTGCTGGTCGGCCACCACGCAGTTGTTGGTCGGGTCAAATTCCACCCAGCCTTCGGCCGGCGAATACACGGATATCCAGGCATGACTGGCATCGCTGCCAACCAGTTTTTCCTTGCCCGGCGGCGGCAGGGTTTCGATATAGCCGGAAACATATTTGGCAGCAAAGCCCATTGCCCGCAGGCAACCGATCTGCAGGTGGGCAAAATCCTGGCAAACGCCACGTCTTTTTTCCAGCACTTCCGCCAGCGGGGTGGCAATGGTGGTTGATTCCGGGCAGTAGCTGAATTCATTGTGGATGCGCCGGGTAAGGTCCATCACGGCACCGAGCAGCGAGCGTTCATCGGCAAACGAGGGCGCGGCGTAGTCACGCAGTGCGTCACTGATTTTCACCATCGGCGAGTCAAACACAAATTCACGCGCCAGCAGGTTGTCGCTTGTTCTGGCTTCATCCAGTTGCCGCCTGGCGTCCGCACAGCTGATGCCGATATCCAGCTGCGGGGCTGAATATTGCGGGCCGGTATCCACCTCGCTGACGGAGCGGATAAGCAGCCGCTGGTGCGGCTGCTGGATTTCAAACTGGAACACTTCATTGCCAAAATAATCCGTGCGGCGCGAACTGCTGGCAGGCGTCGGTTCCACCACAATCCGGTTGCTGATGCAGCGTTGCCGCCGGCTGGTCCGTGGCACCAGGCAGGCCAGGTTATAGCAGTGGGACACGGTGTCGCTGTACAGGTATTCCGTGTCATGACTGACCCGGTATCTCATTCGCTGACCTCCCACACACCCTGCACCAGCTGCTGTGAGCTTTCGCGGTGATCAAAATAGCGGCTGCTGATTGCATCACTGATGGTGGCCAGCAGGCGGCGGGTTTCTGCCAGGCTGTCAAGCAGCCGGCCATAATGGCCGCTGTCATCCAGTGCCGCCAGCTCATCCAGCCGTAACAGTTTGACGCCGGTTGCTGCCTCCACCGCGTAACGCAACTCGGCCGGCAGTTCATGGCGACGGCCATCGGCACGTGGCAATTCGCTGATATGCTGTTGCAAGCGCTCCAGCTGGTACAACAATGAGCGCGGATTGTCGGTGTCCATCAGCACCAGATCCAGGCTGTTGGCAATATCCATGCCGGTGCCATAACGACGACGATAGGTGATCAGCACCTCCAGTGACAGCAACATGGCATGCACCAGCACATCCTGGTCTGCCTGTGGCTGGCCGCTTGCCACCAGCCCGCTGATCACCTGGCCGGTCAGCAGGCCACGCTCCAGCCGTCGGCCAATTTCATTAAAGCGCCAGCCGCTGCCACGCACCATGCTCTCCTGGGTCAGGCCGATCAGTGCCGTCATAATGGTGATCAGCGGGTTCAGCGCTTCCTCCGGCGCATAGGCGAAGCCGCCATTCAGCGTATTGTTCAGCGCCGCCAGTTCATCACCCATGTCGCTGAGAATACGCAACATGTCCGGCGACATCAGCTCCTTGCACTGGTCAGCACACTGCAGCATCGCCTGCAGGTTGAAACTGACGCTGCCGGCCATGCTGCCATCACCCACCAGCTGCCACAGGGCCTGCTCCGGCGCTGCGATCTGCGCATCATCGGCTTCAACAAATCCCGGCATGGTGGCCGTTACCTGGCTGACTGTCGCCAGCAGCACCCGGCGGCTGCCAGGGCCCGGTGCACGTTCACCATTGAGCAGGAAAAATGCCGTACGCAGCAGGCGCAGCGAGCATTCAGCACGCTCGGCATAACGCCCCATCCAGAACAGGTTTTCCACCACCCGGCTGGGCAGGCTGACCATCTCTATCGGTGATGCCGCGCGGCGTTCCATGCGTCCGGCCTGGCTGTCAATACGTTCCGGCTCGGTGGCAATCACCCAGGTATCCTTGCTGCAGGAACCGCTCTGGCTGGTCAGGTTGAAGGTGTCCAGCCCGCTGCCGACCCGTGTCAGGCCGCCGGGCATGATGGCATAGGAAGTATCCGCCGCCACCGCAAAACTGCGCAGGATGGCAGGCCGTGGCTGTAACTCGCCGTTGGCGTACACCGGCAGACAGCTTGCCGCCACCAGTGGCTGGGCAACAAACTGGGCCGGCTGGCGGCGGATACGCCCGGCCAGCCGGGCCAGTTCGTCCGCCGTCAGGCTGTGCGCCTGCACGCTGCGGCCGGTGCTGCCACGCCACACCGGCTT